>JBAPRV010000108.1:0-6541 GCA_049281295.1 Chlamydiales bacterium
AGATAAGATCATATAGCTGTCTTGGGTGCTCTTCAAAAATGCCGTGAATCTCTTCAGATAAAATACTCATACCTTCATCGATGGCCGGAAACTGTCGGTTGCTATCTTGGTGGTAGTCTCTTAAGGCAGATTTAAGGGTCTCTTTCAATAAAGGAAAAAGAGGGCGGCTATTTTCACTTATTTCTTTTGCTATCTGGTAAGAGTCGCATGTTCGTATTTTATCAGGGACAACAGGCATTTCTTCACGAACAATAATCTCCTGGAGCTGCTGAAAGGCTTTCTCTACATAGTAATATGAGACAAAAGAGGCTGCTAAAGAGGCAATAGCGGTGGCAGAAAGCAGGGAGTATCCCACTACCCCCAGAGGGACAGAACTTGCTGCTAAAATTATTAAGGCGATTGTGGTGGTGGCAGAGAGAGCAGCTGATGCTTCTATCCTCTGATGCCACGTAGAAAGGGAGGCAGAGCAAAGAGTTGTAGAAAAAGAAACCTGCATATTAACAATATATTTTATTAATTATCTAATAAAATTTAACAAAAATACACATAAATTACAATCTGTTTATTTTGGTATAATATAAATTTTACTCTTAAAACTAATATATAAGAGTGACTGTTTAAGTTTAATTTACTATTATATGTGGAAAATAAAAATAAAATTATATAGATTTGAGCTTAATTTTGAGCTTGCTGGTTTTCGGGTAGATTTTGATGCCCGAGACGGTAGATGGCATATCGGCTGATTTGAGTGGTAAAGTTCTGCACTCTTGTCCGGAAAGGATGGTCTTGATTCAATGTGCCATGGTAAAGGGGTTCTAATAATTCGGGGATTATCAGGGCAAACGCCCTTTTTATCTCGCTTTTTTGTCTAACGGTGAAAGGCAAGCTATCAATATATTTATTGACACCTTGCTTCACTGCGCTTTCTTTCCATCCCTTGGGGATCCATCTATTAGGGATCCAACTGAGGAGTGTTTGAATACCTTGACGGTTCAAAATTCCACTCTCTTCGTAGGCTTCCTTTACAGATTCAAGCTGAGCAATAAGTGCTTGACTATCTACTGATGAATTGTTGAAAAGAACATCCACTAGATCGCCTGTCCATTGAAGCGCGTCACCTAACATGCCTGGAAAAATATCACCCGCCAAATTACCAATGATTCGATCCATATCACCTCGATTTTGTGAACAAGCGATATCATTATAAAGTTGACCTATCCGTTGTTCAGCATTGGAATCCTCACTAAACTCTGTGAGGCGAGGCTGAATATTTGTAAAAAAAGTGATGAAAGCATTCATGTTCGCTCTAGGAGCCAGGGAATAGAAGCGATCGCCAAATTGTCTTTCCCATTGATTTTTTAAGAGATGGATGACAATCTCACCAAGGGTCGATTCATACTCGCCTTTTGTTTTAACATATCTTACAAAATACCAAAACAGGGCCCAGGAATCATCCGTGATATCACGGCCTTCGTATCGTCCCCTTATACTTTCTAACCGCTGAGAATATCTGCGTAAATTTCCAATCATTCGGTTTAGCTCCCGATCCTGATCAAAAAGATGGGTTTGGACTACCTCTTCAAGCGGACGTCTTAAAGAGCCATCGAAGGCTTCGTGAAACCTTCGGAAAAAACCTGAGTTGCTTCGATTTTCATCCAGCAAATTTTTCATGGTTGCCCGGTTATATTGGCTGGCAGCTTGGAAATGCAAGATAAGAAGGAAAAGCCGTTGGGGATCTCTTTCAAAAATACTGGAGATCTCCTCAGCTAAAATATCCATACCCTCTCTTATACCTGGAAATTCTTTAGTATCGTCTCTGTGGTAATTTCTTAAGGCCGCAATAAGGATGTTTTTTGTGAGAGAAAAGTGGGGACGCATCGCAGTACCGAGTTCTCTTGCTCTCCGGAAAGGTTCACTTACTTGCATTGTATTTGGGATAAAAGGTCTTTCATCTTCAGCGGCTATCTGACGCTGATATTGAAGTTGCAAAGAGGCTTTTTGCTTTTGGCAGCACGAGAGCGCAAAGACCACTAAAAAGAAAACGTCAACGAGGACGACAGGGGCATATCCAACGACCCCTATAGGGACGGCAGAGCCAGCTAAAATCACCAGGGCTAAAGAGGTAATAGCGGCAAGAGTCCCCGATACTAATACCCTTTGTTGCCATGCTGAGGGAGAGGTAGAAGGTTGAGGCGAAGAAGGGGCCACGTACATGTTAGTAAACCTATTTCTATCTTAAAGAAGTTTTAACATAAAGAAAAATGGTTTACAATAAACTTTTTGATATCTCGAAATTCAATAAGATTTTTTTTAAATCGATGCCCCCCGAAAAACCTCCAATTGAGGAAGAGCCCACAACGCGATGGCAAGGAAGAAAAAGGGGAAATGGGTTGCTTCTACAAGCGCCCCCAACAGCTCGGGCTGCTTTGGGCTGGCCTAGTTGACGAGCGACCTCTCCATATGTGAGAGTTTTTCCAAAGGGGATAGTCTGCAGGACTTTAAGCACCTTTTCGGTAAATGGAGTCACGCTGCCCCACTCTAGAGGGGGCAGTGGATATCCGTTTTGATAATTTTCAAAAAAATTTCTTATGCATAAGATGAGACGGGAACTGGGCGTCCCTAAGATTTGATAGGCAAATCCACTCTCATTTATTGACAGAGAGACGCGTTTGATCCGGTCTTTGTCCGTTTTGATTGAAACTAAAATGCACAGCTTCAAAGGATCGGCTTAAATAGGATGTTTTGGGGCATTCAGGCGCTCATAAGCGGCGTGGCTTACCAGCTCACCTTGGTGAAACCATTCGATTTTGGTTTCCCCGTCTACATAAATCTTCCTGGGGCCGTGTTGAACATTATTTTTCCAGCTGATCTCTTCTACAAGATGTGTTTCATCACGATATCTATATTCAATTCCATTTTTTGCTCCTTGAAGATAGGGGATCTCAGCTACTTTTTCTCCGTTTTGATAAGCGATAGTAATCCCTTCTTGCGCTCCCTCAACCCATTGTTCAACGGTTTTGGGAAGGCCTCCTGGAAGAAATGTGAGGCGCATTCCATGAATAAGCCCTTTTTCATAGGGAGTAATCATAGCAGGGTCGCCGTTAGTATAATAGGTCACCTGCTCGACCATTTCTCCATTTTGAATAGTATCTTTTGAGATAAGCTCGCTCTCAATGTTTCGACAAATTCGAATCCCTTCTCCGTTACGAACAGAAGATTCTACGACATTAAGCTGAGTACGGTACTCTCCATTTTGCAAAAGCTCATTTTGATAAGTCTCAGTGACAGAAGGGGTTCCGTCTTCGTACCATTGTGTAAGGGCAATTAGCGTTTGCTGTTCGTAGACTTCCTCTCTCATAGGAACTCCGCTGGTGTAGTTTTCCCTTCGGGCTACAAGCTCGCCTTGGTCATAAGTTTCAATGAGGTGAATAGTGGAGGTATTCGGGAAAGTAAAGGTGGTTTCGCCATGCAAAATCCCTTTTGAAAAACTTAGCGCTGCTGTGACGCCGTCTTTTCTTAATTGAACTACTTTGCCATCTTTTCCTTGATTCTCCCAGTCAGATTTGACTACTGGCACGCCGTACTTGTGAACATAAAGCTCCTTAACCACATTATTATATTGACGGCTGCCGCTACAGCCAGGGAGGAGAATAAGTAGGCAAGAGAGTGTGAGGTAGGGTAGTGCTTTTATCATGGTTGCTCCTTCACTTTACTGGATTTTTTTAGCTGATTCCACACATAACTCGAAATTCTGTCATGTTCTTTTTCGATCTCTTGAAAAGAAACTGTTTTCTCTCGATCACGATAAATAAACCGCAATGTTACGTTTTTCCATTCACATCCTAAATTTTCGCTTTGATAAACGTCAAGCAAAGATACTGATTCGAGAAGTTCAGAGCCTCTCTTTTCGATCAAAGTAAAGACATCCTCCATGGGATAGCTTTCATGAAGGGTAAAAGTCCAATCTCTGGATGAGGCGGGATAAAGAGGCAGGGGGGTCATTTCAATTTTTGGTTTTATTGCCTGCTTTAAGTCTTCTATGTTCATTTCAGCAAAGAAGACCGGCTGGGCAATTCCTATTTTTTTGAGAATCCTGGGATGCACCGCGCCCATAATCCCTATTTCTAGATCGTTAATATGAATGGAAGCTTGCCTTCCGGGATGGAAATGCTCATGGCGGCTGAACACAAATTGAGTTTTTTCAATTTTCAGCCCTTCCAACAAGTTTTCAACCATTCCCTTTAAGTGAAAAAAATCCACATCAATGGGTTTTGTCTGCCAATGGGGGGTGGCTACTTTGCCGGTGAGTATTATGGAGACGACAGAGGGCTCTTGGTATTTCTCTTTCGACTTAATATGAATACGTCCTACTTCAAAACCTGCAATAGAGTGGATTTCGTGATCTATGTTGTGTTTCACGGTAGAGAGCAATCCGGGAAGAAGGGAGGGACGCAGGACTGATTGATCAAGAGAGTGTGGATTGAGCAGGGGAATAAGGGAATGGGCGAGATCATGTGGTGTGATCAGTTCTGCCTCTGAAGGACTGATGAGATCGCAGGTTAAAAACTCTTGCAGCCCCTCTCCCATCAAAATTTTACGAAGGGTTCTTTCGAAAGAAAAAGCCCATCCGTGAGGGAGAAGGCCGCTTCGATAGGATGCCCGTTTCTTTTGATGGATATGGTTAAACCCATAAAGACGGGCTGCCTCTTCGATTAAGTCGATTTCGTGATGAATATCGTGCCGATAGGTAGGTATGGAGGCTTCGATGATATCTCCTTTTAAAGAGCGGATCGAAAGCCCAAGGCTGCGAAATATAGTTTCCACTTCACTCATAGAGAGTTTAGTGCCCAGAATTTGATTCAGGCGTGCCAGACGGCATTGTGTTACAACGGGAGGAAAAGGACTTTTTTGAGTGTCGATCACTCCTTTCAACACTTTTCCTCCTGCTATCTCACAGATTAAGGAAGCAGCTCGATCGAGAGCTTCCAATACCCCATTGGGATCTGCACCTCTCTCAAATCGATAGGAAGCCTCTGTTTGAATCCCTGTCTCTTTGCTGGAACGCCTCACTTGTTTCGGTTCAAAAAAGGCAGACTCAAGAAGAATGCTTTGGGTTTTATCATCCACTTCCGTGTTTAAAGATCCCATTACACCCGCAATGGCAACAGGTTTTTTGCCATCGCAAATCAGCAAAATTTCTTCGCTGAGCTCATGAGTTTTGTTATCGAGCGTGACTAGAGTTTCTCCACGCTTTGCGTGCCGCAGCCAAATCCGCTTCTCTTCCAACTTATCAAAATCAAAAGCATGTAAGGGATGGCCTCTTTCTAAGAGGACGAGATTGGTTATATCGACAATGGAGTTGACGCTGCGCACTCCACAGTGTTCCACCCGTTTCTTAAGCCACTCGGGAGAGGGTCCCACTGATACGTCTTTGATCAACCTGCAAGCATAACGAGGGCACGCTTCGCTATTTTCAACCCTAACGGAGGTCTCGTTTTCGATACGTGCTTCTTGCTCTTCTACACTCGAGAGCTTGGGAAAGAGGGGTTTTTTTTGCCAAACAGCTCCCAGCTCACGAGCAACTCCCTGTAAACTGGCTGCGTGAGCTAAGTTTGGAGTGAGCGCTATCTCTAAAATCGATTCCCCCTCCTTAGTGTCGATAGCCTCCACTTCAAGGCCAAGAAGGGTTAAAGTTTCAGCAACTTCCTCAGGAGAGGGAAGATCGGGGAAGTATTCTTTTAACCAGGAAAAAGGGATCTTCATAATGCGTTTTTTGTAGGAGATTTTACCGTTCAAGCGCTAAAGTTACAAGAGAATGTCAAAAAAACCTGTCTGGCTCCTACAAACTTTAATTTTGAGTGGAATACTCAATATAGCCTTTATAGCTATCTTCTTTTATTTCCTGGTTCGTGGTAATCCTCTTCATTTTGCTTTTCGGCCAAACGTGGATGTAGAGTGGGAATCTCTTCCCTTAAATTCTGAATTTCAATCACTTTCATTTGATCAATTGGTAGAATTATTGAGTGATGAACGAGTGGTTGAAGAGGGATATCGGGTGCGTGATCTCGCTCTAGGTGTCCTCGTAGGGTATCATCACGTAGATCTTGTTGGGGCTATAGAGAATTATCCGGGGACGCCTAAAAGGTTAGTTTTCGAAGATACAGCACTTACCGTTTTTCCCAACTTGAATTCTCAAGACTATCAAAACATTATCCAATTTATTAAAAGACAGCCGTGGCCTTTCACGTCAAAAGGGCTTTTTTTAGAGCTTGAAAAAGCCGGGATTAAAAAGGCCGATTCCGAGCTTATCACCTATTTTTGCCATCGGCCTGAGTTTCTCATCTTTGAGATGCTGTTTATTCGAACCCACCTCCCAATTCAAAGAAAGTTGATTTTAGAAATGGCTTTGGAAGGAGGGTGGGATCGGTTTGAAAACCATTTTAAGGAGCAAGAAAAAGCAAGTGATTTTTCCGATAAAAAAAGGCAAGAGCTGATTCTTGATTACATAGAAGGAGGGTCCAAAGTGGCCGCCTATCTACTC
>JBAPRV010000109.1:0-22143 GCA_049281295.1 Chlamydiales bacterium
CGATGCGCACGACTAGTTCGAAAGACACTTTCATTCTCAAAAAAACTTGATAATCATATCGGACTTATCAAGATGTTCATTTGTGAGTACAATGATAATTTGAAATCACTACATGTTTAGGACTACCGACATTTGGTGCTCTATCTAAATCGACCGAGCGCCGATGAGAAAGAAACCATAACTATGTTGTTTAGGCTAATTAGGTTAAATATTTTTTCACAAAAAGGTGCTATTTTTGTGAACTTGTTGACCTAGCTTGCTTTTTTCACAAAAAAGTGCTATTTTTGTGAAAAACAGTGGTATTCAAAATGCGACAGGGTATTGAACTTAAGATTAAAAATAAGATTATGGAATATGGCCCAGGCTGGTGCTTCACACCAATGCATTTCTTGGACCTAGGTAGTGATGCCTCCATTCGAAAGGCCCTCTCAAACCTCCATAAAAAAAAGATGATTAGGCGTCTCACACAGGGAGTTTATGACTATCCAAAGGAGCACGAAGTATTGGGGTTAATCCCACCTGATTTAAATGAAGTGGCTAAAGCAATTGCTGAAAAAAATGGAGTGCAAATACAGCCAACCGGTGCACACGCTGCAAATTTAGTCGGCCTTTCGGAGCAAGTTCCCGGTCAAATCACCTTTTTAACAGAAGGCCCTTCGAGAAAAGTCAAAATAGGTAATCAGGAAATCGTTTTCAAAAAGGCTGCTAAAAAAGTCATGTCATCTGCCGGAACTAGAGAAGGTCTATTGATTCAAGCACTTAAAAACTTAGGGAAAGATCACATTGTTGACAAAGTACGTACTCAAATAGCCAAATTCCTTAAAAACTCAAGGGAAGAAGAAATCAGAAAAAATATGCGGTTTGCGCCCGCATGGATACGATCCCTTGTTTTTGAAATTATGGAGCTCAAGCCATGAATGAAATCCATCTCTTACCACAAAATGAACGAGAACTCTTTTTCAGAACAGCTGCTGATAAGCTGAGTATTCCTTTTGAAATTATCGAAAAAGACTATTGGGTCGTATGGATTCTTGATAGACTGTTTTCTCTAGATGAATTAAAAACAAAACTTACGTTCAAAGGCGGCACTTCCCTTTCAAAAATCTATCGAGTGATTCATCGTTTTTCTGAAGATATTGACCTTTCGATTGAAAGAGACTATTTAGGTTTCAGCCCACCGAGAGATCCTGAAAGTGCTCCTTCAAAGAAAAAGCAAGGTAAAATTTTGAATAATCTTTCTCAAGCTTGCTCTCATTATGTTCAAACAAAGATATTAGACTCCTTAAAAGAGGCTATTGCTGTAAAACTTGGAACAACCGATGGATGGGCAATTTTATCTGATCAGAATGACCCTTGTAGCCAAACACTTCTGTTTGAATACCCAAGCCAATCTTCAAAAACCGGCTATATCCGCCCAATCGTGAAAATCGAAATGGGTGCAAGATCTGAACACTGGCCGATCAGCGAGCATAAAATACAGAGCTATGTAAAAGAAGCTTTAAAAGAAAAAATTCAGGAATCTGCAGTTTGGGTGCGTGTCTTAAGTGCTGAACGGACTTTTTGGGAGAAAGCGACACTCCTTCACCAATACGCTCACCTTCCAGAGCATAAAAAATTGCCACGCAGACTTTCGCGACACTTTTATGATTTTTTCTGTTTATTGAATTCAGAAATAAGGAAAACTGCACTTGATCAATCTGACCTACTTGAACGTGTTGCAAACCATAAGAGTCTTTACTTTGCATCGAACTGGGCGAACTATGGTTCTGCCCGAAAAGGATCCTTAAAACTTGTTCCACCAAATCAAATCTTGGGGGAACTCAAGAAGGACTATGCGCTTATGAACGCCATGTTTTTCCGAAAAGTTCCGCAATGGGAATTGATACTAAAAATGATCAAAGAGTTTGAAAAAGATTTTAACAATCTCACCTTACCCTGCCCTCAGTAGTCAGAACCCATAATTGATAGGTATAAAATCATTATGGAAAATTCAAAGATTTGTCAAAATCGACTTCCTATTGAAGGGATGTTTTGTATGGTCGCTTTTTTGCTTCTTCTCTTTTCTTTTTTAAATCTTCATATGACTGCCCAAGTCATCCTCCTACAGGGAAAAGAACTATCAAACAATGTAGCTTATGACAAACTACAGCAAAAAATATGCGAATCGCTCTCCTCTCTACAAAAACTACATGCTGAATATTTTTATTTTATCGATGTAGATCAAGAACTTTCTGAAAGGGAAACTGCTCTTCTTAAAGAACTGCTTAATGCAACGTCTTTCAACCCTGCGTATGAAACAAAACCCTTTTTCGTGATTCCTCGTTTGGGAACTCTTTCTTCTTGGTCTTCAAAAGCGACCGATATCGTTCATAATTGCGGACTCAAAAAAATCAATCATATTGAAAGAGGGATCGCTTACTGTTTCATTGCCCGCAAAGGGCACTGTCTCACACAAGAGGATCTTAAAAAGATCACACCCCTTTTATATGATCGTATGATGGAAAGTCTGGTGACAGATCTCGAGGATGGGAAGCTTTTTTTTCAGAAAAAAACCCCCTCTTCTTTAACGATGTTGCCCCTTTTAAAAAATGGGCGAAACATTTTGTTTGAAACCAATAGCAATCTAGGTCTTGCCCTATCAGAAAATGAAATCGACCATCTGTTCCAAAACTATTCCAGATTGAACAGAAATCCTCATGATATCGAATTGATGATGTTTGCTCAGGTGAATTCGGAACATTGTCGTCATAAGGTTTTTAATGCAGCCTGGCATATCGACGGAGAGGCAAAACCGTTCACTCTTTTTGATATGATCAAAAATAGTTCCAAAAAAAGCCCAAAAAACCTTCTTTCAGCCTATCATGACAATGCCGCTGTTATAAAGGGGTGGAGGGGATTGTTATTGTTCCCTCATCCTGAAACTCATGTTTATGAATATCAAGAAGAAGATCTCCCTATCATCGTAAAAGTAGAGACGCATAATCATCCTACCTCCATTTCTCCTTTCCCCGGTGCAGCCACTGGAGTTGGAGGAGAGATTCGAGACCAAGGAGCGACAGGAAGAGGGGGAAGGTCCAAAGCAGGATTAACAGGATTTACTGTTTCTAATCTTCACCTTCCCAACTCACCTCAACCTTGGGAAATCTTCTCTCGGAAGCCTTCTCACCTCGCTTCTTCTCTAGAAATTATGATTCGAGGTCCTTTGGGAAGTGCTGGATTTAATAATGAATTTGGAAGGCCTAACCTTATTGGGTATTTTCGCACCTTTGAACTAGAAGAAAGGGGAGAGATAAGAGGGTATCATAAGCCCATTCTGCTTGCGGGTGGTATAGGTCAAATTCGATCGCCTCTGACCCATAAAGCCAAAATATCTCCGGGAGATCCTATTTTTATTCTCGGCGGCCCCTCTATGTTGGTCGGCCTGGGGGGTGGAGCAGCCTCCTCCATGATTGCTGGAACTAATGAGAAAAATTTAGACTTCGCTTCTGTACAAAGAGATAATGCAGAACTACAAAGGCGATGCCAAGAGGTGATTGACAGATGCTCCTCTTTGGAGGAAGAGAGTCCTATTCTCTCTATCCATGATGTGGGTGCAGGAGGCCTTTCCAATGCTATTGCTGAAATCGTTCATTCCGAGTATTTAGGGTGTCATATTGAGTTGCGTGCTATTCCAAATGCTGAACCTCAAATGACTCCTGCAGAAATTTGGTGTAACGAAGCTCAAGAGCGTCATGTGTTAGTGCTTTCTCCCTCATTGACAGAAAAGTTTGAAGAAATTGCCAGGCGGGAGAATTGTCCAATTGCCAGGGTTGGCACTGTTGTGAAAGAGCAACAGATCAAAGTTGTCGATTCCTATTTTAATAACGAACCGGTCGATCTACCCCTGGAACTGCTCTTCGGAGAAGCCTCCCGTATGCACCGGTATGATGATAGGAGGAAACCATCTACAACCCCACTTTGTCTCCAAGGGGTTTCATTGGAAGAGGCAGTTAAAAGAGTTCTCTCCCTTCCCACCGTGGCAGAAAAAACCTTTCTCATAAGCATTGGAGACCGTTCTGTTGGAGGCTTGGTTGCAAGAGATCAAATGGTGGGCCCCTGGCAAGTTCCTGTAGCTGATGCTGCTGTCACTCTGACCTCTTTTGAAGGATATACTGGAGAGGCTATGGCCTTAGGAGAACGCCCTCCTCTTGCACTTCTCGACTATGCGGCTTCTGCACGCATGGCTGTAGGAGAGGCAATCACCAACATCGCTTCTACCTATATTAGAGAGATAGAAGCCATCAAGCTATCCGCAAATTGGCAAGTAGCTGTCGACCACCCGGGAGAGGGGGCGGGATTTTATGAAGCAGTGCATGCAATTGGAATAGAGCTTTGTCCTGCTCTGGGTGTCGCTATCCCTGTGGGGAAAGATTCGGTTTCCATGCAAACTGTATGGCAAGAGGAAGGTCGAGCTTACAAAGTAACGTCCCCTCTCTCATTAAATATCACAGCTGTTGCCCCTGTGCATGATGTCAGAAAAACAGTTACCCCCCAGCTTCGTCTTGATAAAGGGGAGACAGAAATCATGCTTATTGATCTAGGGGAGGGAAAAAATCGACTCGGCGGATCTTGCGTTGCACAAGTTTTCAATCAAATAGGAGACCATCCCCCTGATATCGATCATCCCGAAGTATTGAAATACTACTTCCAAGCTATACAAGAGCTTCTAGAAAAGAAACTGCTCCTTGCCTACCATGATCGATCTGACGGCGGACTTTTCGTGACCGCCTTGGAAATGGCTTTTGCAGGGCATACGGGAATCACACTCGATTTAACGTGTCTTGGTGAAGATACCTTTTCCATTCTCTTCAACGAAGAATTAGGAGCTCTTATACAAATTCGCAAAGAAGATCGAAGAGAGGTGCTGCAAATACTTAAAAAACATGCCATTGAATCGATTTGTCATACCATAGGGCATCTCACAGATGACTTTCAGATTTGCGTTCGTAGCAAAGGAAAAAAAGTGCTAGAAAATGCGTGGAGTTTTTACCGTGACCTATGGGGACAAACTACCTTCCAAATTCAGTCAATCAGAGATAATCCTGTCACAGCTTTAGAGGAACATACTCAAAAGCTTGATACGAATGATGTCGGTTTGCATAGCCGTCTTACCTTCTCTTTAGAATCTTCATTACCTGATGGAAACCATAGACCCAAAGTAGCCATTTTACGAGAACAAGGAACCAATGGGTATTTAGAGATGGCTGCGGCTTTTGACCGCGTAGGATTCACCTCTGTGGACATACATATGAATGATATTCTCTCTGGAAAAATCGATTTGGAAGATTTTCAAGGCCTCGTCGCGAGTGGGGGTTTTTCCTATGGAGACGTTTTAGGAGCGGGAGTAGGATGGGCCCATTCTATCTTACATAACAAGCGGTCTCGCCAAATATTTGAGAGGTTTTTCCATCGAGAAGATACCTTTGCATTAGGAGTATGTAACGGATGCCAAATGTTTTCCCTTTTAAAAGATCTAATTCCAGGTGCAGAACATTGGCCCCGTTTTCTCCCCAATCGATCGGGAAGTTTTGAAGCAAGGGTCTGTATGGTAGAAATCACCCCTTCCCCCTCCATCTTTTTTCAAGGAATGGTGGGCTCTCGTATTCCCATCGTGGTGGCACATGGCGAAGGAAGAGTCGAAGAGGCCAATCTTTCTACTCATGTCGTTTTGCGATACATAGATAACTATGGAAATCCTACTGAGAAATATCCCGCTAATCCCAATGGATCAACTCAAGGAGTGACGGGGTTCACAACCTCGGATGGACGAGTTACTATCATGATGCCCCATCCTGAGAGGGTTTTTAGAAGTATACAACATTCTTGGCATCCTGAAGATTGGGCTGAAGATTCCCCCTGGCTACAGGTGTTTCGAAATGCATATGTGTGGACAAAACAAATGAGAGCGGATTAACGCCAGTTCATGCAAATATGAATTTGAGCTCTTCCTACTGCAAGATTATCAGTTATCTAGGGCTAACCTTAAAAAGGTTGCATTCTGAACCCATCTCCCTAAGAGCAGCCTCTATTCCTTCCCAAGTCTTTAGCTCAGAAGGTTTCTTTCCGGAATATGTCGCAAAACACCGAGCTGAAATGCCATGAATATCATTTTTATCAGACTCTTTGAGTTCTACTATTCCTAAGTTTGGATCTAAGAAATATATCCCTTCTTTATCATGGATAAATCCTAAAGCATGGCGCCCGGTACCTTCTGCTTTCACAGTGGGTATACTGATATAATAAAAACCTTCATCAAGGGTGGAAAGCCTTGAGGCAAGAGTCCCTGGATCAAGGTCATCACTAGATTTCTCTATCTTGAAATCAATTAAATTGAATATCAATGACCTGTTTTTAAATCGGAAGGTTTCTGCACAGTATTGGTATCTGTCAAGAATTCATAAACCATTGAAAAAGCAAATTTAAGTTCATTAGTGGGTAGTTTTTCTCTTACAGCGTTGACAGCCGCCTTTTCTTCCATCAAAGAGCCATCCCATAATAATTTAATTCTTTCATATACATCTACGTATCCTTCACCAAACTCCCGTCGGAGACGAGCTAAACCCTCTCCTGATATTAGCATTGAGTTAATTAAATCCACTCCTTTATTGACTTTATCCATGGTTTCTTCATCAAGATAAACTTTAGATATCTTATGAAATAAATAGGCTTCCACAGGCATGGTGTTCTCGAATTTAGGAGTAGCCATCCTAACGTTTTTTCTATTGTGAACTTCTTTGAAAAATGACAGGACAGATCCGGTACAAATTCCTCTCATTCTTGCTGTGCTCTCAGTTCTTGTATTGAGCACAGCTGCTTCTTGTAATTGCAGTGAGGATTGACCGTGAGATATAAAATCGCTTTTTCTTATTCTGTTTCGGCATTCTACGATAAAGTTATGGGCGCCTAAGATAAAATGTCTCTTTTTCTCCCATTTTGCTCTTGATATTGGGTTGGACCTGTTAGCGTGTTTGACTTCATATCTATTTAAATTAGCCTCGTCATCCGGATTGGTAATAGTGTTTTGAAAAACCTCTTGTATGGCCTCGTTTCTCTCTTTTACCCTTTTTTCTTGGGGAGCTCGGAAACGGTTCACATTATTTTGGGCTCTCATAAAATTAGTAATATTAGCAGACATATTATAAATTCATTATTGTTTAAAATAATAAATATTATAACATATGGTTGTTGATAAATTATTTGATTAATAATAATTATTATTAATTAATTATTATTAATTAATTGTTATTGGTGTCTTAATATTAAAAAATTAAAAAGATATTATTAGTTATGATTTAAGGAGGTTAGTGCCAGGTAGGGAAGGGTGAAGATATAGCAGAATGAGTTGGAAAATTTACATTCTAGCCGCGTCAAAGCTTTCAGGGCTTTATCAATCTTAAGCGGCCTAACAGAGGTTATTCCAAGATATTATGTCTGCATTCAAAATTATCGTAAAAATGTTGGTTTTCATCGATGGTCAGTATTACAATCCTATTTAAATACAAATTTAAGATAATCCTGAATCCAAGTGTAATGTTTTTCGAATAACCAAAGAAAGAATCTGTAGTTAATACCATTTTAAATACCTTCCTTTTAAAGAGGTAAAAAAGTAATAATCAACCTGGTTCAAGTGAAGAAAAGAAAGCATATTGAAATATTTCCCTACAATCCGATTTGGCCTCAGACATTTGAAGAGGAAGCTGCTAATATAAAAAATATATTAAATGTACATTGTCTTGCTGTTCACCATATTGGATCTACATCTATCCCTGGCTTATACGGCAAGCAAGACATTGATATTATTTGTGTTATTGATTGTCTAGATGAGAGTCTAGCTCTTGAAAAAATAGGCTACACCTTCAAAGGTGAGTTGAACATTCCTCTACGCTATTACTTCTCAAAAAATACATCTAAAATAAAAGTTAATTTGCACGTGGTGGGGAGTGACCATGCTTTTGTTAATTTGAATCTTTATTTTCGCAACTATTTAAGATCACACAAGCAAGCCCGCATTGAATATAGAAAACTAAAAGAGGAGTTGCTTAAACATCCTTCATCGTATGAAAAATTCGATAATGCATTTACTGGATATAACCTTGGAAAGAATGAATTTATTAAATCAATATTAAATAAAGCGAGCTATAATGACCTAAGTGTAAATTTTTGCATGCATGATCGAGAATGGGAAGAGTATCATCGCATCCGAGAAGAACAAATATTTAAGCGGACTCATCGCAAATACGATCGAAACCATCCCACTTTATCTGATCCCAAACACTATCATTTTGTACTATATAGGGGAGTGGTCATAATTGGAGTAGCTCATATAGAATTCTTATCTGATGTTGAATGTGCTTTGAGACCATTCGCTATTGATACTCCTTTTCAAAGAATGAAATACGGGTTGAGGTTTTTAACAATCATTGAAAAATGGCTTAGACAACAGGGACAAATAGTGATCCATCTACATGCCTACTCACCAACCCACCCTTTTTATGAAAAGCTTGGATATCAAAGAATGCCCTTTAATGATTATAAACCAGGGCTCTCTACAGAGAGCATTGATATGGGAAAGAGGCTTGATGTCTAAATTATTAATTTATAGTGCCTCATAGTTAAAAGCCTCCAGATGGCCTATGGTACCTTTCGTCAAATATCGAATTGTATTCGCTATTTTTTGCAACGTCATTCAATATGTATCAAATGCTTTTCCTTAAAAACCAACAAGTAGCTCCATTCGCATAACCCTTGCGTTCGAAGTCGCATCGATATCCCAGATGCTCATAAAACTTTCGGGCATTTTGAAAACTCATTGTGGCAACAGTTGCAAATTTACAGCCCGCTTCAGATCCATATTCATGCACTTTGTCCATCAACTTCCGTCCCCACCCTTGTCCTCTGTAGTCAATATGAACCCATAATTGATCGGTATATATAGACCCATAGATGACCCATCCATTACATCCAGCGATAATTTGCCCGTTTCCACCTCTTATGAAAAAAGCAAAGGGATAGGCTTCTTGATTAATACCAATGGCCTTGGACTCCTCGTTAATCTTTCGACTCAAGAAATCAATATCTTCATTTTTAGGAGAAAAAGCCTGCTCGATATTCATTGTTTTTTGTAAAAATTTCTTAAACTTTATATCTATATTCTTCGTGTCCATCAAATGGTCACAAGATCAGTTCATACTATCCCGTTTTTTAAGGAGCAACCAACTTTTTGCCTAAGTCGCCTTAAGCAAGCGCGACTACAGTATGTCGATTCAGTTGCAGATTGGACGCAAAAATTTTGATTCCAATCTGTGAAATCTCCAACTGAATGGACTATAACTCATCGGTATGTATAATTTTCAATCCAATAGGAGGGAAAAAGACAGTGAACATTCTCTACTTGATATCGTTTCTCATCTATCAAGTACTTCCTATTTTTTTGTTAGTGAGAATTTGGAAAAACCGCTCCGAAAATTTACTGAAATGGCTTCTGTCTACTTCAGCTAGCGCGGGATTCATCACCTATCTATTTTTTATTGAAGCATGGGCAATGGATATTACTGGTTATTATATGCGATACGTCATGCTCATTGCCTTGTTCTTTGCTGTGATAAAGTCTTATCTAAATAAAAAAAGGCATTTTCTCAAAGTTACACGGCGTTATATTTTTACAGCCTTGTGCACAAGCACTATCGCTTTGTTGTCAATTGGGATCGTAACTACTATTATTTTGAGTTCTTTCCAGATTCCTAAAGCGATTAATATCGATTTTCCTCTAAAAAATGGAGACTACTATATAGTTCATGGAGGTAATAGTGTGTTTACAAATTACCACCAAGAAGTAGATGCTCAAAAATATGCGCTTGATATTGTGAAGCTCAATCGATTTGGTTTTAGATGTAAAAAATTGAATGCCCAAGCTGTAGACGATTATAATATTTATGGGGATACAATTTATAGCCCGTGTGATGGAAAAGTGATAGAGGTCGTAGATGGCTATCCGGATCTTGAGCCAAGCATTATGGACCCGGATCATCCTGCCGGAAATTATCTTACCATTGAAATGCCCTCCTCGCAAACGACTCTTCTTCTCGCCCACATCCAAAAGGGCAGCTTTCTTGTGAAAAAAGGAGATTCAGTCAGTCAAGGCCAGCCGCTTTGTAGAGTTGGAAATTCGGGAAATACAGGTGAGCCGCATTTGCATATCCATGTGATTAAGACTGGAGGGGATCTGCTATTTGAAGGAGAAGCGGTTCCTATGAAATTCAATAATCGATTTCTCGTTCGAAATGATAGAGTATCTTCTCACTCAGACAGTCAAAAGGGAGAACGAAAACTCATTTAGTCAATTTTTCCTGGAATTCGTAAGAACTACAAGGCCTTTTCAACTACCCTAGATGCGAGAGATATTCTTACTAGCGAGCAATTCTTCGACCATGCTATTTATCTCATCTTTCTTACTCTGACTGATATGTTTATTTGCCATGAATTTATCTCTAGCATATCCCATCAAATCTCTGTCAAAATACGTCATTTGTTTTAGATCATGAAACAGTTCTACAGCTCTTTTCAAGACGTCATATCTATGTTCACTTGTAAAGCGTTTATAGATCTCTTTAGCAGTGTTTAGGTTAGGTATGAATGTGTGCAATAAGGCTAATAAACCAGCTTTAGCACTAGCCCAGCCGCAGTTACCAATTTTTTGAGGTTGCATATCAATGTGCTCTGTTCTTTCTAGGCCAAGTATCTCATCGATATCTCTTTCTACAAATGCTTGATCTTCTGCTTTTATAAGCTTTTCAAAAATAGCGGGCGACATGGCTTCTGGCTTTGTTATCTTAAAGACTTCAATTCCAGGATTGATTTTAAGACTGGTATACCCTCTATTACATCTATATAAAGTATTACCTGAAATAACAACTACAGTGGCATGTGTTGGCTTTATCCATCCCGTTTGTAGCATTAGAGTTGTATTGTTTTGATATTTTTGAAACAGATCGCTTGAGTCATTCACAAGAACAGTTTCAAATGATTCCTGTAAAATTTCCAAAGATTTTTTGCGGTTTTCCTGGGTAAAAGCAGGGGGGAGTTGATCAATATCTTTGTTTTCATCAAGAAATTTTTCATAAAAATTTGTTAACTCGTCTAATATCTCATCAACATTCATGCCTTCAAACTCTCTATATGGAGCGTTGAAAGTAAAGACAAGCCACCATCTCATTTGTTCTAACGGGCTGACCTGAATAGTATAATCTCTGAGTTCGTTTACTAAACCTGACTTCGAGCTATCAAAACGACCTTCGGCGTAACGTTGAGGTGAAAGCCCTAGTTTATCTACTACAACCTTGTTGGCTCCATTCGCAAGCAATGCCTCTACTATCCTAGGTTGGTTTTGAATAGCAGCTTCGTGAAGGGGAGTCTGCCCTTGCTCATTTGCATCATTTAGACCCATTTGCATTCCTATCAATTTCATTGCTACTTCTGAATGGTTATTTCTTATAGCTATATGTAGTAAGGTATCCTCTGGAAGTATTTCTTTTGTTATTGTAAAATTTTCTTGGATTAAGATATCTATAATATCCTTTCTTTTCCCTTCTGGAATTTGATCCATCGCTTCAAAGAATAATTCACTATTTACTGTGGAAAAGAAATGTTTTTTTTCTATAAATCCTCTGATTATAGAAATTCTTTCCTTAATACTGTATTGGTTGCCCTTAATCAGAAATTGAGCGCCATCTGTAACTCTCTCTCTTATATCTTCTCTAATAGAGATTGCTTCTTTAAGTATAGAAATTAGATCTTCTATATCATCGTTTTCACTGTCTATAATGCCCGTTGTTAAGTCTACAACACTTTTATATTGATTTTTAGGAATAGAATTCACTGTTTCTAGTAAAGTGAGCCTATTCTCTTCACTACTTGACATATACATGCGAGGTGACATGCTTATAAACAGATAGAGAACAGAATTTAGAACATTAAGCAGGTCATCTTTTGACGTAAATTCTAGTTGCTGAATGAAAGAAATTCTATATTTTGCACTAGCATTTTCTCCAATAAAAATATTGCCATTTTTCTGGTTCTCTTTAAGAATAGTTTTTATCTTATTTAGTGAAATGATTGAGGCTTCCTGAATTATAGAAATTCTATCCTGGGTTGTATCATAATCTCTAATCAGCAAACTAGCCGCTTCTATATTTCCATAAAGACCCCTGAACGCCAAAAATATACGTGCCTTGTCATCTTCATTGGCTAGAGGCAGAATATTATTTACTGTTTCTTCTATTTGATTTATTTGAATTGAAAATAGGGCTTTAATTACAGAAGCTCTTGTCTCTTCACAATCATCATCTCTAATTAGAAGGGTTGCCGCGTCTACATAGATTTTTATCTCACTTTCTGTATAAAATTGGAGTTTTTTAATTATTAAAATTTTAGTCTGTGCGCTATCACTCTCTTTAATTAAGGGCATAATTTTAGCTAAAGTGTCTTTTGCATCCTCCATAGTTGGAAATGAATTGATAAGTTCAAATATTTTATATTTATCAGACGCTCCATAATTTGCATTGATCAAAGAATTGGCTATGGATTTAACTTCTTCCATTTCATGGACACGAACACGATGAATAGCTTCAAGTAAAGCGGCTACATCAGATGCTTTATCATTGTCGCCGAGCATGGGGATAACTATAGCTAAAGTACTCTCTCTTCTATCTTCCGAAATGCATGCAATGGCATTTAGTATCATTTTATAATTTTCGCGATCTTCAATCTTAGCGATGAGTGTGGCACAATAGTTAAATATTTTGAGATTATGTTCTTTAGGGAAAAATTTTCTAACTCTTGCAAAAGCGTTAATCTCTGTAAATAGCTTTTTAGCATCTAAATCTTCTTCATTCTGAGAATGATAAATTGAGTTTGCATGATGCCGTAGTTTTTTACTCAACGCAGCCGGTGAAAGAGAGGGGTCTACCTCTTGTTTCAGCCCTTTTTGAAGGATTTCCTTGATTTTATTCAGTTTTTCAACATTTGAATCAGACGAAGAAGAGCGCTCTTCCTCTTGTACAATGCTAAAACTATTAGAATGAATTTTAAAATTTGTATTAGAATCAAAATACATATAATTTCCTCAAAAAATAAATAATATGAAGCTATTATAAAATAATTTTATTTACACTAAATTAAGATAGGAAATAAGATTAGGTTTTTTTTCATTCTTTACAATTATTAAATAATATATATAAATATCAAGATTTTATTTAGATAGTTGAATTAACAAACTTAGAACTGTTCATTTTTTCTTTAAAAAAGTAGTTTTTTCTTAATCCCTCTCCTGATTCTCTAGATAGAAAAAGATCGGGTGTTTATTTACTCACCTCGTTCTCCACGATTTGTTCCAGCCAAAAATCTTGGGGCCGATTTTTATCGTTTAAAAATTAAACCACTATAAATGTAGTTTTTATAAATTTTATTTAAATAAAGGATTATTATAATGGATTTACGAATAATAATAATAATAATATGAAGATTACAAGATAGTGGCAACGAAAAGAGGGCTGATTAAAGGAGTAAGAAGGGCTATAACCATCAGCGCTGCAAACACCAGAAATAGGGTAATAAAAAAGCTGAGAAGCGATTTCCAAGCCGAGAACTGATGAGCTTGTGCGAGAAGGTTCATAAAAATGATAAATGCCCAAATAACTAGAATCACATAAAGGAGTCCCATTATGCCCTGAAGCCATGGGTTTGGTATCACAGCAAGGTTGAAAAGTGCAAAAAGGGAAGCTACTATAAAGGGGTAATTTGCCCATCCTACCGCACACTTGGCCTGGATAAAGTCTCCTTTGCCTCCTAACCAGGACCCTGTTAATTTGTAGAGCCACCCACCTAAATAGAGGTAGGCAATCCCTATAAGCCCTCCTATGATTATCGTTATGAATATAACAAGGATTCGGATAAGGCTTTTATTCTCAGGGTACTGAATCCAAAATTGATTGATCCATGGGATCGAAGAGAGAATTCCTCCAATTATGGCCAGCCATAGTATATATTTTCTTGGGTCTGTGGCTAAAAGGTAGCCCATCGTCTTTTTGGGATGTAACCAGATAGAAACCCAAGGGTTGATTTGATTACTTTGATTTAATTCCATATATATATGCTCTAGCTCGTAGAGGGTGGATGAGCAAATTTTGTGCCAATTCTGTTTTAATCTTAGGACATACTTGTGAAGCCGGTATGGGAGAAAGAGTATTGGCTTTAAAGCTTAAAAAGGCAATAGAGGAGTTGGGGTTTAAGGTTGAGCCTATCCTGGATCTGTTTGAACTTATGGGCAGTGCTTATGAGCCGCTTGCTCACCTAAATTTCGATTTGGCAAAAAGTGATTTTCAGATATTGGAAGAGGTCAATCATCCTGTTTTTAAAAGAATCGGTGAGGCTATTGGCGCTTCTTCGGCCGATATCTTTTTAATATTGAGCTGGGCCACGAGTGTAGCTGCTTTGTTTGCTCTTGGCATTCAAAGAAAAGCTCCTATAGCCGTGAAACTTCAGGTGCACCACCGAAATGAATGTGTGCTCACTCGATTATATGAACCCGCCGATCTGCTTATCACTGAGTCGCTGCTTGCAAATGAGAGGGGAGTGGATTACGGTATCCCGCCCGGGAAAATGCTCTATCTTCCTCATTATTATCCCTCTATTTGTGAAAAAATCACCCCTTCACGTCAATATGTAAAGCGCTTGGCTCAAAGCCAAAAGAAAAGGGTTGGTCCTGAAACTGTGGTCATTGGGATGGTCTCGCGCTTGGAGTATGGGAAAAACTGCGAGTTTGCTGTGGAAGCGGTGAGACGTTTGGCAGCTAAAGGAAGAGATGTGGTATTGGTTTTAAAGGGTGATTTTCCAAAAAACAGCCCTTATCCCGATTACCGTCCTCATTTTTCTAGCATGTTAGAGGCCTATATTTCGGAGCCTTGGCTTTTGTGGGATCGCTCTCAAACTTCTTTCCCTGAAGTGATGCATGAGTACGCCTCTTTCGATGTTTGCCTTCACTTGTCCGGAGCGGAAGGGGGGAGTCATGTGGTGGTGGAGTATTTGGGATTGGGTAAACCAGTTGTGGTGCTTAATGCTACTACTAACCCCTATCTCTTTGCCCATGCTGTTCTCTTTGTGAGGGCGCTACCGCAAATGAAAGGAGGGGGGCTATATTTTCAAATGCCTGATATTGAAGATTTAATGGAAAAATTGGAAGAGGTGGTGGTAGATGAAAAAGGGCGAAAGCTCTTGGCTAAACAGGCTCTGAAAATTGCCAAAGAGCGCTTTCATATCGATCGAGTGAAGCAAAAGCTTCCGCTGCTCTTTGAGCCGGCGGGTTCTTCAAAGAAAATTGAACGTTTCTACGATGAGGATCGAAAACTCTATGGCTTGTAGTTCCTCTATTGCTATCCTTGCCGGTCGTCGCCTCTCTTTTCTTGATCACTTGGTGCCGCTTTGTCATTTGATGGATATGCCGCTTCTATGCACCGATCGATGGGTTTTTATGGCTGCTGAGCATTTCTACCCGGAAACAAAACTTATTTTAGCCGACGAAGATAATTTTGAAGAAATTGTATCACATTACCAAACCTTATATACTGTGGAGCCTTGCCGACTCCACCCTTTTGCTTTTCGTTTCGGCGAATATCTTTATAGGGGAGAGGCGCAGACGGTGTGTGGCTTTCATGGAAATTCAGATAAATATCGGACGCGCTATTGGATTGAGCGGTATGTAGATGAGGACGTTGTGCTTTTCTATGGCCAACACTTTATAGATTTCCTGATTGAAAAAGGGGTGTGGTCAAGAGTGAAAAAGGGTGTTTTCATTGGAAACTTGCGCCTTCAATTTTATCAGAGGCACAAAGATTTTTTTGATAAAATCATTCAACCTCATCTTTTTCCTAAAGGTGAGGATAAAGTTATTCTCTATGCTCCCACCTGGAGTTTCTTGGGTTCGTGCGATGATTCTCCTTTTTTTGAGATGCTGCCCTCTGTTCTTGATCAAATCCCTAAGGGATTTCGAGTTATGGTAAAGCTGCATCCCTACTCTTTTAACTTTTTCCCTGAAAAAGTAGCTCAGATCAAAGAACGCTATAATCAGCATGAGCAGATCTTTTTCCTCGATGAGGTTCCTTTGGTTTATCCTCTCCTGGATCATGCCGATATTTTTTTAGGAGATTATTCATCAGTAGGTTACGATTTTCTTGCCTTCAATAAGCCTCTTTTTTTTCTAGGAGATAAAAAGGGGGCTTTGCAAAAGGTTGGGGTTGTGGTTGAGGATTTTAGTAAGTTGTATCAAATTTTGGATCGAAAAGATGAGTATGGGCAAAAGCGGCGCACTCTTTATGAATATGCCTATGGACCGCCTCGTCCTTTTGACAACATAAGAGAGGAGCTTAACCAGGTTTGATTGGCATTTTACCGGGAAATCGAATCTCTTACATAGATCATTTGGTCCCCCTTTGTCAGATCATGGGGATTCCAATTTTAGTGACCGATAAATGGATTAAAACTTTAATCGAGCTTTACTACCCTCCTATGGAAATCCTTTATAGGGAGCCTGATAATTATTGCTTTGAAGAGGAGCTCTCTCCCTATCATGCCTTTTTTTATGTCGACCACTACCGTCTGCCTCATCAAGGTTTTCAATTCGCAGAGTATTTCTCTTCTCATAAACGGCGCTCGGTCTATTCATTGCATGGAAATTCGGATAAAAATCGAAATACTTATTGGATAGAGGGGCTTGCAGATGAGGATGTCGTTTTGCTCTATGGTCCGCAGATGATCGATTTTCTTAAAGAGAAGGGGGTCGATAAGCGGATCGAGCATTTAATTGTCTGTGGTAACTATAGGCTTCAATTTTATCGTAAGCATCAAAGTTTTTTCGATGCAAAAATTCGATTGCCCAAAAAGGAGAAGACCATTCTGTATGCGCCTACTTGGACCTCGACCAATTTAAAATCTCAAAGGCGTTTCGATTACTCTTCATTTTTTGATGTGGCTCATTGGGTGATGGAATCGGTTCCTGAAAATTACCAATTAATTGTGAAACTCCATCCACATCTCGTCTTTTTGCTCCCTGAAGCTGTAGAGAAGATAAAAGAGCAGTATCCTCACATTTATTTTCTGGATGATTTTCCTTTGATTTATCCTTTGCTCCGCCATGTTGATATCTATTTAGGGGATAATTCTTCGATTGGGTATGATTTTCTCTACTTCAAACGGCCGATGTTTTTTTTAAATCACTGTCGATCCACTTTTCTTAGTCAATGCGGCCTCACTCTCGAAGAAAAAGATTTTCCAAAACTGTATGAGAAGTTACAAGAAGATAGAGCAGTGAGTGGGGTCCAACAAGATGTTTATGCCTATGCTTTTGGTAAAGACAAGCCTTTAGATATTCTCAAACAAGAGATCGAGGAGGCCGTCGTTGCGCATTGATTGTTTGCTTCAGGAGAGGAAAGGGTACACTTTTGAATGTTACGCGGCTGCCCAATTCGCCAAAGTGTTAGGGTCTTGTTTTCAAACTATTTATTTAGGCGATGGGGTTCTGCAAGACTATCTGCTTCATCTTCAGAAAACCCCTCCAGATTGGACGATAGCCTTTACGGATCTTCTTCTACAAGATAAGCCTCTTTGCGACATTATCCAAATCCCTCATTTTTTTTGGGTTGAAGGCTCTCTCTCCACGGCTGTCCACTATCTTCCATCCAAATATGCTAGAGTGGGTGTGTCAGATCTGGCTTATTGTAAACGGCTAGCGCAGCCCAATCTCTGCTTTATGCCGCATGCGGTGGACCTTGCACTTGCTAATGAAAGGTACGAAAAACGCCCCTTTGAGGTGGTTTTATTTGCCGATCTGGTAGATACGGACTGTATGATAGAGAGCTGGGAAACGCTATTTTCAAAAGAGATTGTGGCATTGATGCGGCGCTGTTGTGATAGGTGCCTAAGAAACCGAGAGTTTCTGCCGATCGAGGGGATCGCCAGAGAGTTAGAAGAGAGTAGAATTATGCCGAATGAAGTGAGTCTTAATGATTTACTTTATGGTGTGGAAAGCTATTTAAAAGCGAGACGCATCTCGGAGCTTATCGGCTCTTTTGAAGGGGTTCGCCTCGATGTGTTCGGGGAGCATGTAGGCAACAACTGGTTAAAACGGCTTAAAAATAGCGAATGGATCTATTTACACGCAAAACTTCCCTTTACCGAGCACTTCGAAGTGCTTAAACTCAGTAAGATGGTCCTTCTTGACGTACTTGACGCCACTGACAGCTTGGAAAAATGGTTTCTTCCCGCTTTGGCTGCCGGCTGTTTTCCTCTTATCAATGAGACGCCTTATCTTAAAGAGCTTTTAGGAGAGAACCAAGCCCTTTTCTATCCTTCAAGGGATTGGAAAAAGATGATGGAAAAAGTGCACTACTTTTTGAGCCATCCAAGCAGCCGGCAAGCTCTTATCGACCGGCTGCAAGAAGAGCTTTTGCCTGACCATTCCTGGGAAAAGCGGGCAAAACAGTGGCTTACCTATATAGATGTAAAGTTGTGAACAAAGTTCTAATATTGAGTCACACCGAGTTTTCCAGACAGTTTCATCCAGGAGGGGTGGGAGAGATTGTAAATACCGCTAAACTCTCTCGTTTGATGAAAGAGATGGGCTATCCGGTTGACCCGACCTTGGATATCTATACTGTTTATGGAGAGCCTAATGATCAAAGCTACCGCAATCTGGCTACCCTCAATCTCGATCTCGCGGAACTTGGCTACCCCTTGCTTGAGCTGGGCCACTATGAAGGAGCTCAAAAGATATTTCAGCGGGTGGAACAGCTTCATCCGGATCTTATTTTCATTTTAAGCTGGAATAATGCGCTTGCAACCTTTTTTGCAACAGGGATTCAAAAACTTAGCCCTATTGTCAGTAAGCTCTATATATTCGAAGAGAGCGAAGAGGTTTTTGTATCTTTGTACGCACCAAGCGATCTTTTAGTGACCGAATGTCTTTTAGCCAATCAAAAGGGGATTGAAGCGGGTCTTCCTCCCTGGAAAATGATCTATCTTCCTCACCACTTCCCTCAAGAAATCAAGCAGATTAAGGCCGATAGAAACTATTTGGAGGGCGTAGCTAAGGCTAATAATAAACCTCTTCTCCGCTCAAATAAAACCGTTGTCATAGGGATGGTCTCTCGGCTTGCGTATCGAAAAAATTGTAGCTATGTGTTTGAAGCGGTCTCGAAGCTGGTGCAAAAGGGATATGATCTTATTTTAGTGATCAAAGGGAATTATGATGGCGCGCAGCCTGTTTTGGAAAAAGAGATAGCCCGTTATCAAAAAGAGCCCTGGTTTTTATGGGATAAAAGCTATACGCCCTTCCCGAAAGCTCTCGCTGAGTATCAAACATTTGATCTATTTGTTCATCTTTCGGGAAGAGAGGGGGGAAGCAATACTGTGGTCGAGATGTTGGCGCTCGGCATTGCAACAGTCGTATTGGATGGAACGACGAATCCTTTTCTATTTAAAGGAGGGGCTCTTTTTTGCCCCAGCGACGAGAAACTTCGCCCCCCTCAATTTCCTTTTCAAGCTCCCGACAGGCAAGCGCTATTAGAGTTATTAGAAGCTCTTGTCGAGAGCGAAGAGCTTCGAAAAGAGTGGCAAAAAAAGGGGCAAACAGTCGCTTATCAACGATTTCATCCTGACTTAACCCGTGAACGGCTCCCTTTGATTTTTGATGCTGCTTTCAGCTACCGGAAAAAAGAGAGGCATATGATAAAGGCGATAGAAGCTCTTTATGCTTCCGACTGTGAACGTTATGCTATGGCCTCAAAGCGAGAAATAGATGCGCATAGATTTTCTAATAGGGGATAACCTCTACGGATCGACCCTTCATTTTTCCAAAAGCTTGAGCAGGGCTTTAAACAGATTGGGGGTTGAAACACGTCTTTTTTGGGTAGGCGATGGCCATTTTTTCCATGCTTTTTATGAAATATTGGCCGATCCTCCCGATTTAACCTTTTCTTTTTCTGATATTAGAGGAGCGAATCAGACGCCTGTTGGAGACCTTTGGCAGATTCCTCACCTCTCTTATCTAATCGATCCAGCGATCTATTTCCTTCATCAGTTAAAAGGAGATTACTCTTATATTGCCTGTGTAGATGAAGAGGATTATCAATTTGTCCGCTCATTGAATTTTGATCGGGCTCTTTTTCTGCCTCACGGTGTTGATCGTGATCTCTTTACTCCAATAGAAACCGATCGCCCTTATGAACTTGTGTTTTTTGGCTCTTGCATCGATTTCGAAAAGGTAGCCCTCTCATGGAAGGAGAAATATGATCCATCTACCCGGAACCTCTTACATGAGGCGGCCCGTTTAGTTCTCGCCGATGAGAAGATATCCATCCTATCTGCTTTAGTCAAGTTAGGTGTGGGTGAAACCAACCTCCCTCTTTGGCACCATGAAGTCGATCTCTATACTCGAGGAAAGGATCGAGTGGATTTGATTCATTCTCTGAAAGATTATCCTATCCATATTTGGGGAGAAGGGCCTTGGAAAAAATATAATCCTGAAGCTGAGATTCACACTCCTATCGCTTTTGAACAAACAATAGAGATCATGAAAAAGGCTAAAGTGGTTTTAAATAGTTCTCCAAGATTTAAGGGAGGAGTCCATGAGCGTATTTTGTATGCCTTGATGTGCGGATGTATGGTAGTAACGGGTGAAAATCCATTTGTGAATACCCACTTTATAGATCAGCAAGAGCTGCTTACCTACCGCTATGGACAGAGGCAGGATAAGTTTGCTGATTGGTTGCCCAATTGGCATAGATTAGCGATTCAAGGACAAGAAAAGGCAAGGGATAGGCATACCTGGGATGCACGAGCTAAAACTCTTCTTACATGCGACATAAAGAGTGTGCGCTGAAGAAAAAGCGGTCCGTTAAGGGGGGGTTGAAAATAAATAAAGATCAAGGGTTAATAAAGGCTTAGATATAACTAGCAAATTGATCAAAAGCTGCCGACATTTACTGATACAAGGAGAGCACTATGAGCTGTTCAAGCGAAAATTTATCCCCAACAAAGGCAGGTTTTTCACCTGATCAGAAAAGAGAGCCTTCTGAAGAGGCAGGATCTATAGCAGGTAGGAGAGTTCGAGTGAAAAGCGAACGAAGTGGGACGGAATCTGCTGGGGATATAAAGGAGTTGGAATGGCATAAAGCAGTACATCCGGTACTTTCTAAAGTGGCGGTATTTGCCACCGAAAAAGATTATTCTCAAATGCACATTATCTCCAGCGAGGTGAAGGAAAAAGTAAGCGGTGCAAAGAATGAGAGGTTGAAAGAGGTATGGGGGGTCGATTTACCTTTTAAGCTGTCCCCTAAAGATTATAGGCAAATCGTAAGACACAAAGAAAGTATATTGAAAAAAATAGGCTCTCCATCTTTACAAACTTCCATATCACATATCATCCGTGTTGCTGAAGGATGGGCAAAGTTCAATATAGAAAAAGCCGCTAACTACCTTGGAAAAGCGGGGCAAGATAAGTTAAATTTGAAATTGGTGGAGAGTATAGGTGATGCCATCCAAATTGCCAAGGCGCAAGCAAGGCTTGGTTTAAGAGAAGAAGCTGCCAATCTTTTAAGAAAGGTTCTTGTCAGTATAGAAACAGCATGCAAGAAACTTTTATGTGACCGGTTCTCTTGCAATTGCAAAACAGAGGAGTTAGAAAGCATGCTTTTTCTTTTCAACGCCTTTGTGAAAGCACGAGAAGAAATCGATCCAAACATTGAAATTGCTGACTCTACAAGAAAGGCTCAAAAGAGATTACAATCTATTAAAAGCAAATTTCCTCTCATTTTATACAGAATAGATGGATACCATATTAACATGTACATCAAATTTCTCGTAAAACGATGGGAAGCTAATCCAGAAGAAGCTGTCGACGAAATAATGTATAAGATCATTGAAGAAATTGAAGAGCCTACAAAAAAAATCGTTATGACCCTCTCTCTAATTATTGCTTCAGTTCAGGCAAAAATTAAGCCAAACCAGGCATCTAGTGATTTATAGCGAGCATATGAACTCACCGAACTGCTTATAGAC
>JBAPRV010000110.1:0-5095 GCA_049281295.1 Chlamydiales bacterium
CTAAAAGAAGATAATTTATGGCCGAAAAAACCGAAAAGGCAACCCCGAAAAAGCTGAGGGATGCTCGAAAAAAAGGGCAGGTTGCTAAAGCTCAAGATTTTCCCTCTGCTATCACTTTCATTGTTGCAGTCTCTTTAACCCTCTACTTAACTCAATTTCTTTTTAAGCAGATCGGCGGGTTTATGATTCAAATGTTTTCTGTTGCCCCCAAAACCGACCTATCGATTACAGCTCCTTTTTATCTTAGAGAGATGATTCAGGTGATCCTGACCGCTTCGCTCCCGATTTTGGTCATCGTAGCTTTTGTGGGGGTTATTGTAGGATTTCTTGTGGTGGGTCCAACTTTTGCTGTCGAAGTTTTCAAACCTAACTTTAAGAAATTTAATCCTGTTGAGAATATCAAGCAAAAATTCAAAATGAAAACAGTGATCGAACTGATTAAATCTATGCTCAAAATCTTTGGAGCGGGTGTTTTGATTTATATCGTAGTCCGGATGAGTCTAAATGATTTAATAGCTACCATTACCCTCCCCCCTTTAGTCAGCGCTATTGTATTTAAAAAAGTGCTTTATAAAGTAGTCTTGTGGGTAGGTATTTATTTTATTTTAATTGCCGTGCTCGACTTTATCTATCAACGATATAACTTCGCTAAAGAGATGAAAATGGAAAAGTTTGAAGTGAAGCAAGAGTATAAAGACACTGAAGGGAATCCGGAAATTAAAGGTAAGAGGCGTCAACTTGCCCAGGAGATTGCTTATGATGAGGGAACGACTCAGGTTCGGCGAGCCAAGACGGTCATAACAAATCCAAAGGATATTGCCGTAGCCATTGGTTATGAACCGGAAAAGTATAAAGCACCTTGGGTTGTAGCGATGGGTACAGAAAATCGAGCTCTTGCTATAATAGCTGAAGCAGAAAAACATAGTATTCCCATTATGCGTAATGTCCCCTTGGCACATCAATTGCTCGATGAGGGAGAGGTAAACAAGTTTATCCCGGAGTCAACCTATGAGGCTATCGGAGAAATACTTCTCTATGTAACCAAACTTCAATTTGAAGAATAAGGCTCAAAGTTAATGAAAAGAATTGCAAATATCTTCTCCAGATTTTTCGGCGGAGAAGCTGCCCTTAACATGATCAACCGCTCGAGTGACTTAATATTAGCAGCTTGGATCATAGCAGTTGTTGTGATGATTATCCTGCCGGTCCCTCCTCCGGTCATTGACCTTTTGATCACCTTTAACTTAACGGCAGCTGTGGGATTACTCATGGTTGCTTTGTATATCCCAAGCGCCATTCATCTATCGATGTTCCCCTCTTTGCTCTTGGTTACGACCCTTTTCCGATTAGGTGTCAATATCTCATCCACACGTCAAATTCTTTTACACGCCTATGCGGGAGAGGTGATTCAAGCCTTTGGAAAGTTCGTGGTAGCCGGAAACTATGTAGTGGGTTTGGTGATTTTTCTAATCATTACCATTGTTCAATTTATTGTAGTGACGAAAGGAGCCGAACGAGTGGCTGAAGTGGCAGCTCGTTTCCGCTTGGATGCAATGCCGGGTAAACAGATGGCTATCGATGCCGATCTACGTTCCGGTTCGATCGATGCCAATCAGGCTAGAGAGAAGCGAGCCCTTATCCAAAAAGAGAGCGAGCTTTATGGAGCAATGGACGGAGCGATGAAATTTGTGAAAGGTGATGTGATTGCCGGAATGATCATCGCTTTTGTGAATATAGTTGGAGGACTAATCATCGGGGTCGGGATGTATAAAATGACCATCGGTCAAGCGGCACAAGTCTATACACTCCTCTCGATCGGAGATGGTTTAGTCTCTCAAATTCCCTCTCTTTTAATTTCGCTGACCGCCGGTATTGTGACCACCCGAGTGTCTAGTGAAAGGCGGGACGCCAACTTAGGTAAAGAGATTTCAGCTCAAATACTCAGAGAGCCCCGCGCTCTTTTGATTGCAGCGGCAGCCACATTGGGACTCGGGTTTTTCAAGGGTTTCCCTCTATGGACATTTGCTATTTTAGCTTTTATTTTAGCGACTGCCGGGATTAGCTTGTGGCGCAAACAAAAGAGAGAGGCCGCTAAAGCAGCAACCGGAGCTGTTGGAGCTATTGAAACCGATGTGGAAGGGCATGCTATGGTTGCAGGAGGAGCTGAGGAGTACACTTTAACGCTGCCCGTTATTTTAGAAGTGGGGAAAAGGCTATCTCTTTTATTGCGAAAAGCAAAAGGAGTCCCTAACCTGGTTGAAGAATTAATTCCAAAAATGCGTCAAGCTCTCTACCAAGATATGGGAATCCGCTACCCCGGAGTACATGTTCGCAGCGAATCCCCTTCCCTTGAAGGAGATGAATATGCCATTTTACTCAATGAGGTGCTCGTGGTCAGAGGGAAAATTCCTGAAGGCTACTTGTTAACCAATGAAACAGAAGATAATTTACGCCGCTATAATCTTCCCTTTATCTCTTATAAAAATGCAGCTGGGCTTCCCTCTTTATGGGTAGAAGAAAAAAACAGAGAGATCATGAATAAAGCCGAAATAAAATATTGGACCCCATTGGAGGTAATGATTTTGCACCTCTCTTACTTTTTTCGGCAAAGCAGCCAAGAATTTCTTGGGATCCAGGAAGTTCGCTCTATGCTAGAGTTTATGGAACGCTCCTTCCCCGATCTCGTAAAAGAGGTCACTCGTCTTGTCCCTCTACAAAAGCTAACGGATATCTTTAAACGGCTTGTTCAAGAGCAAATATCGATTAAAGATCTTCGTACAATTATGGAATCACTAAGTGAATGGGCTCAGTCAGAAAAAGATACAGTCTTGCTTACCGAGTATATTCGAGCCTCTTTAAAGCGGTACATAAGTTATAAATATTCGCAAGGGCAGTCTACTCTCTCTGTCTACTTGCTTGATCCTGAAATTGAAGAAATGGTAAGAGGGGCAATCAAGCAAACCTCTGCAGGCTCATACCTGGCCCTTGATCCCGATTCTGTCAATATGATTTTGAAAGCAATGCGAAACACTGTGGGATCTACGCCACCCGGTGGGCAACCTCCCGTTTTATTGACTGCTATTGATGTTCGCCGTTTTACTCGCAAATTGATTGAAACAGAATTTCCTGATTTAGCCGTTGTTTCCTATCAGGAAATTCTACCCGAGATCCGAATTCAGCCTCTAGGTCGTATTCAGATCTCCTAACAAGATAGGTATGGTATGACAAGCCCCATTCCTCTCAATCTATCTCGAATCATGGCAAAAGCCGCGTTCAAGCAGGCACAAAAACTAATCGCCCGGCAAGAAGGGGCGACAGCGAGGCTCATGAACCAGATGCAAGAGTCTTTTAACCCTGCAGCTGCAAATCGAGCGCAAGCCCGTATGAACCGCTCCCAAAGTCTCCAAATGCGACGCCCTCGGCCCTCCGAAGCTCGAACACGAGTGCAAAGAACAAGCCAGAAAGGAGAACAAGATCTAGCCAAAGAATTCAACAAAAGAAACCCTGAACTGCAGGCTAGTCTTTTGCAAAATGTGCGGCGAGGGCTAAAAGAGAGTCATTCTCCAGAGGAGATATTGGAGCAAATCAATGAAGCCTTTGAAGACCCGACTCTTGCAGACGAAGCCTTTGAATATCTCGAAAGAACCACTGATGGAGTCATTAAAAGCAATGTGCTTCTCGCACGTGAGCTTCTTATCTCTCAAAAAAGTCGAGAGATTATTGCAGGACGCAATATTGACCCGGCTGCTAAATCCTTTTATGAGAAAGGGATCGGTAAGAGCCCAACCGATCTGCGAGAATTATATAGAGATGTCACAGGAAATCCCCGAGACCATAATACTCTTTTTTCAGAGCTTTCCGATCTCTTCCCTTTTGATCAACTGAAATTAGTTGTCTCATTCTTGCTCAAAGGATTGGCATACGATCTTAAATCAAAAGGCCCTTCTATTCAACACGCTGAACTTCTACGCTTAATGACTGAAACACGCAATTTGCAGTCTATTTTATGGGTTTACCTTTTCTTCAAATCGCGGATGGGGTTGATTCGCTCTCTTTACTCACGATACGGCTTAACTTATTCAAAATCCCTTTCGTTTGAACGGCTTGCTAAAGATTTCATTCGTCTTGTAGAAGAACGCTACCCTTCTATCATGAAGCTGCTTAAGCAGGCGGAGAAACTTGGGCTAAAAGACAATGTTGCTTTGATTATTGTTTTAAGCCAATACCGTGATGCTATTCGCCAGCTCTCTCCCCGCTTGTACAAATCTCTACGTCATCGGCAAGACCTTTTGATGACTATTTTGGAGACATTAGAAGAACTTGAAGAACGTGAAGAAGAAGAGGAGGAGGAAGAGGGTTAATTATGAACCCATTTGAAGACTTAATTAAAGATTTAGGGAGCCTTATGGATCTCCCTTTAAAACCTGATAATAATCAATCTTGTTTGATGAATTTCTATGAGATTGGTGTCTCGGTGCAAATCGATCTCGATACCAATGCCGATAAAATTTTAATAGGAAGCCTCTTGGGAGCCCTCTCTGCTGGTCCCTACCGAGAAAGGATCTTTAAGCAGGCGCTGCGTGTGAACGGCTTATCTACCTCTCCAAGAGGAACTCTCGCTTATAGCACAAAAAATGATACTTTAGTTCTTTTTCAATTCTTGCCTCTTGCTTATATAGATGGGAAAAAGTTATTCAACTTTTTGCAATTGTTTATAGAACATGCAAGAGCTTGGATAGAGGCGATAAAACAGGGGGACATTCCCCCTATTGAAGAGGATAGATAAGACCCATTCTGAAAGAAAAGCTTAAACAGACTCATGCCTGGCGTCAGTGGGAATCAATTGGTGTCTCCCATCACCATGGCATCTGCGTTCCTCTTTTTTCTCTTCATAGCGAGAAAAGTTGTGGAATAGGAGAGTTTTTCGATCTCATTCCTCTTATCCATTGGTGCCGGGAAATCGGGATGGATGTGATTCAGCTCCTTCCCCTTAATGATACGGGTTTAGATTCAAGCCCTTATAATGCCATTTCTGCTTTTGCTTTAAACCCAATTCACTTAAGTCTTTACGCTCTTTCTGAAATCACTCAAATCC
>JBAPRV010000111.1:0-33496 GCA_049281295.1 Chlamydiales bacterium
ATCCAAATACTTTTACGTCACTTTCCATTAACCTATCCTCTCTTTTTAGAGGCTTCTATCTCTGCAATTTGCGCTGCCGACACAATATATTCTCCATGTTCATCAAATGACAGGATGATGACACAAACAGTAGCGCCGATCAGTCCAAGAGCAATCAGCCAAATCAGATGCCAAACCACGCCGAATCCAAACAAGAAAGCAAAAACTGAAATGTAGATGCCCATGCCTGTAGGTTTAGGCATTTCAATATCTGTGTATTTTGTAGAGGGCTTTTCTCCTTTTTGCTTCATCTCCCAGAAGGCATCTCGAGAAGCTACAGTAGGGATCACGGCGAAATTATAGAAGGGAGGGGGAGAAGCTGTAGACCATTCAAGAGTTCTCCCGTTCCAGGGATCTCCTGAGAGGTCCTTCCGTTGCTCTCTTTGCTTAAAGCTGACAATGACCTGGATGATTTGAATCAGGATGCCGCAGCAGATAATGCCAAAGCCTATGGTGGATGTGATGAATAAAGGCTGCCATCCGGTTGAAGCTGCATAATGATCGATCCGTCTGGGTGTACCCATAAGCCCTAGAAGGTAGAGGGGGATGAAAGAGACAAAAAATCCAATCAGCCAGAACCAAAATGCCCACTTGCCTAATCGCTCATGAAGTGTAAACCCAAGAATTTTTGGAAACCAGTAGGTGAGAGCTGCAAAAACTCCGAAAAGGGCCACTCCAACAATCATGGTATGAAAATGGGCAACCAAGAATAAACTGTTGTGCACCTGAAAATCGGCGGGCGGGGAGGCCATAAACACACCTGTCATGCCCCCCAGCATGAACAGAGTGATAAAACCTATTGTCCAATACATGGGAGAGGCAAAAATAACCCTGCCTTTGAACATCGTACGGATCCAATTAAATACCTGAACACCCGATGGAATGGCAATCAGCATGGTCACAATGCCGAAGAAGGAATTGACGTACGGGCCTGCACCCATGGTAAAAAAGTGGTGCAGCCATACGAGATAGGAAAGAGCCGTGATGATAATCGCTGCCCACACCATGGAGATATATCCGGAAATTCGTTTTTGGGAAAATGTGGCAATGACCTCTGAGTACAAACCGAAAGCGGGCAATACTAAAATGTAAACTTCAGGATGCCCCCACATCCAAATGAGATTAAAATACATCATCTGATTCCCGCCAAATCCTGCGGTAAAGAAATGCATATCAAAAAAACGGTCGAGCCAAAGAAGAAAGGTCACGGCTGTAAGCACGGGGAAGGCAGAGATGATGAGAACCATAGCGCAAAGCGATGTCCATACAAAAAGGGGCATTCTAAATAGTGTCATTCCGGGAGCCCGTTTTTTTATGATGGTGGCAATGAAGTTTAGACCCGCAAGCAGACTCCCCAACCCCGACAGCTGCAAACTCCAAATTAAATAATCCACACCTGCGCCTGGATTAAATTCCAATTCCGAGAGGGGAGTGATGGCCAACCAGCCCGTATCGGCAAAATGACCCCCGATAATAAAAAAGAAATTCAGGAGACATCCCCCCGCAATCGTGAGCCATAGTCCGAGTGAATTCAAGAATGGAAAGGCCAAGTCGCGCGCCCCGATTTGAAGAGGTATGATCCAATTCATAAAACCGAAAAAGTATCCCATCGTCACGAAAAAAACCATAATGTCTCCATGAGAGGAGAAAATCTCTTGGAAGTGCGTGGCGCTAAGAAACCCTTGAGAATCGGCGGCTATAGCCTGCTGAAGCCATATCATCCCAGCATCCAACAAGCCTCGCAATAGCATAAGCGTGGCAAAGAGAATGTACATCGTCCCGATCTTTTTTGGATCGGTTGAGGTCAGCCAATTTTCCCAAAGCCACCCCCAACGCTTTGTTTTTGTCAGAGCGATCACGATCCCTAATATCAAGAGGATGAAAAAAACGGTTGCCCCTATTGTGTACCAATTCTTGGGCAGCGCATCTACGGTCAGTTTTCCAGAGAAGAAATCCTTCATTTCTCTCCCTTTGGCTCTACATATCTCATGAGAATCCTGTTAAATAAACCTTCGTCCACATGAGAATAAAGTGTCACGGGGTTCTTTAAAGAAGGGTGGAGAAGCTCTTCATATACAGCGTCTGTTAGATGGATAGATGATTTTTGCGCCTCTTCAACCCAATTTTGAAAATCTGATTGAGAGGTTGATTTAGCGACAAAGGTCATATCTGCATACCCCGCGCCATTGATTTCTGCCGCTTTTCCCGAATATTCGCCCGGGCCATCGGCCATAACATGAAGAGAAGTAACCATCCCTGTCATACAATATATTTGGCCGCTAAGTTGAGGGACCCAAAACGAATTCATGGGGGAGCCGTCTGCAGCAAGGGAAAAGTGAATAGGCACTTTCTCCGGAAATTGGACAAAATTCAAAGAGGCTATCTCATAGTCCGGGTAAATAAATAACCACTTCCAATCGAGCGCCACTACTTGTATTGAGAGAGGCTTCACTTCGCTCTCAAGGGGCCTATAGGGGTCAAGCTTAAATGTTGCCTTCCAGGTTATCATAGCCATAATCACTACAATGATTGAGGGAATTGTCCAGAGGAGCAATTCGCTAAAAACTCCATGAGAGCGATTAGGATCGTACTTTGCTTTGAGATTACTTGCCCGATATTTCAAAGCCACCGTCAACAGAATAAGGAAGGTCGGAACAATCACGAGCAGCATGAGAAAAACGTTTGTTTTGATGAGATCTAATTGACTGCTTGCAATGATGCCTTTGGGCTGTGTCACCAAGGCATTTTCCTGGCTCAAGACAAAATAGAAGACAAGACCCAGTACTAGAAGAGAAAATACACCTATGATGAAGCCGATTTTACCCATGGTCTTGAATTATATATAAATTTTGTTAGGAAGAAAGAAATGATTTTATTTTGCTTGAGAGCCCATTTGCAGCCGATATTGCTGCTCGACAGCTTGCTCTCTAGGGCCGCGACATTCATACACAGCTTTGCAATCTTTGCGTAAGGTGAGTGATAAAGAAGGGAGAAAATCGGGCCAACAAGTTGCGCTTAATGTTTTAGATCACTTAAATTGGCTAGGATCAATAAACGAGGCGGGGATTTCTCAGGCAATAAATGAAAAGAAGGTGATAGATGGATACGCAAAAGCAATGGGTAAAAACCATATTCGATTCAGCAGCTCCCGAATATGGTAAAGCTGGCTGCAGTTTTTTCCAGCACTTTGGGAAAAATTTAGTGCAATTCTCTCAGGTATCTCCTGGAGATCGTGTATTAGATGTAGCTACAGGAAAGGGCGCAGTGTTATTTCCTTTAATCGATAGGGTAGGCCCAAAGGGGTCGGTTATCGGAATAGATCTTAGCTCAAATATGGTCTTTGAAACTCAGAAACAGTTAAAGGATGCAAATAAAAGCTGGGCCTCTGTCGAGCAAATGGATGCAGAGCAGTTAGCTTTCTCTGACGGTTCTTTTGATTTCGTCTTTTGCGGGTTTGCCCTCCCTTTCTTTTCCTCCTTGAATACAGCGCTTTCAGAATTTAAAAGAGTTTTAAAACGAGGCGGTTATCTTGTTGTTTCAACCTTTGGCAAGAGGCCGGAACTGTTATCCTGGATGGTAGAGGAGAGTAAAAAGTTAGGCGTTGACAGGAGTCTAACTACAACCTCTCTAAGAGAGAGGGGTGTTTTGGATAAGCTATTGGAAGAGGCAGGCTTTTCTAACATAGAGTTTTTCGAAGAGCAAAAAGTATTTTGGCATGAATCGAGCCAAGCTTGGTGGAAAAGTCTATGGAGCCATGCCGGCCGTTCCATTATGGAAAGTTTATCGCCTTCTCAATTAGAGAGCCTTTCGAAGCAAGCTTTGCTAAAAGCCGAAACATTGCGTGATAACAAGGGAATACCACAAGAGTTGCATGCTATTTTTGGAAAAGCTCAAAAATCATGAGATGTTTTAGTTTCTGTAGGAACGCTTTTATGTAAAAGGTTATGGATCCCTCAACCTTACTGCATTTTTTTTCTCAGTATGGGCTGCTAATCCTTTATTTGTGGCTTCTTGTCGGTATTTTTATCGTTCCGGTCCCTGAAGAGATCGTCATGCTTACTGTGGGCATTCTAATCAGCCGGGGGGACTTTTCAATCCTTGCTCTTTTTGTCGCCTGTGCGGGAAGTTTGTCCGGGGTTACGGTGAGTTATTTTTTAGGTCGATATTTAGGAAGGTTGCTCATTGTGAAATACGGCAGATGGGTTGGAGTGTCAGAAAAGCGGCTTACACAGGGAGAGGCTCTATTTAAACATTATGGGAGATGGAGCTTGCCTATAGGCTATTTTCTCCCCGGCACCAGACATCTTGTTTCCGTTATTGCCGGAACAACCCACTTTGGTTGGAAACGATTTGCCCTTTATGCCTATCCTGCCGGTGTTTTATGGGTAGCTCTTCTAGTAGGTCTTGGCTATTTTGCAGGAAATTACTGGCTGAAAATTTTCCATCTCTTCGGCAAGTATTTCTACTACTTTATTGTGCTTGTTTGTGTGGTATTCGCTATCAGTTTTCTCGTTTATTGGTATAAATTTCGTAAAAAACCTCAAAAATAGGCCTATATTATTATCCTCATCCTGAAAGGTATGAAAATCGGTCTAACAATCCAAATGGATGTCCGGATTTTGAAAAAGAAGATTTTTGAGAGGGTAGCTCCTGAAACCGTTTTGTTTTTCTATGGCTCCGTGCTACGCTGCGATTTAAACCTTAGAGGGAATTTATGAATAAAGAAGCCATGGTAAAAGCCTATTACAAGGCAGTAGGAGAGAAAAATATCGAGAAGATAGAAAAGTATTTACATCCTGATGTTCAACTTATCGGCCCTCTTGCAAAGTTAAGTGGAAAGGAAGCTGTTCTTGATGCTACTGAGAATTTTACCTCCCTTTTTAACACGCTTACGATTCGTGTCTGTTTGGGTTCGGAAGAGCAGGTTATGGTAGTGTACGAATTGGATTGTCCGCCCCCTCTTGGGGTTTTTTCCTCGGCGGTGCTCATGACTTTCGAAAAGGACCTTATCTCAAAAATTGAACTCTTCTATGACGCTCGTCCTTTTGAAAAAATGAAAGAAGAAATTTTCTCATCGTCAGCCGACTGAACAAGGACAAGGTGAATAGTTGGTGAATAAGGCTAACTTATCAAAAATGCGGCGCAGATCAGAAGCCAAAATCAGCTCTTACTTATCAGACTTTGTTTACGGGGGAATTGATGGAACTGTGACCACTTTTGCCGTGGTAGCCGGAGTGATGGGAGCCTCTCTTTCTCCTGCCATCATTCTTATTCTTGGGTTTGCTAATCTATTCGGGGATGGCTTCTCTATGGCTGTTGGAAACTATTTGAGCAAAAAGTCGAGAAAGGAGTTTGCGGAAAGGGTACGAAAATCCGAGGAGCTCTCAGTTCACACCATTCCTGAAGAAGAGACCGAAGAGATAAGAGAGATACTTTCTGCAAAAGGATTTAAAGAAAGGCAGCTTGAGGAAGCGGTTAAAATAATAACAGGAGATTTCGATGTCTGGGTAGATACCATGATGAAGGACGAATTCGGTATTTGCGAAGAGTATACCTCTCCTGCTAAAAGCGGAGCTATTACCTTTTTATCCTTTAACCTTATAGGATGCATCCCCCTTCTTGCTTATGTCCTTGCCTTTTTTTATGAACCTCTTAAAGCCAGAACCTTCTCGGTTGCGGTTGTACTCACTTTCTGTGCTCTTTTCATTGTAGGCTCAGTCAAAGGGCGGATAGTTGGAAAGTGGTGGTATTATTCAGGTATTGAGACGGTATTTATCGGAGGGTTAGCAGCCTTTGTTGCCTACTTGGTTGGCTACCTGTTAAAAGGACTCGCTTGATCCAGGCGTGTTTTCTTAATTTAATATTTACAAAAAAATCATTATTAGGATAGGTTACAACTTGTTTTTAAATAGAGTCAATCCAGTTGAGAGTTTTACAAATTGGGCGCAAAGCTGCTCGCGGATGAGTTGACTATAAACAGGTTAAAGGGAGATTGAAATGGCTTGCTCCGATATCGGTATGAGTTCCAGTTGCCAATATGGTAGGGTTGGTTCAAGAGCTGACAGTTCTGGTTTTATTCAAGATTTCATACATGGCTTCATGAAAGATCAAAAAAGTGCGGATTCACACCTTGATCTAGAAAATAGAATGAATGCTTGCTTTAGAGAAAGATATCCTCATTTGCTTTTAAAATTTAATGTGGAAGAGGTACATGGCTCTGCAAAAAGGTATTCTATAATCACAACCAAGCATCCCGATGCTAAAAATCTAAAATGTGGAAAATGTACCAAAAAATTCTCTGGAACACTAAAAAAATGTCAAAAATGCAATGTCGCCGCTTACTGCAGCCGTACTTGTCGAAAAGAAGATAAAGCGCATAGAACACAATGCAGGATTCTAGGACAACTTGAGGAAACAAACGATTTTATAAACAGAAGAAGGGTGCAAATGGTGCTAGAAAAACAACGATTGGTTCAACTGGCTCAATCTATTCGGGCATCAATAAAAAAAGAATGTGAAAATACTATAATTTTTATAGAAAAGATAAGGGAACAGCAACAACAGCTCTCTCAATTCATAGCTTTGGTAAAAGAAAAAAACTGTGAAATGAAAGAAGACCTATTAAAAGAAATTGATGCCCTCAAAGAAAGTTTAATTCAATTGAACGTATGCCTCGATCAGATTCGCGTTATGAATGTTGATATACAGAATCAGCCCCTAACTGGATTTCAGGGTGATGAAATTTATCTCCCTCAACTAAACAACCTGGTAGAAAAAGGCATAAATCTTGAAGAGAAAGAAGAAAAGAGTTATGCCCTCTTAAGACAATTGACCGCAAAATCAGGAGATGAGGCTTTGATAGAATTGCTTCGAAAAATAGAAGAGAGTCTTCCTGGAGGTCGTCGTTTTGCCTCTTTGCAGCCAGTTATTCAGAATGGATGAAAGATTTAACTACTCTTAAAACCTTTTGTGAAACTTTTTAGATTGAGTTCAGAAGTATATCGCGCCCTATTTGCCAGAAGGTTTTTCTATAAATGGAATCGTTGGGTATTGCAGTGCGGTTTAAAGGGAATTGGCGTCGGAAACTTTGCCTTTTCTACCTCCGGAGAGCATTCTTTTTTAAAGCAAACTATAGGTAAAGCTAAGGAGCCTGTCTTATTCGATGTGGGTGCAAATGTAGGGGATTGGACTAAAATAGCGCTTCAGATCAATTCCTCTTCCCGAATTTATGCTTTTGAGCCTAATCCCCTGCCTTTTCAACAACTTTTAAAAATAACCGGGATTAAAGCGTATAACCAGGCATGCAGCGACCATGAAGGAAAGAGGGTGCTCTATGATAGAGCCGATCAAACTTCAGGTGCGCACGCTTCACTAGATCGTGAAGTATTAGCCTCTCTAAATAAGGGCGTGACTGAAACAGAGGTCAAGGTCGTTACCTTAGATAGTATTATCAATGCTGAAAAAATCACTCACATCGATCTACTGAAAATAGATGTTGAAGGGTATGAATATGAAGTGCTTAAGGGAGGATATAAAGCTCTTCGATCTGAAATGATTCAAACTATTCAATTTGAATTTAATTCGATGAATATATTTAGGCGGCGATTTTTGAGAGATTTTCAAGATTTATTGCCAAACTATGAGTTTTTTCGATTGCTGCCTAAAGGAAAAATTCCTCTTCGATTTTATGATCCCGTCTATCATGAAATTTTTTCCTATCAAAATATAGTGGCTTGTAGAAAACACTAAAAATCGGCAATTTGCAGTGAGGCAGAAGGCCGGATAAAATTGCTGTTGTTTTTTCCAAGACCGAATGGAAGATCAAAATTTCCAATATAAACGTAAACTGTCGAGAGCCAAATTTGATGGAATTATTTTGGACCTTGATGGAGTCGTGACACAGTCTACAAAAGTGCATGCGGCTGCTTGGAAAGAGATGTTTGACACATATCTCTCCCAAAGGGGGAAAAGGGAAGGTAAGGATTATGACCCTTTTGACAGACATCACGATTATATGCTTTACATAGACGGCAAACCTCGATATGAGGGAGTAAAAAGTTTTTTAAAGACAAGGGGGATTGAATTACCCTGGGGCTCTTTACAGGACCCATGGGACGCAGAAACGATCTGCGGTTTAGGGAATTGGAAAAATCAACTTTTTCAAAAGCATCTGCTGCAAGAAGGGGTTGAGGTCTATACAACCAGCGTAGATCTTATCATTAGGCTGCGCGAGAGGGGGTTTAAAATAGCTTTGGTCTCTTCTAGTAAGAATTGCTCTCAGATTCTTAAAGGCGCACACATCGCCCATTTGTTTGATGCTCAAGTTGATGGTCTTGTTGCGGAAAAAAAAGCTTTAAGAGGTAAACCGCATCCTGATGTTTTTTTACTCGCAGCTAACATGCTTGATGTAAAGCCTGAAAAAGCTGTCGTAGTTGAGGATTCTCTTGCAGGGGTTGAGTCGGGAAAGAGAGGGCATTTTGGCTTAGTTATTGGAGTGGATCGATTAGGTCATCGCGAAGATTTGAAACAAGCCGGTGCAGATATAGTGATTTCAGATCTAAAAGAAATTGAGATTATATGAAAGCTTTAAAAGACCTTCCCTCAGCTCTTGAAGAGCAGGAGGCTATTTGGAAACGGATAAAGGGTCATCAATTAGTTATATTTCTCGATTACGATGGAACTTTAACGCCCATTGTTTCTCAGCCTGAAAGAGCTCTACTGACATCTTCCATGCGCGCGACTCTTCAAGAGCTGGCGTCTTACTATACGATAGCGATTGTCAGTGGACGGGATCTTAGAGATTTAATCAAACGGATTGGTGTGGATAATATTTTTTATGCAGGGAGTCATGGGTTTGAAATTGTCGGCCCTGGTGGTTTGAAAAAAGAGTTGGATGCGGCTGAAGCGCTGCTTGGTTCGTTGAATCAGATAGAAGCTCAATTGCAGCTTGCTATTAAGCCATTTAAAGGAGCGCTTATAGAACGAAAGCACTTCTCAATTGCCATTCACTATCGGAATGTGAAAGATGAGAGTCAAGAGCCTTTTAAACAGAGTATTGAGGCTATGTGTCGAAATCTTCACGGTTTCAAGTTGACCCATGGTAAAAAAGTGCTTGAATTATTACCCAACATAGATTGGCATAAGGGAAAAGCCATCCTTTGGCTGCTCGATCAGCTCCCTTTAAAATCCAATTCGATTTTCTCTATTTATATAGGTGATGACCTGACAGATGAGGATGCTTTTAGAGCTTTAAACGATAAAGGTCTCGGTATCGTGATCCGAGGAGGAACGCATGAAAGCTCAGCTGACTATGCGCTTAATGACCCAAATGAAGTTCAGCTGTTTTTACAGGAAATCATAAAAAGAGAAATTTGATGGGGTGGTCGCTCGTTTATGACAAATTTGAACCTCAAAATGAAAAGCTAAGAGAGTCCTTATGCACTCTTGGGAATGGTTATTTTATTCAGAGAGGTGCTCAGGAATGGGCAAACGCTGATGAAATTCACTACCCGGGAACCTATTTAGCAGGAGGCTATAATAGGCTCAAGACTGAAATTGAAGGGAGGGTTATCGAAAGTGAGGACCTGGTTAATTTTCCTAACTGCCTCCCTCTAAATTTCAGAATAGGGGAGGGGCCGTGGTTCGATATGAAAGAGGTGAAGATCTATTCATATGAGCAAAAACTCGATTTGCGGGAGGGGGTTCTAAGTCGAAAAATCCATTTTTGCAACGAAAAAAAACAAGAAACAAGATTGTTCATTCGGCGGTTTGTCTCAATGCATCGGGCTAACCTGGCTGCTATAGAAATGTTGATACAACCCTTGAACTGGAGAGAAAACATTGAGGTCATGTTTGCCCTCGACGGCCGAGTAGATAATTCAGGAGTGGCTCGGTATAAGCAATTGAATAATAAGCATCTTGAACCTGTTGAAGCCAGAGCGTTCAATGAAAAAGCTATCTATCTTCAAGTTCGTACGAATCAATCGCATATTCATATGGCCCAAGCGGCTCGAATGAATATTCATATAGATGGACAATCTCTTAGAGAGTTCACGCAAGAAATTGTTCAGGAGGAAGGATATATTGCTAAAGTTATTAAATTTCATGTGGGAAAAGCTCAAACCATCCGTTTAGAAAAAATTATCTCGCTTTATACCTCTCGCGATTTTGCCATCTCTGAATGTGGTTTAGAAGCGCGTCGATCTGTAATGCGTCTCGGATCTTTTGATCAGCTTCTCGAGTTGCATAAACTTGCGTGGATCCATCTATGGAGGCGATTTGACATTGATATTGAAGTGGATGAGCAGGAGCAGAGCACTTTACCCTTAATCCGTCTTCATATTTTTCATATGCTTCAAACCATATCCATGCATTCACGGGACAGAGATGTGGGAATACCTTCTCGTGGATGGCATGGAGAGGCTTATAGAGGTCATATCCTATGGGATGAATTGTTTGTTTTCTCGACTTTTAATCTCCAAATTCCTGAGTTGACGCGAGCGCTTCTATTATATCGCTATAGGCGGCTTCCTGCTGCTAAGCGGGCTGCTCGAAATGCTCAGTTGAAAGGAGCTATGTATCCATGGCAAAGCGGAAGCAGTGGGCGAGAGGAGAGTCAAGCGATTCATTTAAACCCCATCTCCGGGCGGTGGATTCCGGATAATAGCTACCTTCAACGGCATGTAAACGCCGCGATCGTCTACAATGTGTGGCAGCACTTTGAAGCCACTGAGGATTTGGAGTTTCTCTCCTTTTACGGAGCTGAAATCATTCTTGAAATAGCCCGTTTTTGGGCTAGCCTCACCACTTACAATTACGAATTGAATCGCTATGAGATTTTAAATGTGATGGGGCCTGACGAATACCATGACGGTTATCCGGATAGCAAACTGCTGGGTATCAATAACAATGCTTATACAAATGTCATAGTCTCCTGGGTCTTCTCGCGCGCTTTGCGAGCCCTTGAAATTATTTCTAAAGATCGAAGACGCGAACTGGAAGAAATGATACAGTTGAAACAACAAGAGCTGCACCGTTGGGATGAAATTAGAAAAAATCTCTATATTCCTTTTCATGCTGATGGAGTGATTAGTCAATTTGAGGGGTATGAAAATCTAAAAGAACTGGACTGGGAAAATTATCGAAAAAAATACCGTAACATTCAACGTTTGGACCGCATTTTGGAGTCCGAAGGGGATAGTCCAAACAGCTATAAGGTTTCCAAACAAGCCGATGTCTTAATGCTATTCTATCTTTTTTCAGCGGAAGAGCTCCGTTTAATTTTTGAAGATATGGGGTATGAGCTTAAAAAAGAGACTATTGAAAAGACAGTGGATTATTACCTGAATCGGACCTGCCATGGCTCTACATTGAGCAATTTTATCCACTCATGGGTTTTTGCCCGTAGGGATCGGCAAACATCTTGGAATTTTTTCAGCGAGGCGTTGAAAAGCGATGTGGCTGATGTCCAAGGAGGAACCACTGCTGAAGGGATCCATTTGGGCGCAATGGCCGGGACTGTTGATCTTCTCCAACGATGCTATTTAGGGATAGAGTACAGAGGGGATGTGCTTCACTTTAACCCATGTCTTCCCGATGAGCTGAAGCGTATGGAAACAGAAATTCGCTACCGAGGGCATTCTCTAGTCATAGAAATTACTCACAAAAAACTATGCGTCAGGTCGGAAAGAGCTTCAGCAAAGCCCATCCAAATAGCTTATATTGAAAAGCTTTATCCCCTAAAAGAAGGGGAGAGAAAAGAATTTGAAATATAATTGACATTCAAGTTCAATGGAAGCTATATAGCGGTATAGATTGAAAATTTTACAAATCAATCCGATCCTTTTCGACAGAAATTTTCCCCTCGATCTCGCTGACTTAACTTAAGTCAGCTTCGTTTTCCGGGCTTTATTTCTGACGAAAATCTCTCGTTCGATTTGTAAAATTTTCAATCTATACCACTATATAAAAAATATAAACTGTTCAAATAGGAATTGAGATCATGAATGTCGTTTTACATCCCCTTGCTTTTGCTATTATTTCACTAGTTTTTGGAATTCTTATTTTTATTTTTCCAAAATTACTAAATTACATTGTAGCAATTTACTTAATAATAATTGGAATTTTAGGGCTGATTAGCTATTTTTCTAAATAATTTTTACTGATATCTTATTCTAAAATTCTTTATGAAATAGTTGAACTCATCTCTATCTACGCTTTCTTCAGGCATTTCGCAAGTTAAAGTGTAAATGTTATAGGGTGTGACCACCGTGCGTCCTTTAATGACCAGATTATTAAAACAACACTCAGGATCTTGATAATAAACAGTATAGTCCATCATATTCACACTGTAGCCCAACTCATCACAGTAGGGCGGGTGGATGGTATAAGCTAGAAGCGTATAAGGACAATGAGAATAGTGCTGAAGCAGATCCTCAAAGACTGCTGTTAAATTAGTTCTGCAATCAGGGGGATAATATCCCCAAAAAGAGTAGTAAAATTCATTATCATAGGCATATGAACCTTTCCAATCAGTACCATTCATGAACTGCGGTGTGTTTGGAAACAAGACCGAGATTTTTTCCGTGATAAAGTTATGGTTGTCGCGCACCCAGAACCAGCTGCTTGCCTGTTTTTGATCAATGTTTCCCTCTTCATGAGGAGGTCTCATATCTGCAATAAGGAAGGTTGTGCAGAAAAGCAATAAGAATGAAAAAAAGGGTTTCACGGTGTAGTCTCCTCAAGTTTAGCTACAAGAAAAAACAAAATTTTACGAAGCGTACACATTTTCTTCAACAAAAATTAATAAATTTAAATTAGGTTTTGCAAAAAGTGAAGTTTTGGCAAATAGAAAGAGTGCGTCAAATAGCGATTCTCTTGTTAACAGCGAGTGCTTTGACACTCTCTGCCGCAAAATATGATCCTCCTCTTCTTTCGATTGGAGGGGGTGTTTTTAATATCATCAGTGATCATCCAAAATGGATGGGACAACTCGAGTGGAAGCCCAGCTATTTGCTATACGGGCTTCGTCCTTTTGTCTCTTGTTTCCTAACGGAAAAGTATGCTGCGTATTTTTCCGCGGGTTTAGGGATTCAACTTTTCTTGGGAGACCATTTTGTAGTTACCCCAAGCTTTGGCCCCGGCCTATTTTTTAGAGGGAAAGGAGCCGACCTCTACTATCCGATAGAATTTCGTTCCTCTATAGAGGCGGCTTTTAGATTTTCTAATTATTCTCGAATAGGAGCCCAGTTTTATCATATTTCGAATGCGGGATTAGGGAGAAAAAACCCGGGTGCAGAGATTCTTGTTTTGTTTTTTTCCGTCCCATTGTGAGAATCATTTCAAATTTAATCGACTATAAAAAGGAGGATTTTGTTAAATCATTCAAATGATACGTTATTTTTTGCTTTTTGCCTCTCTTGTTTTAACTTCTCAACTTGGGGAAGCATCCATGTCAAAGCCCACATCCGCTGCTGCCGAAATCTCACTGATCCCGGCTTTAAGAGACAATTATATCTTTTTAATCCAACAGGGGAATGAGGCTATTGCTATAGATCCTGCAGAGGCCTCTCCTTTGCTGGAAGGACTTTACAGCCAAAATTTAACTCTGACTCATATACTTAACACACATCATCATTTCGATCATGTAGGGGGTAATAAAAAAGTTAAATCGGCTACCCATTGCACAGTCATAGGCCCTGATGACCCCCGCATCCCTGCCCTTGACACGCCTGTTCACGAAGGAGAACGTTTCACGATTGGATCATTGAGTTTTCAGGTCCTTTTTATACCGGGGCACACGTCGTCGCATATCGCTTATTTTGTGCCTGAAAAGAATTGGCTATTTTCCGGAGATACATTGTTTTTGGGAGGATGCGGTCGGATTTTTGAGGGGACGGCAGAACAAATGCTTGCCTCCTTACAGAAGTTGGCAGAATTGCCCAAAGAGACACAAGTTTTCTGTGGGCATGAGTACACCTTAAAAAATTTGCAGTTTGCAGCGATGGTTGAACCGAACAACATGGAGGTCTTGATACGTTTAAAAAAAGTAAGTGCCTTGTGCCAGCAAGGAGAAGCGACCTTGCCCGCTACCTTGCAAGAGGAGTTGAAAACCAATCCCTTCTTGCGTGTCACCAAGCCTGAGCTAAGAAAAGCGCTTGACATGGAAAAAGCTTCTGATCTTGAAGTATTTATCCAACTTCGTAAAATGAAAGATAGATTTTAGAACCCAGGTTCTAAGATTTCGAGTGAAGAAATATAGTCAACGTTCCGGCCATTAAAGGAAATTGGTCTGCGAAAAATATGGCAGGGACAGGGGAACCCCCTTTAAGTAAGTAATTAAACATAGGAACGATAGTGACTGCAGTACTTACAAGAAACATGACCAATAAGATGATAGAGGTATATTTTACAAAAAAATTGGTGAAAAAAGAGAGGGCAATCAGCAGTTGCACAATCCCGAGCAGGGCAATGAAGATTGGCATGGAGCCCACTTTCCCATAAAACTGGCCCATTAACTCGGGGCTTGCCCACATTTTTGCTCTCATAATGCGATTTATTCCCCAGATCAGCAAAAAAATTCCAAACCCAAATCTGAGCCAAATGGCATGGTTATATTTTGACATCACGGCTACCTTACTTTGATTTTTAACTAAGTTTTTTTTATAAATAATATCTTTTAATGTCAAATTCAAACGAAAGGATAGTTGATGATGCCGGCTTATGCGACTGGATTAAGAGACAAAAGTGCTGAAGTATATCAAAATGCCTGTGAGGTGATCCCAGGAGGGGTCAACTCTCCCGTCCGTGCTTTTACAGGGCTCGAAATCTCTCCTCTTATACCCGATTCAGGTTCAGGCGAGAAATTAGTAGATATAGACGGCCGAACCTATCTCGATTTTTGCATGTCATGGGGAGCGCTCATTCATGGACATACTCACCCTCGAATTGTCGAGGCGGTTCAAACTCAGGTTGCTAAAGGGAGTTCCTTTGGATTGACTACAGCATCCGAGGTGAAGTTAGCTAAGAAAATCGTAGAGCTTATTCCGGCCATTGAAGCCGTTCGCTTCGTCTCTTCCGGAACCGAAGCGACTATGAGCGCCGTCCGTCTGGCTCGCGCTTTTACAGGACGGGATTTGGTGATTAAATTTTCAGGCCACTACCATGGACATTCTGATTCGTTTTTAGTGCAGGGAGGATCGGGCCTACTAAATCTCTCGGCCTCTTCAGCGGGAGTTTGTCAGGATTTTGTGAAAAATACTCTCTCATTGCCTTTCAACGATTTTGAAACCTGTTATCAAGTTTTTAAAGAGCACGGGGAGAAAGTGGCGGCTGTTATTCTTGAGCCTGTTGCAGCAAATATGGGAGTAGTCCATCCTAAAAACGGTTTTTTGCAGATGCTCCGTCAAGAGACGGAAAAAGCAGGCGCTCTTTTGATTTTTGATGAGGTGATCACCGGGTTTCGAGTTGCCTTAGGAGGGGCTCAGGCTCTTTACGATGTCACTGCTGATTTAGTTTGTTTAGGCAAAATCGTGGGAGGAGGGTTTCCAGCGGCCGCGTTTGGGGGAAGGCGAGAAATTATGGAGTGTTTGGCGCCGTCGGGTCCTGTCTATCAAGCAGGGACTCTCTCAGGGAATCCCGTGGCAATGGAGGCAGGCTATCAAACGTTATTGCTTTGCGGGCGGCCCAGCTTTTATCAAAGCCTCGAGAGGAAAACGACACAGTTTTTAGCCCCTTTACGGAAGTGGATTGAGGAGGAGCAGCCCAATCTTTGTCTGCATCAGGCAGGCTCACTCTTTACCCTTTTCTTCGGCAAGCGGCAGGTGGATTGTTTAGAAGACGTGAAAGCGTGCGATATCAACCAGTTTAACCATTTTTATCAGACTCTTTTTGAGCGGGGAATTTATCTCTCTCCCTCTCAATTTGAAGCCAATTTTGTCTCTTCCGCTCATACCGAGAGATCTCTCAACCATGCTATGGAAGTTATAGTCGATTCACTTGAGTCGATTATAGTTTGAACACGGTGAGGTGAGATGAATCCCGTCTCTTTCTAACTCTTCCGAGGTGGGGGGAGCTGCCACGCTTCCCTCGGGGAAAACATAAGGGCCTGGATCATCGTAGTTTTCAAGATGTTCACGAACACGAAAAACATTGGCCATCCCGCCGAAATCCGTATTCCCAAATTGTCCGTCGTAACCGAGCATAGGGATGCTATTTGCAGGAATGGGTAAGCCTGATTCAGCCATATCTTTCATTCCTGTGATTCCCAGAGTTTTATATCCGGGAATCAACGCTCGAATTCTTGCCTCCAAATCGCCTACTTCCATTCCAATCATATTGGGGAATTCATGTCCCATTTGATTTACGATATGGTGGGTCATATGACAATGAAAAATCCAATCTCCCGGATTGTTTGCCAACAATTCTGTCACTAGAGCGACTCCAACTGGCACGAGGACTGTTGTTTCAGGGATAAGGACCGATTTGTCAGTAGCCCATCCTCCGCTTGTTCCGATTGTTTTGAAAGAGTAGCCATGTAGATGAATGGGGTGGTGATCCATGGCGCTTAGGTTGCCGTATCGTATCCACACAGTATCTCCCAACTTAGCCACAAGGGGTTCGGTATCAGGCAACACCTTCCCGTTCATCGTCAAAATATTGAAACCCGACATCCCAAAAGGATTGGGCTTCGAGGTCCCTGCATCGATGGTCCATTCATGGAGCATAATAGCAAAATCGCGATCGGGTCTTTTGTCTATATCCCTCTCTCTTGCATGGACAACAATCATCCCGGTCAATCCCATCCCTTCTTGAGTCAAGGTGTCGTGATGAGAATGATACATAAAGGTTCCGCTATCGGGGAAAATAAACTCATAGAGAAAAGTTTGACCGGGTGCAATAGCAGGTTGTGTTATTCCTGAAACGCCGTCCATCCCGCATGGAAGCAAGACCCCATGCCAATGAACGGTTGTAGGAGCGGGAAGTTTGTTGGTGACATAAATACGCACCCTATCCCCTTGGGCCACCTCAATTAAAGGACCGGGAACCGATCCATTATACCCCCATGTATGAATGATAAGCCCATTAGCCACTACCCACACTATAGGCTCGGCAATCAGATGGAATACTTTCACCCCATCCACGGTTTTATATTCAGCTTTCTGCCCGTTAGGGACAACCACAGGCGTGTAGTCTTTGCCCGGCTCTCCGGGAGGTAAATCTTCTTCTTGAGCTTTTTCCCATGGGGTGGGGGGGATCAGACAAAGTAGGATCAACAATAACGTTCGAATCATGGAGCCGAGCCTTGTAAAATCAATTCCAAAGCCGTACGTTCAACCCAATAATCTCTCAAGAACTCAACTCCCTGGATTTTTTTCTCCAGCTCAATCTGTTTGGCTGATAACAGATGAAACACACCCAGTTGCATGGCATTATGTTGAAACAAGGTATTTGCCGTCACCTCTTCTGCTAGGGGGATCACGACCCGCTGGTAATATTGGCTTTTCCGATAAGCATTTAACAACCGAAAGCGGGCAACTCTCGCTTGAGATCGGATCCGGATGGCTAACGCTGTATATTGATTCCACTGACGAGAAATCTCGGCTTGAGCTGCTGCAGAATTAGCTTTGCCAAAATCAAAAAAGGGAATGGCAATGCCTATAGCCGGACCTACAAACCAAACTCCCTCTTCCCGCTCTGCATCAGGACCTAGATCCAGTTGAGGAAATATGAACCTAGTTGTGTCCACCCCAAACTGTGCTGCCGTTCGGCCCATCTCTCTTCGGGCGATCTCTAGATCTAAACTGTTCGCAATCGCGTATTGCTCAACCCACTCCCAGCTCATTTCACACTCTTTTAGATCGGGCAAGCAATCAAAGGCTGCCCAAATAATTTGGTCTCCCCATAAACCCATCAAAACATTGAGCCGCTCTTTAGCCTCTAAAATTTCAATTTCCACATTTGCGAGAGCAACTTTTGCCTCTTCATAGACGACCCTGTACATGACAAGATCAAGTTTTTTAAGGTTGCCTGCTTCAAACAGCCTCTTTGCTGTTTCATAGCTAAGTTCCAAAGATAAGAGGATTTGGCTTTGTAAATTCCAGATTTGCTTTTTGGCGAGTAAATCATAAAAAGCCATTTTTGTATCAGCGATCACCTGTAAAACTTGAGCTGTAACCATAGAGCGAGTTGACTCAAGCTCAAATCTAGCGCTCCGTTTTTTTAAAGGAATTAAGAGCGCCTCGAGAAAGTTTTGAAGCAGGCCAATATTGATTAGGGCTGAAGAGGTTGATTGAGTTGTAAATCTATAAGCCAAGGCAAAAATCGGATTCATCAAAAGACCGGCTTGTGCCAGATCGGCTTTCGCAATGCCTAGACTTTCGTAGGTTGCTTGAAGTTGCCGATTGTTTAAAAGAGCCACATAAGCCGCGCGGTCAGCTGTAAGATTTTCTCCTAAAACTTTTTCAATGCAGGCTTTAAAAGCCCGCTCTCCTTCAGGAGCCTCCCAATAAATCGTGTGTCCGCTTCTTTCTAAAACATCTTCTTGGACTCGCTTAAAATCCGGACAGGGATCGGTGTTGACTCTAAGGCAACCCGAGAGAAAAAGCATCGAGAAAATCACGACAAATCGGATCATTCGTGAAACCTGCTGGGGATATCTTTTGAATCGATTTCTAAGATTGGGGAGAGAAGAATTTCAGGAGTCGCCACATTTGGACAAGCCGGATGAGAAGAGGTAGTCACCGGTATTTTATAAGAAGCGCATCCGGTACAAGCGGCACATAAAAAGAACAATAGTTTTGTTAGCACGTTGCAATCTTAAGGATAGCATTGAAAATTTAGTTATAGCCTATTCGTGGCATCCCTGGGAAAAAATGTCCAGCAATCTTCTTGTCTATAGAGAAATATTGATAAGCAATTTGTTTTTTGACATGGTTTCATCAAACAAGGAAGGCCGCGTATGAAATATGTTTATGAATTTATCGGTACATTTTTTTTAGTGCTGACAGTGGGGATGACTGTTCTCAATCCTATTGGGGTGATCGTGGCCCCTCTTGCCATTGGTTCTATTCTTGCGGTCATGGTCTTTACAGGGGGCCATGTTTCCGGAGGACATTTTAATCCCGCAGTCTCGCTCTCTGTTTTTTTGAGAAATAAATTATCCATTCGAGATCTCTGGATATATTGGGTTGTGCAATTGGCAGCTGCAGTCGCTGCCGGTTTTTTGACGATCTATTTTAAAGGGAGGCCTCAAGAGGTGGTATTGAGTATGGAGACCATTAAGCCTTTCATAGCTGAGTTTTTGTTCACTTTTGCCCTCTGTTTTGTGGTTTTAAATGTGGCTACCTCTAAAGAGACAAAGGGGAATTCATTTTATGGCTTTGCAATAGGTTTTACTGTGTTAGTGGGTGCTTATGCAGTTGGAACTGTATCCGGCGCCGCTTTTAATCCCGCTGTCGCATTGGGTATATCTATCATGCATATCACGGCTTGGTCTGCTCTTTGGATTTTTATTGTCGCTAATTTGCTAGGGGGCGCTTTTGCTGCATTGATATATAAAGCAGGGATGAATAATGAACAGAATCAATCCTAGCTAGGGCTTCGGATTTAAGGAATAATTATATTAGAAGCTTCAATAACCCCGGTATTTGCGTTTAGCCAGACAGCTGCACCGCTACTATTCAGATTCATGCTAACCTGTGGAGTTGTAGCAAAAGTAGTATCTGTAGATAGGATAAATTGAGAGGACCATGATAGCGTGGTTACATTGAAGCACGCGGCCAATACCTGGACCAAATTAGGGAGGTTGTTGACCCATACCGCGATTGCATTGCCGGCAGAATAACTAACAGCAACTTGAGGGAATAAATTAACCTCCGGACCAATTCCTGCTGTAGATATGGGCTGTGAGATCTGTACAGGGGTTGACCAGGTAAGTGTCGTTGCATTGAAACGGGCTGCATTGATTTGGTTATTCGTGGCAATCCACACCGCAATCGCATTACCACTAAGATCAATGCTTACTTGCGGCGAGGTCCCCTGATCAAGTATAATGGGTGTCGACCAAGTGGAAGTAGTTGCGTTAAAACGAGCAGTCCGAATTTGATTAGGAAAGATAGGAAAACCGGTGACCCAGACAGCAATCGCATTGCCTGCACTATCCATAGCGATTTGAGGGACGGAATTGTTCTGCTGACCTGAAATGGCGATAGGACCTTGAGTCACAACGTTTCCAAATAAAACGGATGAAAGCATCAGGAAGAAGAGAGCAAGTGTTTTCATACGAATTCCATTTTTTTTTCTGAAATTCTAATATTCGATTAATTTTTTTTAAAGGAAAAATTTAGGATACAAATCGGATAGATCAAGAAGAGAAAATGTAGCAGTGATGCAGAAGCTGCTAAGCTGTCATTTCTTCATGCCGGTAAAGCAGTCGGATAGCTTCAGACATAATATCTGCAATAGAGGTGGCATGATTTGCATTGAGCCTTTTTGCAAATATTTTATTGAGCGTATTCATGTCCTCTTGAGTTAAAAGATAAATTTTTCGCCCCTTTTGAATTTTTTTGCTCAAGATATTTGGATCTTCACTTGAAAGGGTATAATCTCCGAAAGAGATTTTCTTTTTCATTTTGTGGCTAACTCTATCAATTCCTGTCATTTTCTTTCTGACTCCCTTGTTAATACTTCTTCGACAAGGCTTTCATAAGCCATAGCCCCTTTACATTTTGGATCAAAGTCAAAGATTGATTTTCCATAAGATTGAGCTTCATTGATTTTGACATTCTGAGGAATTTTTGTATGAAAGACTTTATCTCCGAAAACTTCGTTTAAAGAGGCGACCACTGCTCGAGCAATTTTAGTTCGAATATCATAAAAAGTAATTAGGGTTCCTGAGATTCCAATTTTGTGATTAATCATCTTGTTGATATCTCTGTTAACAAAATTAACTGTATCTAAGAAGTTACTTACGCCTTCTAAACTCAAGTAGCCTAATTTTATTGGAAGAATGATACTGTCTCCTGTAGTAAAGGCGTTGATAGTCATCGTTCCAAAAGTGGGAGAACAATCTATGACTGCAAAATCGTAAGTGTCGTGAAGGCTGTTGATTTTATTGCGCAGCTTGAACTCTTTGCCCTCCATAGTAGCCATTTTTATGTCTGCCATAGCCAAGGAGAGATCGCAAGGGATGATATCGAGACCGGGAATATAGGTGTGTTGAATGACTTGGTTAGCTGTCACACTGTCATCAGTAAGAAGTTCGGCAAGGGTTGGGTGGTTTTCTGTTGAGATATTCAATCCAAGGGTTGAATGGCCCTGAGGATCCGAATCGATAAGCAACGCTTTTTTATTTTTTCGAGCGAGTCCTGCTACTAAATTAATAGCTGTTGTACTTTTGCCGACTCCCCCTTTTTGGTTAGCAACTATGATGGTACGCATCCATCTCCTCCCTCTTTAAAAAAGACAACAGTTTGATTAAAGCAATATTTATGCCAATCAAGGTCTAGGGTTGACAGCTGCTAAATAATTTATAGACTTATATAGACAAAAATATTATTTTGTTGCCCATGAAATTAAGTGATTGGGCAAAAGAGCAAGGGATAAGCTATCGAACAGCTTGGCGTTGGTTTAAGGCAGGTCAATTGCCAATTAAAGCCAAGCAACTCCCCACAGGTACAATTATTCTAGAACTTGAAAAAACTAGTCAATTGGATGTTGCCATTTATGCTCGAGTCTCCTCGTCGGATCAAAAAAACGATCTTGATCGACAGGTTGCAAGGTTGGTCTCCTTTGCTACTGAAAAAGGGTTGAGTATTTCCAAATCAGTTACTGAAATTGGTTCTGGCTTAAATGGTCATCGTCCTAAACTTATGAAACTACTTTCAGATGAGTCTGTGAAAATTATTCTTGTAGAACATAGAGATCGTCTCATGCGTTTTGGTGTTGAATATGTGGAATCCAGTTTAATCAGTCATGGGAGGCAGCTTTTAGTTGCAGATCCCGGTGAATTAAAAGATGATCTTGTTCAAGATATGATTGAAGTACTTACATCATTTTGTGCCCGGTTGTATGGTAGACGCTCTGCCAAAAATAAAGCTAAAAAAGCATTAGAGGCTATTCAAAGTGAAAATTAACAAAGCATTTCGATACGAGCTAAAACCAAATGTAGAGCAACGGATTGCCTTAGCTAAACACGCAGGCACTGCACGTTTTGCCTACAATTGGGGATTGAAGCAGAGGGTAGATTTGTATGAGAAGGAGCAAAAAACAACTAATGCCATAGAACAACATCGGATTTTAAATAGCCTTAAGGCTCAAGAATTTTCTTGGATGTATGAGGTATCTAAATGTGCTCCACAAGAAGCGCTGCGGGATTTAGACCGTGCTTTCAAAAATTTTTATCGTAGTTTCAAGGAAGGGAAACGGGTGGGATTTCCGAAATATAAGAAAAAAGGAATTCATGACAGTTTTCGCTTAACAGGGATAATTAAAATACATGAACAATCTATTCAGTTGCCGCGGTTAGGCATCATTCGTTTAAAAGAAAAGACTCAAGTTGAAGGAAAAATTCTATCTACAACACTATCTAGGCAGACGGATCGCTGGTATGTTAGTATAACAGTAGAACTGGAAATATGTAATCCAACGCCTGTGAAGTCTACGCCTGTAGGGATAGATCTTGGTTTAACATCATTTGCAGTGACATCCGAAGGGATCAAGATAGCTAGCCCTAAGCCATTAAATAAAGCCATTAAAAAACTGAGGAGGCTGAATAAACAGCATAGCCGAAAAAAGGCAGGTTCTAAAAATCGCAAGAGATCCTCATTAAAACTTGCAAGGCATCATCGTAGGGTGAGTAACCAACGCACCGATTTTCAGCACAAACTTTCTACAACACTGGCAAAAACCAAGTCAGTGTTAATCGTAGAAGATTTGAGCGTAAAAGAGATGCTTGGAACAAGAAGTAGGAGCAGGAGTATTTCTGATGCAGGTTGGTCAGGATTTATAGGGATGTTAGAGTATAAAACGCAATGGTACGGATCGACCTTGATAAAAGCGCCCCGTTATTATCCTTCTACAAAAACCTGTTCAAATTGCGGCCATATAGAGAACAGCTTGACACTTGATATCAGGGAATGGAGATGTTGCCAATGTGAGGAGGAGCATGATCGCGATGTTAACGCAGCAATAAATCTTTTAAAGTTATATACCGGGAGTTCCCCGGGAATTCACGCTTGTGGAGATACCTCTAACGGGGAAAGCCAAAAACTTTCTAGTTATGCGTCGTGGAAGCAAGAAGTAATGAATGGAATATTTGTCCATAAATTATAGAACGGTAAAAAGAAGGCTCAAGTGATTTGCTTTTATTAAAAATAATAGAAATTATCTGTATTTTTTAGATAAGAGCATGTGTCTCGAATGAGGATTCGAGATCACATGCTGTCATTTGCCATTTTGATGGTTGGGTAATTAACTAGTGGACTTTAGAATCCACAGCGTAAGGAGTCTAGTAAATAAATTTTTCTGTTGGAATTGAATGTATTATTTATTATTCAGATAATTACTTAGATTAACATAGCTGTTGTATGTAGTCATTCCAGCATATGCTGCTAGTCCAACTAGCCCAACTATACCAGTAACAATAGCCGCTGCTGTGAAAGTCCTAAGTTCATTTCTTGGTTTTTTTACATCTTTAGCTTGAACGTGTTCTTCCACCGTAGGGGACTCAATAAATAAAGGTTCCTCCTCCTCTACCGCAGGCTTCTCATGCTGCACAGGGGACTCAATAAGTAAAGGTTTCTCCTCTACCGCAGGCTTCTCATGCTGCACAGGGTACTCAATAAGTAAAGATCCCGGAGTCTCGTCTGAAGCAGCTTTTTTCCTTGAAGATATGATGGATACAGTCTTGTAACCTAAGTAGGAACCCCCAAGAATAGTTGTAGTAGCTGCGGCTGTAAGAGCTACTCCACTAAGGTTCATTGTTGCGAGAGCAAAGATTCCAACACTTAGAGCTGTTAAAGCAACTAAACTAACTGTTATATTAAGAGCTCTTCTTGCCTTGCTTTGCTGAGCAGGCGTTGTTTCAGCATTTTGTGCTTTCTGGGCATTAAAAAAAATATTTAATTTAGAAATTGACATTGTTAAACCTTTTTTGTTTTTAAACTACAATAATATTATATTAAATTTAGAATTAATTTGCATTAATGCTATGTTAAAAAATTAATTATAGACGAAAGTCATTTCCTAAATACGTTGCACGGGCTAATTCATTATGAATCAATTCATCAACAGATCCCGATAGAAGAACCCGTCCTTCTTGAATCAAATAACTTCTATCAACAATCGAGAAAATTTCGCGTGCATTATGATCGGTGATTAAAACACTGATGTTTTTTTTCGATAGATGACAAATCATTTTTTTAACTTCATCTACAGATATAGGATCGATGTTGGCAAAAGGCTCGTCGAGTAATAAAAAGGAGGGTCGGGTGACAAGAGATCTTGCGATTTCCAAACGCCTTCTTTCCCCTCCTGAAAGGGCAAAGGCTTTTTTTGAGATAAGGTGCTCAAGGTGAAACTCCTCAAGAAGAGTTTCAAGACGTCTTTTCCGCTCACTTTTGGTAAGGGGCAAAATTTCTAGGATGCAGAGAATGTTTTGTTCAACAGTGAGGTTGAGAAAGACCGAGGGTTCTTGGGCTAAATAACCCATTCCCATGTGGGCTCGCTGATCTATCGATTTTTGGGTTATATCATTTTTTTTAAATAAGACCTTTCCTTTATCGGGACGAATAAGCCCCATGGTCATGTAAAAAGCGGTCGTTTTCCCGGCTCCATTGGGGCCAAGCAAACCCACAACTTCTCCTTCTTTTACTTCGAAAGAAAGCGAGTTAACCACTTTTCGATTTCCGTAGCTTTTTTCTAAGCCTTTAACTTCTAACATGCTCTATCTTCCTAAAATGGGCTTTTAATCTCTGCAACTCGTCAGGCCCAAAAATACACCGCACTTCGCCAATCCCTTTCACCCTATCTTTTTTTGACTCCACGTCCCTCTTGGCATGAATAGTCTGTGCCGAGATTTGCATATCTTGATTTTTGTCATAAAACAAGACTCGATTTTTTTCTCCTTCCATAACAAGAAGCTGCTGTTGGGGGAGGTAGACGACCTGGTCTGCAAGAGCAAATTGATTCTCTTCATGATTGATGAAACGAACGTTGCCAATGAGCGTGACTTTTGTCACTTCGTAGTGTCCCTCAGATTCTGAGTAATCGATCTGTGATTGGTTTGCAAAAATGACTCCCATAGGATCTTCATAACTAACTTGAGGGTTTCCTGTAAATAGCCCTTTCTTTTGTAAATGATTGAAAATAAGATGGTCGCATTTCACTTGGGTTTCATTTGGCAAGGTAAGAGAGACCTCTTCATTTAGCTCTATCCAGGGAAATTCGATATCAGTCGTTTTTTTAATATCACGTGTTAAAATAGCTTTTTGCGCTTTCACGAGTCCCATGGGATTTTCTATGACGACATTTCCGATAAGTATAAGTTGGTCTTCGCTATAGTGGGCTAAATTTGAATCGACCGTGGTGATTTGCTCGGCAAATAGATTCATGCAAATAAAGAGGCAACTAAAAAAGCTTTTCTTTAGAGGTAAACGTGGCATGCATTTGATGCGCTTTAAAATCAAATTTTTTCTCCTTCAGAGTGATTTCAATGCTGTGAGCAGCTCCTTGCATTAAGGGAATATGCTCTTTAAATGAGGGGGGAGGGTGGTGTCCCTCTAAACGATATTGCCAAAGCTTCACCTCATCAGCTACCAATAGTTTTGTGTTATAGTCATAAAACGCTTTCTCTGCTTCAAAATATCGGACCAACTGCATGGGAATCAGTCCAGGCATGGAAGCGGAGATCCAGGATTTTTCCAAGGTTGGGTCCTCTCCCCGAATAAGTAACTCTTCATTTTGCTGAACGAGAGCTTCTCTCCCATCAGGAAGAAGGTAATAGAGCTCCTCTTGAACTAGGCAGCGAATATCTTCAAGCTGTTCAATCACGTTTAGCTGTTTATCTCGACTGAAAAAGAAAAGCTCTGAATCCGTACTTTCGAGATGGACATGCAAGGGTGTTTTGTCTTGATACCAGATTTCTTTGCAAATTCCTTTACGGGTCTGTTTTGAGAGCTCTTCATGCTCTTCAGGATTGCTGCTTATCAGCAATTCTTGATAGGTTTCATAATCTTTTTTTTTGATATGCAAAATCTTATGGATAAGAGCGGCACTTAAAACAACCAAAAAGGCAAGAGTGAAAATTAGATGGGATTTGAACATGATAGATGCAGTGCATTGTAGAGATGCTCCCATTCGTCGAGCAGATGAGAGAGCTCTGTGAAAGAGAGAACCGTTGAAGCATCACTTTTAGCCTTTTCAGGATCTGGATGTGATTCAGCAAAGATCCCGTTGCAGCCGGCAGCTATAGCGGCTCTAGCAAGCGTGGGTATGAATTGACGCTCTCCTCCGGATCGGTCGCCTAATCCTCCGGGGAGTTGTACTGAGTGAGTGGCATCGAAAAAGACGGGATAGCCGAACTGCTGCATGATGGGAATAGACCTCATATCGCTTATAAGGTTGTTATATCCAAAACAGGTCCCTCTTTCGGTGAGTAAAATATTTTCATTGCCGGTTGAGTGGAGCTTTTCTACGACATGCTTCATCTCCCATGGGGACATGAACTGCCCTTTTTTTAGATTTACAGCGGCTCCTGTTTTTCCGGCCTCCACCACAAGGTCGGTTTGGCGAGATAAGAAGGCGGGAATTTGGAGGATATCGCAGACGGAGGCGGCCAAGTTTGCTTCCTCCATAGTATGAACATCGGTTAGAATAGGGACTTGGAACTCTTTTTTGATTTTTTCAAAAAGCTTTAGCCCTTTTTCAAGGCCTATTCCTCGAAAAGAATGAATTGAGGAACGATTCGCTTTATCGTAGCTCGCCTTAAAAATAAATTGGATCTGCCGTCTTTCAAATAAGGAAACCAGGTACTCAGCGCATCGTAGTGTATGTTCTTCGTTTTCAACTACACAAGGACCTGAAATAACCGTGAGCGGTCCCTCCTCTTGTATGCATAAATTGTCAATTGTAACAGCTTTCATAGGAACAAGCATAAGGCAAACGATAGTTTTGAGCAGTAACAGTTTCTCGGTGAGGATGGGTAATGCTCTGCAAGAGGGGTTGGATAGGGATCGGAATGGGAAGAGCGACCACATCGAGCAAGTCGGCCAAAGGGGCTATCACAAACAGCCTTTCGTGCCAACGGGGATGGGGGACAATAAGATTCGATGAGTAAACCAGCTCGGAACCATAAAAGAGCAGATCAAGGTCGATCAGGCGAGGGGCGTTTTTAGGTTTTGGGACTTTCCCCATCTCTTTTTCGATGATTTGGATCGTTTCCCAAAGTTTTAAAAGAGGTAGCGAGCACTGAAAGCGGCAAACCGCGTTTAAGTAAAAAGGCTGTTCGATATCACTGACAGCCGTGGTTTTATAGAGACGCGAGAGTTGGAGGTTTTCAATCCCGTTTTTATCAGCAAGGGTGTGAATAGACTGCTCAATCTTTTGTAAAGTTTCGTCTTTATTTCCGCCAAAAGCAATAAAGCAATCAACCATCTCTTTTTCACCTTGATGAATAAGAAGATAACAAGATAACATCCCCATCAAAGGACCGGTAGCTCAGTGGATAGAGCACCCGCCTTCTAAGCGGGTGGTCGCAGGTTCGAATCCTGCCCGGTTCGTTTTATTTTTCTTCTTCGAGAATTTCTAGATTAACACGAATGCCATTTCTACTTGCAACTGACATGAGCAAGGTACGGATAGCATTGATCGTCTTCCCTCTCTTTCCTATGATTTTTCCTATGTCTGATTTTTCGACGGAAAGCTCAAGAATGACGGTATGTGCTCCTCCAATTTCATTTATTTTTACTTGATCGGGATGATCGACAAGGTTCTTAATGATATAAGCTACAAAGTCTTTCATAATTCTAATCCTATCTAAAAAGATGTATTCGTTCGCATTAGTGATGTTACTATAATTTGTCTTTATTAAGCCACGGAAACATTTTCTTGATTTATTTTATTTTTCCAAAAAGAATGTTGCAGGCCCCTCGTTTATTAAAGAGACTTCCATTAACTTTCCGAATAGACCTGTTTGAATTTTTTGATTAGCCATTTGTGAGAGACGGGAGATAAATGATTCATAGAGTCTAGTGGCTAATTCAGGAGGGGCTGCCTGGGTAAAATCGGGCCGTCTTCCGGTAAAGCAGTTCGCGTAGAGAGTAAATTGGCTGATGACTAAAATATTTCCTTTGATCTGATGTACATTTAGATTCATCTTTCCTTGAGCATCGGGAAAAATACGAAGATGAAGGAGTTTAGCAGCGAGCGGGTCGATTTTATCAAGCGTATCATCTTTGTGGATAGCTAGAAAAACAAGCAGTCCTCTCCCTATTTTCCCACAGATTTCATCATTGACGCTCACCTGAGCCTGTTTCACTCGTTGGATTAGGAGACGCATAGCTGAAGTTTAGCAACCATTTTTTTTATGTCATCAGGTAGAGGGGCAGTTACCTCAATCTCATTTTTCCGGATTGGGTGGAGAAATCGAAGGGTATGGGCATGCAGAAGTTGGCGTGCGGCTTCATATTTTTGGTTGATTGAAGGTTTGCCATAGAGGGGGTCGCCCAAAATGGGGCAGCCAACGGATTTTAAATGAACCCGCAATTGATGTGTCCGTCCCGTTTTAGGAAAAAGACGGACAAAGCTAAAAGTATTGTTTGCATCGAGTGTTTCACAGAAAGTAGAAGCCAGCTTCCCTTTTTCTTTGACAACAGCCATCTCTTTGCGGCGAATCGGGTGGCGAGCTATCCGGCTTTCAATCAGTCGATTCCCCGGGTTGCCCCAGCATATAGCCAGATATTCCTTATAGATCTCTCCATGGGCAAAGGCTTCAACAAGCACCCCTTTAGCCCGTTCACTTTTAGCAGCTATCAAAGCGCCTGAAGTATCTTTATCGAGACGGTGGACAATACCTGGCCGAATTCCATTTCCTTTTTCAAGGTGCTTGCAATGATGCAGAAGGGCGTTCACAAAAGTTCCTTTCCAGTTTCCTACAGCAGGATGGACTACCATTGCGGCAGGTTTATTGACAATAAGTAAATCGTCATCTTCATAGAGAATCTCTAATGGAATGGGTTCAGCAACGAGTGAAATATCAGGCAAAGGGATCCAATTGATTTGGACCGTATCCTCTATTTTTGGGAAAAAGGCTTTTTTAACGACCCCCTCATTAACCAAGACGTATTTATTCTCAATAAGATATTGAAAATAGTGTCGAGAGTGGTGAGGGAAACGGAAAGCGAGCAAGCGATCTAGCCTTAACCCTTTTTCTTCAGGCGAGACAATAAAAATGTTAGGCTTCATCTTTTGATATAGCGAGTAGTACTAAAGAATCCTCATTAAAAGGATAGAGAGGAGCCAGTTTTCGTAAAAGGCTTAAAATATTTAATTGAATAGATTCCAATCTCTCATAGGTCGGAGCGGGAGAGACAAATTTTCCAAGATAGGATCTGTTATTAAGTAAAATATTTTTAAGATAATCGCCTCCCCCGGTAAAAAGGGAAACGAGGTGGGCATTATTTTGTTGAAGGTGGGATTCGAAAAGAGGGTCGACAGGAAAGCCTAGAAAAGTTTTCAAATAGCTCATTGCTGCCCTGCTCTTCGCATTTCTGCGGCTGCTTTCCTAGCTCTCTCATCCGTTTTTTGAACTTGCATCACCATCTGAATTGCCATCATTTTCATAAAGGAGTTATAGGCCTCTGTTCCTTTCTCCTCTCCATACTGGGCAATCAAAGAGTCTTTTATATTGCCCTTTGGCTGCGTTTGTTCTCCCTGAGATTCTGGCAATTCAGGCCCCTGGCCGGGTTGGTTTAAAGGTTGTGAGGGTTCGATAGGTTGAATTGAGTCCATGATCATCTCATTTTTTAATAATCTTAAGAGTTTTAACTGCTTTGTTTGCGAGCCGCATCCCTTTTGTCGTCACATTTTTAATAGGTACTTCATCTAAAGCTAACTTTAACTGTTTTCCTTTTGTTTTCAAACTCAGTTGAACGACCGAGCCGGGTTTGTCACTAAAAAACTTTAGCTTTTGTTCAGGGTCCAAAAAACGATACTCTTTATCAAGAATAAATTGCTTCACAATAAAGCGTTTGGCGTAAGGATAATCGGTTTTTGCATCTTTATAGACGACACTGAATACCGTTTTTTTATCAGCGAGACCTATCCAAATAACAGGGGCTTCCCTCGTATGAATATATTGTTTTTCGGCAATATTCATAGCCTGGAAAGCCCCATCTTTATAAAGAATCAGCAATTTGTCCAGATTCGTGCATTCAATGACATTTGGACTCGTTACTTTAGTCCCCAAAAACCCTGATTTTGGATCGTAGCCTACTTTAACCACTTGCTTAAGGATCTCTTTTCTGTCTAATTCCTCCAGCTGTTTGATAGCCGTTTTTCTGGGGAAAAGATGCCCATATCTTTTTAACAGATCTTTGAGGTATTTGATGGTGAATTGTCTCACGTTTTTAAGGTGTTTTTCCACCTCTTTTAAACGTTTTGCCAAGATTTGAATCTCGTCTTGATTTTTTTCGATGTCGAAGCGAGAAATTCTCCGAATTGGAATGGCTAAAAGTTTTTCAAAATCTTCCTGGATAGGCAGACGCGGGAGTTTCTTATGAAAAGGCTTAAGGCTTTTTTCGATCGTTTCATAGATTTTTTCATAAGTCGTGATATTTTCGATTTTCTTATAGAGACGGTTTTCAATAAAAATTTGCTCAAGTGTTTTTTCGAAAATTTTATCCCAAAGACGGTCTCTTTCGATTTGCAACTCTGTCTTGAGATAATCTTTGAGCGTATTGACATGCAGCTTTAGGATTTCATCTGTATTAGTTTCCCAGGGGAGATCATTATGGATGGTGAGCATCCGAGTATGAATCACAACCTCACATTCTGTAAAAGCATAGAGAGCCTCAACCATCTTTTTGGCTGAGTGCCCACGGCTCAGTTTAATTTCAATCTCGATCGATCCAGCCGTATAGTCATGGATTGAATCGATTTTGATTTTTCCCTTCTTTGCAGCCTCATCGATAGAGCGGATCACAGATTCTGTGGTTGTTGCGTGGCAAATCTCCTTAATCACTAAAGTTCTGTTATCGGCGATATTGATTTTTGCACGCACTTTAACTTTTCCGCGGCCCTTGTCATATTCCGAAGGGTCTAATATCCCGCCCGAGAGGAAGTCAGGGAAAATCTTAAAAGGCTTATTCTCTAAAATAGCGATCTCGGCCTCAAGCAACTCTTTAAAATTATGAGGAAGAATTTTAGTAGACATCCCCACAGCGATTCCTTCCGCCCCCTGCATTAAGAGGAGAGGAATTTTTGCGGGGAGAACAACAGGTTCTTGAGCACGGCCATCGTAAGAGGCTATTGTGGGGGTAAGGGCCCGATTAAATAGCGTCTCCTTCGCGAGCGAAGAGAGCCTTGTCTCAATATACCGCGCCGCGGCAGCCGGATCGCCTGTACAGGGATTTCCAAAATTACCCTGCCGATCTAAGAGGTACCCTTTGTTTGCCAGGTTCACAAGAGCCTCTACAATAGGGACATCTCCATGAGGGTGAAGAGCCATGGTTTGGCCGGCTACATTGGCCACCTTGTGCAGCTTGCCGTCATCCATTTGAAACAGCGTCCATAAAAGCCGTCTCTGCACAGGTTTAAGTCCATCTATCACATGGGGAATAGCTCGATCGAGAATCACGTAAGAGGCGTACTGAAGATAATTTTCTTTGAAAAAGTGTTTAATATCGTCCAATCGCTACATTTCCTCGTGGACCAGGTTTTGCATAATAAACTGTTTTCGTTGCGGGGTGTTTTTCCCCATATAAAATTCTAAAGTGGGTTTAATATCCGAAAAGGCATGAATTTCGAGAGGGCGGAGTCGAATATCTTTGCCGATGAATTGATTAAATTCAGAAGGAGAGATCTCTCCCAGCCCTTTGAATCGGGTCACTTCTCCCTTTCCTTTCAATTGCCCCAAAGCCTTGGTTTTTTCCTCTTCCGAGTAGCAATAGAGAGTTTTTTCTTTGGACCGCACTTTGAACAGGGGAGTTTCCAAAACGTGGAGATGGCCATTGATTACTAATCCCTCAAAGTAGGTGAGAAAAAAAGTAGCCAGAAGATTGCGGATATGCATCCCATCCACATCTGCATCGGTAGCCAGAACGACTTTATTGTAGCGCAAGCCCAATAGATCCTCTTCAATATTAAGAGCGCTCATTAAGTTAAACATCTCTTCATTTCGATAGAGTTGATCCATTTTAAAGCCATGCACATTCAACGGCTTGCCGCGCAATGAGTAGATCGCTTGGGTGAGGGGATCCCGAGCCGATACAAGAGAGGCGCTTGCGGACTCTCCTTCGGTTAAAAAGATCATGGTTTGCTCTCTATACATAGTATCTTCATTGTAGTGAAACTTACAATCGCGCAGCTTAGGAATTTTGAAGGAGATTTTCTTCTGTTTTTCTCTAGCCTCTTTTTTTACGGCCGAAAGCTCTTTTCTAAGCTTTGCGTTGAATTCAATGCGTTCCAGAAGTTTTTTAGCGATGTCGGGATGCTTGTGCAATAGATGGTGCACAGCCTCTTTCACCTCTTTAACAATATCGGAGCGAACTTCCACATTGCCGAGTTTATTTTTCGTTTGGGACTCAAAAATAGGCTCTTTTACTTTGACGAGCAGACAACCGATCATACCCTCTCGAACATCTACCCCTTGAAAATTTTTCTTAGCATACTCATTTACCCCTTTGAGCACCCCTTCACGGAAGCCGGACAGATGCGTCCCTCCATCCGCTGTATATTGGCCATTGACAAAAGAGTAGTAATTTTCCCCATAGTTTTGGGCGTGTAAAAAGGCGAATTCGAGTTTAGAGCCGCGGTAGTGCATGGGCTCATAAAATCGATCTTCGCTCACTTCACTATTGAGTAAATCGAGAAGCCCTCCCTTTGATTGAATGGTCATTCCATTATAGATAAGGCTCAGCCCCATATTGAGATAAGCGTAATGCCAAAGACGCCTGAGCAGGTGCTCCTCGTTGAATTGATATTTTTTAAAGATCTTATGATCAGGGACAAACTCAATATAAGTTCCATTTGCCTCTTTCGTTTTCAGCTGTTTTTTACTGACCATTTTACCGGCGCTAAAAACAGCCTCTAATGCCTTCCCATCTCGAAAGCTACGGACCAAAAAATGGCTGGAAAGGGCGTTAGCGGCCTTCAGGCCCACTCCATTTAGCCCTACAGAAAACTGAAAAACATCATCGCTATATTTCGCACCTGTGTTGATTTGGCTCACACAATCGATTAC
>JBAPRV010000112.1:0-15348 GCA_049281295.1 Chlamydiales bacterium
CCCGCCCATGAATGGCCGGGTTTTACGGCCTAGATGGATAAAGTGACTGTTCCAACCTGTAGTTGCGTCTCTTTCAGTTTTTCCTCTACAAGATCTGTCAGGTCATGCACCCCGCCATCTGCAACGGTTTTAATATGAATGCGATCAGTGAATATCTTCATGAGGCAGGAAGGATAGCTCCCTTATATGTTTCAACAATATACTGATGCAGCTTTTCGCTTTGGAGCGCCTCTTTAAGCTTCTGTAACGATTCTCGGTTCTCTTCTCCTTCTCTAATCGCTACAATATTAGCATATCGGCTGCTCTCTTCTAAAAGCAAGGCATCTTGAAGGGGATTTAATTTGGCTTCTATCGCAAAGTTCGCTGGAATGAGGGCCAAATCGACATCAGGAAGAGCACGGGGCAAAAAAGGGGCATCGACTTCCCTGATTTTTAGTTTCTTACGATTTGTCTCAATATCAAAAGGGGTGACAAGCGTTTCATTTTTTCCCGGCTTTAAAGTAATCAGATCGGCTTGGGCAAGCAGGTGCAACGCGCGAGCTGAATTAGTCGGATCACTTGGAATAGCTACTGTAGCCCCAATAGGCACCTCGCCTATAGATGAAATCTTTTTCGAATAGATACCCATGGGTTCTATATGAACCCGAGTTAATGGGACGAGGTGGGTTCCAAATTGACGGTTGTATTCATCTAGAAAGGGCTGATGTTGAAAAAAATTAGCGTCTACCTGCTTCTCTGCAAGGAGGCGATTGGGAAGCGAATAATCGTCTACTTCGACCACGGTCAGCTTAATGCCCTCCTTTTCCAGGTCGGGCCGAATCACTTCCAAGAGATCTGCATGAGGTAAGGGAGTAGCTGCCACTTTCAAGGTGTTCTTTTCAGATTGGCAACTGGTGAAAAAAAGCAGCGCAATTAACCATAAATACCTAATTTTCATAATTTTCCTCTTTTTTGCAAAACAGCTCTCAAAGCAAGATTGCCCAATGCTTGCGCTCCTTCAACCAAGATAAGAAGCAAGAGCAATGTGACTGCCATTAAAAATCCATTGAAACGTTGGTAGCCATATTGGATGGCAACCTTTCCCAGACCGCCTCCTCCTACAAGGCCTGCCATAGCGCTATAGCCGATTAAGGTAACGACGGTTAGTGTGATTCCCCGAATGATAGAAGGCAGCGCCTCAGGGAGCAACACTTTTTGAATGATCTGCCGGGTCGTTGACCCCATTACAATAGATGTTTCAATAATTCGCTTATCCAATTCTTTCAAAGCATTTTCAATCAACCTTGCCACAAAAGGAGCTGCCGCTACAGTAAGCGGAACTATCGATGCAGTGGTCCCTATGCTCGTACCCACCACAAAGCGGGTAAAAGGAAAAATAGCCACAATCAAAATAGCAAAAGGGATTGAACGGCCTATATTAACAATCACGGCTAGCGTTTGATGCACCCCTCGCATTTCTTTTAATCCCCCTTGATCGGTAATCATAAGAATCACCCCTAAAGGAAGTCCTATGAGAAAAGCAAATACAGTAGAAACAAGCACCATGTAAATGGTGTTGAAAAGCTCGGGCGGCACCAGTTGCCAGGCAAGCTGTAAATTCTCTGTCCACGTCATGAAGCAATCTCCTCACAGCTCACATGATGCTCTATTAAAAAATGCCGTGCTTTCTCTCTTTCCTCCTCCGATCCTGATAACTCTACAACAAGGTTCCCAATCGTTTCGCTGCGAAGTTGGTCTATAGCTCCGAGCAAAATATTCACTTCGACCTTATACTCCCTAATAAGCCGGGAGATTAGAGGCTGACTAGCGCTTTTTCCTCTAAAGCAGAGGCGAAGCAGCTCTTTATCTTTGCTTTTAGGTAGCATTAAAGAGGGAACCTCGTGCACAAGATTTTGTAAAAAGCGTTGTGTCGTGGGGTGCTTCGGCGCGGCGAACAAATCGGCCACTTCCCCCTGTTCTACAATCTCTCCCTCTTCTAAAACAGCTACATGAGTGCAAATTTTTTTAATCACCTCCATTTCATGGGTGATCATTACTAAGGTTAAACCTAAGGTTTGATTCAAGCCCAATAATAAATCGAGAATAGCTTGTGTACTGTGAGGATCAAGAGCTGAGGTGGCTTCATCGCACAGGAGTATCTCCGGCTGATTTGCTAAAGCTCTGGCAATGCCTACCCGCTGCTGCTGTCCGCCGCTGAGCTGAGGAGGATAGAGCCCTTCCTTTCCTTTTAAACCCACAAAATCAAGAAGCTGAAGAGCTCTTTGAGAACGGGTATCAAAAGTAATATTTTCAATTTCCAGAGGAAATGCTACATTCTCAAGTGCATTGCGGGAAGAGAGGAGATTGAAATGTTGAAAGATCATCCCCATTTTTTTACGAGTTTCTCTCAATTGCTTCTTGGTCAGTGCGGAGAATTCTTTCCCTAAAACAGTGAGAGAGCCGTTGGTAGGCTGCTCAAGTGAGGTTAAACACCGGATAAGAGTGGATTTGCCTGCTCCGCTCATTCCAATAATTCCAAAAATTTCCCCTCTCTTCACTGAAAGGTTAATATTTTTTAGGGCATAAAAAGGAGGTTCAAAAACTTTGGTGAGATTTTTAATATTAATTATTTTGTCTTTCAAAGCTTGCAACCCATAAAATGTCTAAAAATGGGAAGCCGAGTGTATCATTTTTTATTTTGTTTATTAAGAAAAAAATATATCCGCCTGAAATTATCGGGTTATCAAGGAAATTCAAAATTTTGACTAATACTCTAATTAGTTATATTATGCATACGGTTTTTGGACGAGTTTAAAACTATGTCGAAATTTATCAGATATTATGGGCACAGAGTAGGCCTTGCCTACCTGGGAGGCTATCTCTTAAACGCCCCCCTTTTTGTCATGTACAGTATGCTCCAATTTATTCTGTGCAAAGATCTAAGAGCTACTGCCCTTCAAATCACCCTGCTCATCGCAAGCAAACCTCTTGTCGCCGTTTTTTCATCTTATTGGAGCTCATCAGGAAAAGTCCCATTAAAAAAACATATTATGTATGCCTCTCTCATTGGAGCTCTTCCCTCGCTTCTTTTCCCTTTTTTTGAAAATAATTGGTATTTAGTCTTTGGTTTTGCCCTTTTTTTCTTTGCTGATCGAGCGGTCATCCCCTCGTGGATGGAACTGCTAAAAACAAAGGTCTCTTCTAAACATCAAAGCAGACTGATTTCCACGGGCTCTTTAAGCTCATATATAGCAGCGAGCTTTCTTCCTCTTTTGATAGGCCCTTGGATGGATTGGAAAATAGGGATTTGGAAAGGGCTATTCGTTGCCTTTAGCTGTCTCAGTCTATTACGTCTTATTCTGCAATTTTTCATGCTTCCAAATGAATCTCAATCCCCCTCTCCGCCTATAGAGGGTAAAAAAATAGAGTTTTTCATCCACCCTTGGAAATCGACTTGGGATATTATGAAAAAAAGAAGTGATTTTGCTTATTATCAACTGGTTTTCTTCTGCGGGGGACTCGGTCTTATGATCATGCAACCTGCTCTGCCTCAGTTTATCGAAAAACTATTGCACCTCTCTTATACAGAACTTGCCCTTGCGTTTGCCACATTTAAGGGACTCGGCTTTGCACTCACAAATCCATTTTGGTCTTCACGAATTCATAAAACCAATATCTTCCTTTTTTGCGGCGCAGTTACTTTTTTAGCTGCTCTTTCAATCGGGCTGATGATTTTCTCCCGCATTTTCTCACCGGGCATTTACCTTGCTTTTTTCTTCTATGGGGCAATGCAGGCTGGAAGCCATCTGTGCTGGCACTTGGGAGGGCCTCTTTTCTCACCTGAGGAAAACAGTTCCCCTTATACTTCAGTCAACATCATACTCGTGGGAGTAAGAGGTTGTGTTGGACCTTTTATTGGTGGAGCTCTCTGCTCATATTTCGGTCTTACCCTCCCTTTTCTTATCGGAGGAGGACTCTGTCTAATAGGTTCACTCCTGGGTCTGGTCGGGTATCAAACCATCGCGATTCAATCGGCGCTTGTAAAAAAATAGCTGGTGTGGAAAATCAAGGTTTTTAAACGGAGGGCTTTGGTAATGACCGCTGAGCTTTGTACTCCCCTCTCTGATATTGAAAAGCTTTTAGAAGGGGAAACCGAATCGCTTTTAACGCATCGATGTCGAACTATACCCAAGGAGCAACTGCATATCCCGGACGGAAATTGGGTGAGCAGGGTTTTTGAGGGCTCCGATCGCAATAACCGTGTCCTTCGCAATTTAACCGCTCTTTTCTCTTCCGGAAGATTGGCTGATACAGGATATCTTTCGATTTTACCTGTAGATCAAGGAGTTGAACATTCGGCAGGAGCCTCTTTCTCTCCAAATCCAGACTACTTTGATCCTGAAAATATTGTGGAGCTCGCCTATGAGGGAGGATGTAATGCAGTAGCCTCCACCTATGGTGTTTTAAGCATGGTATCCCGCCGTTGGGCCCATAAGATTCCCTTTATTATGAAGTTTAATCACAACGAACTGCTCACTTACCCTAATGTTTTCGATCAAACTCTTTTTGCAACCATCAAAGAGGCTTATGACATGGGAGCAGTCGCAGTAGGCGCTACCATTTACTTTGGCTCTACGGAAAGCAAAAGGCAAATTACAGAGGTAAGCCAAAAATTTGCAATAGCCCATGAATTGGGAATGGCAACCATTTTATGGTGCTATTTGCGCAATGAAGCCTTTGATACCAAAGAGGGAAATTTTCACAACTCAGCTGATTTAACAGGACAAGCCGATCATTTAGGAGCAACCATTGGAGCTGATATCGTCAAACAAAAGCTTCCTACCCTCAATGGCGGGTATAAGGCTTTAAAGTTTGGGAAAACAAGCGATGCTGTCTATTCTGAATTAAGCAGTGATCATCCCATTGATCTATGCCGCTATCAAGTGGCAAATGGATATATGGGAAGAGTAGGTCTAATCAATTCAGGGGGCCCGTCTGGGAAAAACGATTTAGCAGCTGCAGCAAGAACTGCTATCATAAATAAACGAGCCGGTGGAATTGGCTTAATCACAGGAAGAAAAGCCTTTCAACGTCCCATGAAGGAGGGCATTAAACTACTTCATTTGGTTCAAGATGTCTATTTGAACAAAGAGATCACCCTTGCCTAAACCTTTACCGGGTCATCCCATTGAACATCGCCGTACTCTTAATGTCTTTGTACTTGCGATGCTCTCCCTTGCTGTCGTAATCAGTCTACGCAATTTGCCTCTCTCTGCAGAATACGGCCTGGCTTCCATCTATTTTTACGTGACAGCAGCTCTTTTTTTTATGATACCCTACGCCCTTGTCTCCGCCGAACTCGCTTCCGGATGGCCTAAAGCGGGTGGAGTGTATATTTGGATCCGAGAGGCTTTAGGAGATCGATGGGGTTTTTTTGCCATCTGGATGCAGTGGTTTCACAATATGACCTGGTATCCTGCTATGCTCGCTTTTATTGCAGCAGGCATCGCCCAGCTCATCGATCCCGAACTTGCACAAAACAAAACCTATTTGGTCATGGTCATTTTAGCAGGGATGTGGGGAGTCACTTTTCTTAACTTTCTAGGCATCAAGACCTCCGCTTTTATAACTACTTTCTGCGTTATTATCGGAGCTATTTTGCCAGGAGCTATTTTAATTGGTCTGGGAATCTACTGGGTAACAAGTGGCATGCCCTCTTCCATCACTTTCAACAAATTTGGTTATTTCCCTCATCTCTTACAACCTTCCAACTTAGTCTTTATGGGTGGTATTTTCTTGGCACTTAGTGGCCTTGAAGCTAACGCAAACCTCGCTCGCGAGGTAAAGCACCCTCAAAAAAACTATCCGCGAGCTATATTTATTGCCGCATTTCTAGTGGTGACTATCCTTATCTTCGGCTCCCTCTCCATTGCTGTGGTTATTCCGAGAGAAAAGATCAATCTTGTCTCGGGTTTGCTCGATGCATTTCGCACTTTCTTTGCGATACATAATTTAAGATGGTTTGTGCCTATCATTGCGATTCTCACGGTAGTAGGCGCTGTTGGAGAGCTCAATGCCTGGGCTATCGCAGGAGTTAAGGGGCTCTACGTTACCATCGAACATGGCTGCTTGCCCCCCGTATTTCATAAAATTAACCGACACTACACCCCTATCAATCTTCTGATCTTTCAAGCCATTGTCGTTTCAATCGCCGCTTTTATTTTTCTGTATCTACCCGATATAAGTATATCCTATTGGGTTTTAAGTGCTCTAAGCGCCCAGATGTACTTGCTTATGTATATTCTTTTGTTCATTTCAGCTGTCGTTTTGCGATACCGAAAACCAAATGTACATCGAATTTATAAAATCCCTTTCAAAAATGTAGGCATTTGGGTGATCTCTGTGATTGGACTGCTCTCCTGCCTATTCGCTCTGTCTGTCAGTCTAATTCCTCCTATAGTGGCTTTTAAAATAGAGAACATAGTGAGTTATGAGACGCTTTTGTCAACGGGACTTATCATTTGCATAGCTATCCCTCTGATTATTTATGCGTTACGCAAGCCCCATTGGAAAATCGATGTCCTTGAGGAAATCAGAGAAGAAATTCACCGCTCTACTCACTAAATTCATTTGGGACTTATTCTGCTATACCGCTCACAAAAATCTTGTGCCCAATCTCTCTCATTTCAAATTGAATCGACTATATTTCTTTAGCAATTTTTATATTTTTGTTAAGTTAATATTTTACCTATGGAGGTGCATATGTCTCCATCTTTGGCTGTCCAACGCAACGCTTTTTGGAGCGGGCTCTTTTCAACAAGCAGCCCTACCCCTTCCAATACAGAAAAATCTTTTTCTTCTACTTTTGCATGGAAAGATCTAAGCTCTTTAAGAGAACGGATATGCAATCCCTTCTTGAAACTGATTCCTTCTCTTTTGATTCTGATTGCTTGTGTGACAGGTATCGCCTATGCTTTGCTCTGGCGCTCCTCCTATCTTTTGATCACCTTTGTCCCCGCTACCTTGTGCTCCCTCTACATAATGAGAAGGGAGTATTACAAACCGGAAGAGGCTTTAAGAGAACAGATTAATGAGCTTGAATCCGTGAATAGGAATCTTACCCGAACACAGGAAAACTATGAGGCTCTTCATTCAAGAATTCAGCAAGAAGTTGTAGCTCTATCGGACATACGAGTGGGATTGAATGAAGAGAATGAGCAGTTAAGAGAGACGAGAGAAAATTTTCAACATTCGTTTGGAGCAGAACAAAATCGGCTGGAACAAAATGTGGATCGTTTAATCGAGTTTTCCGAAACTTTCCGAACCCTTCTCAATGACCCCCGCCACGGAGAGGCTTACGAGGAACTTATCTCTTTGCAAGCAAGACAAAGTCAACTTAACTCAATACTTGAAGGTTTGACAGCTCGAATTGAAGAGAATGTTCGATTTCTCGATAGGCTTAGAGAGATACAACAGCAATTTAACGAGAGCTTAAATGATTTTCGGCAACAGTCCAATCAAAACAATTTAAGATTTGAGACTATTGCTCAGCAAATCGAACAGATCATACACTTTCAAATCCCTAGACTACCAATAGCTTATGCCGGTTCGTAATTGGAGTTCATTTTTACATAACCATGTCTGGCAGGTTCAAATCAGCAAGATGCCAAAATGGAAAGCTTTTTGGTTTCGTTTCTTGCGAGTCATACTCCTGACCAGTCAAGGGTTCACTAAAAGTCAAATTCAACAAGGTGCTTCTTCTTTAACTTACTACACCCTTCTGGCAATTGTTCCAGTCATTGCATTAATTTTAGGGATTGCACGCGGATTTCGTTTAGAAACACAAGTGGAAGAATGGATCCTTGGTCAGTTTGGGCAGCATCAACTCATTATTAGGCAAATTTTCAAGATAGGTGAATCTTCCTTTGAGCAGGTTAAGGGGGGATGGATCGCTACTGTTGGAGTGCTCCTGTTTCTTTGGGCAGGCATTAAGGTATTGATTTACATCGAAAGGGTTATGAACCAAGTTTGGGAGGTAAAAGGGGGCCGTTCATTTGCTCGCCGTTTTAGTGATTATCTCGCAATGCTGTTTCTGTGCCCAATAATTGTCCTGATGGCAAGCGGACTGACCGTTTATGTCTCAACAGTCATCACAACTCTAGGCAAATACGGAGAAATATTTGAAACGATCGACCCCATTCTTATATGGCTCTTCAACCTGATTCCTTATATTCTTACCTGCCTTTTGTTTACTTTTCTCTATATCTTTATCCCAAACACCAGAGTTCGTTTTGTTCCAGCTTTTTGGGCCGGAGTCATTACAGGCACCCTTTTTCAAGGTATTCAATGGGTCTATCTCAATTTCCAAATTGGAGTAACCCGGTACAACGTTATCTATGGGACTTTTGCTATCATTCCCCTTTTTTTAATTTGGCTTCATTTAAGTTGGGTCATTCTCTTACTTGGAGCTAAAATCGCTTTTTCCATACAAAATGTAGACGCCTATGAATTCATTACAGAAGATGTTCAATTAAGCCACAAATTTAGAACGATTTTATCTCTTAGAATTGCCCATTATTGTATTAAAAAATTTATTGATGTTGCTGCTCCTCCTATGATCATTGAAATCTCTAACGAGCTTGCTATCCCCCTCTCTTTAACCTCCACTCTGATTTTCCAGCTGGTAGCTGCCGAGGTTCTTTCGGAGGTGAAACGCCCCATTGATCAAGAATCCGGTTTTCAGCCCGCAATGGATATAAGCCAGCTGACAATAAAGAGAGTAATTGATATGATTAATCTCAAAGGAGAGATAATTCCACTCCCTCCTTCTCGCGAACTGAGCTTAATTCTTAGAAGTTTAGAAAAGTTCAGTGACGAGATTGAAAAATCCGATGGAAATATTTTGTTAAAAGATATTTAAAATAATAAAAATTTTTATAGATTGAGCTTTGAAAAAATTTATCAAAATTGTGCTTCCTATTGTATTGGGGGTGCTGCTTTTGGCAATCATTGCTCTTCCTTCTTTCATATCTACTGATTTTGGGAACAAACTCTCCCTTAAATGGCTCAATAGCCGATACCCCGGCCATTTAAAAATAGAGAAACTACAACTGAGCTGGCTTGGGAAGCAACGAATAGAGGATCTCACCTACGAAAACCCAGAAGGAAAGAAGGTTGCAAGTGCCCGCCTCATTGAAACAGATACCTCTCTTCTATATCTGCTTTTCGGGGGACGGCATTTAAATCAAACTATCTTGCAAGACCCCTATCTTTTATTTGAAAAAAAAGAAGAGAGCCAGTCTTCCAGAAAAAAACGTTCTTTCTTTACCTTTGACAATAAACTTTTTGTATATAATGGGACAGTTATATTTGATGCTCCAAAAATCTCTCCTATCACCCTATCCGACATTAATATTGAGAAACAGGCGACCCCGGACGTCTTTTATATCGAAGCAAAGACAAAACAGGGCGAAGTAGAGGGAGAGCTCACTGCAGAAGGCAATTTAAAAGAAGCGGCTCAATTTAGAGTAAATATCAAAAAGTTTCCGGTTGCGATCTTAGACCAGCTAGTTGAAAAACCTTTCTATACCGCAGCGCTGGGAGAGACCCTAAATCTTGACATGACCCTTGGAAAAGAGGGGGAGATGATTCCCCTTAAAGCCACTTGCGAAAGCAGCCACCTCAAAGCTTTTCTCGAAGGAGAGATCTACGACCAAAAATTATACCTAGACTCTAAATCCCATCTTGACTTTACCCTGACTCCTCAATTTTTCAAATATTTAATAGCTCCAGGCCAAGAGGAGAAGTGGGATTTAGCTAGTAAAACAAATGTAGCGATCCAAATTGAGAATGCCATTTTCCCTCTTGATTTTCCAAAACCTCCGCTTTCTCTCCAGGCTCATGCCCAGGTAGAACGTGCAGAGATCCAGCATAAAACACTCGGATCTTACTCTTTAAATCAATTCAACATAGCGATCACAACCAAAGAGAACATCGATATAACTTTTGACGGAATCATTAAAGGAAAAGAGACGACCAAAATTTCAGCCACAGCCACCCTCAACCAGGAGGGAGAGCTCACATACAACATGGAAACAAATGGCTTCCCAATCAGTCTCTTAGAGCTTGTTGCCCCCGACAGCATCCCCCCTCTCAAACAAATGATCGGCCCTAATTTTGACCTTTCAGCCACAGGAAGCTATTACAATGGAGAAATTGATACTTCTTTTTCCCTTAACTCTTTAACAGCTCAGCTTAACGGAACTGTAAAAGGAGAGTACCCGGAACCTAGTTTTACAGTAGGAGGTAATCTCAAAGTAGTAGGAGATAAAGCCAAGATTATCGGCCCATCAGTGCAAGTTGAACTGGATGGAAAAGTTGATCTAAAAAAACAAAGCACGTCCATTTCAGGTAAACTCACAAACCCTTATTATGAAGCAGACCTGCGCGGGAAGCTCTCAGAGGCTTTGGCATATGATCAACTCCATTTAATCATCACCGGTAAAGTCAAGCAGTTCCCTTTCGAAGAGACTCCAATCGATAAAGGCTCCTTTTTCATTCATGTGGATGGTTCTAAGAATCTTATATCTGGAAAGATAGAAACGGCTCCTTCTCACATCGATGCAAACTTTGAAATCAAAAATTTCGTTCAAAATAACTCCTTGGATTTCAAACAAGCAAAATATACTTTTCATGCAGATTTGCATGACATTCCCCTTTCTCTTCTAAATCCTTTTATGCCGGAAGGGATTGATTTATCGACGATTATAGCAAAAAAAGGCAGTATCACAGCCAGCGGTATCTATTCTCCCGAGCAAACCTCCGTGGCTATCAAAGCAGAGAGTACAGGTTTCGTAGCCTCTTTTAGCCTGACCGTTGATGAAACAGGGACTCTGACAGCTATCGAAAATGGTCCCAATTACATCCATCTAGACTTGACGCCCTCTCGGTATAATGCTTTGATAAAAGGATTTTTCCCCGAACATGAAACACCCTTTGTGCTCACACAAACAGCCCCGCTTACTTTAACAATCACACAGCTTGTCTGCCCCACCGATATTCCTGAGGAAATAAGTAGTTTTCTCTGTCAGAGCGGCTTCACAGGAAATATCAATGTGGGAACTTTGATTTTCCAAAACCCAATCACCCATGAATCACTCACCCTGCAAGGCCTAACCGGCTCGATACAAGGAGAAAACCTCTCCTCAGCAATCCACCTTAATTTAAGAGGAGATCTTTTTGCGGATAATGTTCCTAAAACAGAAAAGTCGGCTTTTTCCCTGAATGCAAGCATCTTCAACCTTTGGACAGTTGACGGAAAATTTAACCGAGAAAGATCGACCGTAAAGGGGGAACTTAGCTTAGAGCTTCTGCCCGTTCGCCGGCTGATGGGAATTATGCCAATACAGCCCAAAACCAAGAAAACGATTGAAGCGATATTAGGCGATCTCGTCAATGCTCGAATCTATGGGGAGATTTCTCAAATCACAGGCCCTTTAACCATTGATATTAAAGCTTCTAACTTCAAAGCTATCCTTCCTTTACAGATCTATCCAAATTCCATTGTTTTGCGAGAGCGCATAGAAGCAGAAATGACTCTCACCGAAGAGGTCAATGAAGCTTTTCTAAAAGAGATCAACCCTCTTTTAGCGGAAGGAGCGTACTCCAACCATCCTGTCAAAGTATTCATTGATCCGGAAGGATTTAAGGTCCCTATCCGCCCCTTTAATTTCCAAGGGGTGCAAGCTGATAAAGTAGTTTTCGATCTAGGAAAGATCTTCATTTACAACGGAAAAAAAATCCAGGGATTGCTCAATTTTCTAAAAGCCCCGGTTCCACACAATCCTTATATTTCAGCCTGGTTTACCCCTATTTACTTAAACCTGAAAAATGGCGTTACCACGAATAGGCGATTCGATGCCTTGATTGCCAATACAGTTCATATTGCTATGTGGGGGAAAATCAATCTTTTGAATAATACGATCAATATGACTCTTGGAATTTCACCGGCCACCCTTGAGCAAAGATTTAATATTAGCGGTTTAGCCTCAAAAGACATGTTTCAAGTCAAAATGCGCGGTTCAATCGATGATCCTGAGTTTGATTGGAGCTCAGCCTCCACAAGAATTGCCATCATTATGGCCAAAACAGCCGGAGGAGGCATTGGGTACATTTTGGGAGGGATTGTAGAGAAAATTGTCACTGCATTTGGGGAAGAGCCCTCTCCGCCCCCAACGACCTCTCCTTTACCCTGGGAAAAACCTAGCCGATAATCAATCCTTCTTCTTCTTTTTAGAGTTATGTTCCTTAACTATTTCCTTTATTTTTTTCTTTTCCCACTCATCGCCAAGGAATTTATCTCGGATTGTAAAAATATTAAACGCTTGAACCAGCAAAATAATGCCCCATATCAAGGTCACCCAGTAAAACCATAGATTTTGAGGGCTTGCTATTAAATTAATGATTAGCAGCAGCACGTTTACAAAGACAAAAGTCGTCACATTGGAGTAAAAATTTCTTAACCGACGCACTCGGGCTTCCGCTTTTTTTTGAATATCTTTTTCCTCTTCCATGATCACCTCTTTTTAGAAATTCTATACTACGATATACTCTGTTTCGAGTCCAATTGCTTTGGATTATATAGATACAATTATTAATAGAATAAATGCAAAAATCCAAAATACCGATACTTCGGTTACTATCTTATCTAAGGCCATTTAAAGCGCAATATATCAGAGCTTCTATCTACTCTATTTCGAATAAATTATTTGATATATTACCTGAAATCATCATTGGTGTTGCCATTGATGTCGTTGTCCATCAAAAACACTCCTGGCTTGCACAGCTTGGCATTCAACGCATTGATACCCAACTTATCTTCCTGGGATTGCTCGCACTTGTGACATGGGGATTTGAATCTTTTTTTGAGTACCTCTACTCAATTAACTGGAAAAACTTGGCACAATCTGTCCAACACGCATTACGTTTAGAGACAACCGATCATATTCAAAAAATAGATCAAGCCACTTTTGATCAATTACGTACAGGTAACCTCATCTCTATCCTGAATGATGATGTTAACCAGCTTGAACGGTTTTTAGAAGATGGTGTAAATCAAATAATTCAGATTTTATTTTCGACGTTCACTATTGGTTTGATTTTCTTCATCTTAGCTCCTAAAATTGCTCTTTTTGCAATACTGCCCATTCCTTTGATTATTGCTGGTGCATTCTTCTTTCAAAATAAACTGACACCGAAATTTTTAGCTGTTCGGCAAAAGGCGGGAGAAATAGCAAGTCGACTGACAAATGCTCTTACAGGAATGCTTACCATCAAGAGTTTGATCGCCGAAGAGTTTGAGCTGCAGCAAATTCAACAAGTGAGCGAGGAATACAGACAGGCGAATGCAAAAGCGATTCAACTCAGTTCTCTTGTAACCCCTGTGATAAGAGTCGCTATTCTTATAGGATTTTTAGGAACCCTAGTATATGGCGGCTTACTGACAATCGAGGGCAAACTAAGTGTCGGAATTTACGGTATGCTAGTTTTTTTAACTCAAAGGCTTTTATGGCCTTTAACGATGCTGGCTGAAGTGACAATCAACTTTCAAAGAACCATGGCAGCGACATTTCGGGTATTGGATCTGCTTCAGATCCCCATTTCTATGGTTCACGGTAAGAGAAGGCTGCCTAAAGAAAAAGTTCGAGGCTCGATCGCTTTTCGAGATATCGCATTTGGTTATGAGACTCAACACCCTGTTTTTAAAGATTTTTCTGTAGAGATTCCCAAAGGATCCACGATTGCTTTTGTTGGGACGACTGGATCGGGCAAGTCAACATTGATCAAATTGTTGCTACGCTTTTACGAACCCAATCAGGGATCTATTGAACTGGACGGCCTATCATTAAGAGAGTTTGATATTCATGATCTACGAAGGGCTATAGGGCTTGTGAGTCAGGATGTCTTTCTTTTTCATGGTACCGTTGCTGAAAATATTACCTATCCCGATAGGGATGTGCCCCAAGAGCGCGTCATTGAAGCAGCAAAACTTGCAGAAGCACATGACTTTATAACACGTCTACCACAAGGGTATCAGACAGTGATTGGAGAAAGAGGGCTCAAGCTATCGGGAGGCCAAAGGCAGAGATTGACAATCGCTCGTGAAATTATTAAAAACCCTCCCATTCTTATTCTTGATGAAGCGACCTCCTCTGTTGATAATGAGACTGAGCTAGCTATTCACCAATCTCTTGAAAAACTTATTGTTGGCCGCACAGTGATCATGGTGGCGCATCGACTATCCACAGTAAGAAATGCCGACGTAATTCACGTATTAAAGCACGGAAAAATAGTAGAAAGCGGATCGCATGATGAACTGCTGTCACAAGAGAAAAACTATGCGAATTTATGGAAACTACAAACTGGACAACCCATTGCAGCCTCAATATTTAACAGTTACGTGATAGAAAAGGCAAAGGCGAAAAAAGATTATTAAATAGTGCTATAAATTTTCAGGCTTAAATAAATGCCGATACTTTCTAGTTGTAGATCCTGAAATCATAAATAATCCATCTCCTCGGTAATGGAGGGTTTGAGGAAATTTTGGAGAAGTCGCTACGTGGGCTTTTACGACTTCCAGCATAAATAAGCTATATCGATTGATGAGACTAGAATCGATAAGCTTACACTCAAAATTGGCATAGCACTCTTTGATCAGAGGAGGCAAAACAGACTTGGAAGGAAGAGGTGTTAGCTTAAATTTTTCAAATTTATTAACCTCCCGCCCGGAACAGTTTCCAATTGAAACCACTTTACTTGCCATTTCAGCGGTAGGAATGTTAATAACACATTCTTTGGATTTTCGGATCAAATCAAAGCTGTAGTTCTCCTCCCAGATGTAGCAGCCTACAAGAGAGGGCTCGAACGCCAGAATCATATGCCAGCCCATGGTCATAATGTTGGTTTCATCCTTCCATGCCGAACTGACTAGAACAATTGGGCCCGGCTCTAAAAAACGTCGAACATTGTCTACAGGAAAATCTCTCTTCAGATAGTTTTTAATAGGGTGCCTCTTGTTCTATCTCTTTTTTAATAGCGAAAAGGGTCGCTTGAGCCTCTTTTCCAATCTTCCATTTTATGAAAGAATTCAGCAATTTTGCTTTAAACGACTTTGTTTCGTAATAATGATAAAATTCCATTTTAGTGATATTTTCATCCAAAGCTGTAAATAAGGTTTCCACTATAAAGGGAACCGCAAAGCAATTGTTGCAGTAGCGAGGAAGCTCGCTGTGATTATGCATAAAATGCTAGTAACAAGAAAACCCTTTGAGAGATCCTCTAAGAAAAAAGAGTTGACGATAGCTTAGAAAA
>JBAPRV010000113.1:0-26652 GCA_049281295.1 Chlamydiales bacterium
ATGTGTGTCAACGCTTTCAAAGCGAGTTTGTGCAAATGGAAATTGCCAAGTTTTTGCATGCAAAAAAAGGCAATTTAGGCCTTATATCCCGCCCATGAATGGCCGGGTTTTACGGCCTAGATGATAATATAGCAGAATAAGCTCAAAATTTTACAAATCGGACGAGAGATTTGTAAAATTTTGAGCTTATTCTGCTATAGATTTTCCTCTGCAGCCAGCTTATTCTGGCATTTTTTCGTAAGGTGAGTTAGGAAGTTATTTCTCGGAAACGGTGTTAGATAACGTACCAATCAACATCTCAAGAGAGACAAATGAAACTGAAATCCCGTCTAAATCCCTTTCATGTTCGTAATCAATATCGGTAGCTACAACATAGTTTTTTCCTTTAGGATAGCGACGTCGAAAAATTTTGAGATTTTTAGGATCAAAATTTGTTGAGGACCATTTACATTCAATGGTAATAGGTGAAGACTTTCTATTGCTTAAAACAAAGTCAATTTCATGTCCTTGCTTATCTCGCCAATAGTTTATATTTGATGCGCAACTTCTCCCAATCAATTCGTTTAAAACAATGTGTTCCCATAATTGTCCAAAATCTTCATGTCTAAGGTTAATCCAGCCGCGACAGTGACAGACAAATCCAGTATCAAAACCATACACTTTAGGTGCGGATACAATTTCTGTTGGAGCATGTATACTATATGGTCTTACAACGTATGCAACAAACGTGGCCTCTAATACAGACAAATAATTTGAAATTGTTGTTCTACTAACTTCACATGGAGCAGCGAAACGGCTAGCTTCAAACATGCTGCCGCTTTGTGCCAACATCAATTCGGTGAATTTCATAAAGGAGTGTCGTTTTTCTAAACGGAACAATTCTTGAACATCTTTAGCCCAGTAAGACGACAACCATTCCTGGTAGTCACTTTCGGGAAGTTTATCTTCCAGAAAAAATGGGGGTAGCCCGCCCCGAAGCAATCGATACTGAAGGTCCTTTCCATCAAAATCTTCAATCTCATGAATAAGCATTGGAGTCAGGTGAATTCTGACTTTTCGTCCTGTTAGACTATCTTGGAATTTTTTGGATGCTCCCAAAGTTGATGATCCAGTAGCAATTACCTTTGTGCTTGAATAGTGATCTGCTGCAATTTTGAGTAATTCGGAGGGATTATCTAGTCGGTGAATTTCATCAAGAATAATCCGTTTTCCTTTAACACTCCTTAAAAAAGCTTCAGGAGCTTCCATTAATTGGCGAATTCTGGGCAACTCGCAATCAAAATATTCAATATTATTTAGGCTCTGACAAAGACATGTTTTGCCTACACGTCTAATACCAGCCAGCCATATTATTGATCGTTTTTTCCAAGCCTCTTCAAGCTTTGCTTGCCAATATTCTCGTTTAATCATACGCCATCACGATTTCATCTGGTATTACTATATGTAATTATAACAGCATATAGAAAAAAAGTCAAATTCAAGAGACCTCTGCATACAGGGGATCTCTAATAAAACCATCAAATTAAAGACGTTTAATTCGGAACTTGGTATAGCAGAATAAGCTCAAAATTTTACAAATCGGACGAGAGATTTTGGCGGGAAAAAAGCGCGGAAATCGATGCTGACTTATGTAAGTCAGCGAGATCGAGCGCAATCTTTCCCGCCAAAAAATCCGGATTGATTTGTAAAATTTTGAGCTTATTCTGCTATATTATTTCTCGGAAATGGTTCTCTAATCTTTTTTAGTTACATATTCATTTGGTTAGATATGATAGAAATTTCACACTTTTCAATGAAAATGTTATCAGCTATGATGCAATTTGCACACCGCAGATGCGCTTCGTCGAATGTTTTCTAACTTTTGCAAATAATCATGTCCAAATTCTGCAAATTTGTTTCCAAAAATAGCAGAATTTCATCTGAAAATAATTTATGGATTGCCGCTTGTGAGTTCGAACCTGGAGATACTTAAAGACTCGTTTCTGCAAGACACTTTTAAAACCATAGCGAACCAGTATGCTTTCTCCGACCCTTTAGAAGCGCTCCTTTTAGACGAATTTGTCGAAGAGTGTGATGCATTTGACCAAACCCCTCTCCAGGTAAGCTGGTCATGGAGAAATACCCACGTAGCCAGGGAATTAGCGATCCTATTGATCGATGAAAAAGGGGAACTAAATCCAAAAATATTGTCTCAAGCAATACAAATTTTGGCAAAAAGCTCTTATTCGTTGGGACCAAATCGCCATCACGACAGAGTCAGACAGCAACATCTTCTACGCACTCTCCGCCTTTTCTATGAAGATAAAGAGGCCGTTTATGCTCTTAAACGGATAAATAAACCCGAAAGCCCTTCCTCAACCGAGCAGTTGATTCGAGAAACTCTGTTTCTACCTGAAAAAATCTCATTAACCCATGCAGATGCTCGACAAGCCGTGCTTGCGGCTCTTTTAACAAACTTACGCCAAAATGTGGGCTCCTGCTTTGCCACCGCTCCCGCGATACTCATTCAGCAAGACCAGCCTCTGCGATTTCTGGATGATATGGGTCAATTAATAGGCACCGGTCGGCTTAAACGCACCTATGAAGGGGTCGAATACTCCGTCCCTCTTAGCATCAGCTGGGGTGCCGGGGATCTTCACCGCCCTTTTTATCTCGCAAGCTTAGGACGATATCCTTTAAAAACCCTCGCTCTCTCACCGGGTTTACAAGCTGCTTTGGAAGCTGGCGGCTTGATTGACTTTAAAGCGAGTCCATCAAAAAGACTGAAAGCCTGTGAAAAACTCTTAGCCGCCTCTTCGTTAAAGAAGAAAGCGGAAAACCCTTTTGCTCTTCTAACAGCCGATCAGATCATAAAAGAAACTCTACAAGCTCATTGGGAAATCACAGAAAATGATCTTATTCAATTCCAAAATCGGCCCTCTATGGGCATTATAGGCGAAATAGCCATTCAGTCGCCCACGATGCAAAAAGGAAAATCTTTCCAATGCAGGCAATATCAAAATGGATACGAACAGGCTAAAATCGCCTTTAAAGCGCTAACCGACAATGCTCTTTTAAAAGCTTGGGAATTTACCCTCGCCTCTCTTTCAGAAACAAAAGCGAATGCTACCAAGTGGAATTTTTATGCTAGTTTAGGGGTCCGCCCCGAAGAGCCTCATGGAATTGGAGCAGGCGTATACGCCAAAATAAAAGAACGGGTCGAGCAATTCAATGAAGAGCTCAAAGCCATTCAGTCCCGCTATGATCATACATTTGCCCAAGTTAAATACCTTGAGGGAAGAATAAATCGAGCCTCCTCAGAAACTGAGCTTAACTGGCTACGCGCCGACTATCAAATCCATCGTCAGGAAATCAACCGGGCTTTAAATGAAAGGGATATCGCTTACGAAAAAGGCCAAAAATTAAGCACCTTATTCCCTTTTTTAATCGACGCTTACGGAGAGAAAATACCCGATTACTTTCAAGAAATCTATGATGCTGAAATGCATGAGATCACCGCTCATTTTTATGATGATAGCCCTGCAGGATTTAGGCTTCTTTATAAACATGGCCGCACAAACCCATCTTTATGGACAATGATTTACACTCCAAGTGAATATATTCAATATCTTAGCTCATTTTTTATCTCTGTTGAGAATGAGCTCAATCAAAAAGAGGAGTTGGAAGGGCTTCAAGCCGAGCTGTCAGAGCTCACCTCGACCATCATCACTACCCTCAAAAGCTCCGATTTTCTGGAGAGCTCTTTTTATCGATTAGGACAAGCCTATCGAGAACCGGTTATCCAAAACCCTCTTGCAAATATCGATAAAATAAAGCGAAAACCTTGGGCCTATGTCTCAGGAGGAAATATGGAAACATTACTCAGTTGCTACTATAGCAGAGCCCAAGCTCCCCGGAAAGTTAGCCAATGGGTGGAGAGTCCAAATGAGCTGTTAGCCTTTTTTATCGATTGCATTAAAGAGCTCCCGCACAATGTACAGAAACTTTACAAAAATCAACCTGAACGATCCATGCTTGCTTTTTCTCCCACGCATGCTTTTGTTTTAAAACCTGGGTGGAGTTCATTTCGTGAAGGGTGGGAGGACGACTCCTATACCTATACGTGGATAAGAGATCAATGGGCAGCCAAGCAGCAAAATTTTCTAAATACAACAGAGCTCACAAGTCAAATGATGGACTATTTAGTGAGCGAATTACTTTACAAGATCCCGATCGGGTACCGATCTGTTCTCAAGAAAGCGCTGAACCCACTATCCTACTCTCTCTCTCCTCCTGAATTTAGAGAGAAGGTGATCCATGCATTAGCTTACGAAAAATGGATTAAACAAGAAGGCTGGCTAGATGTCATTACTGAAGAGCTCGATAGCATCCTATATGCAATGATACCGCTTTTCCCCGAGTATGAACTGGAAGAAAAATTAGAAATCCTTTTCAACTCCATCGAAGAGATCTCTACGACTCATAGAAAAATGATTTATAAAATCCTAAGAGAATCCAAGCCCTCAATTGGAAAGCATAATGTGCTATCCGCAAAAGATTTAAGAAATATCGCCAAAGGGCTTTTAATGCACACCTTGAATGAAACGCGTCTTTCGATTCCCTTTCATCAAAAGATAACCCGGATCATGCAAAATAAAGAGCTCGCCTACCCTCAACCCATTTTAGTGGCTGATTCCAACTGGGTAAACACTGTCTTTGGTTTTACGGTAAACCCCGGCACGGGGCAAATTGAATTCTGGCGTTTTGATGACTGTGGAAGCGAAGGGCGCCCGATTACGCCCTGGAAAAACCATTTGGATGGAACCGATCAAAGAGAGTGGGGAGTTTACACGGCTCCCCATGAATATGGTCAATCCTAGAACTTGATTGCATTCAATTGATTAATAACTCATCTTACGCAAAAAATGCCAGAATAGGCTGGCTGCAGAGGGCAATCTACTGCGCATCGCTCGTCACCCAACTAACAAGTAGTTGGGCTTCCTTTCGATACTTGTATTTTGGCCTCTTCGCTCACCCCTTTCACGGCATTTTTTGCGTAAGATGAGTTAATAATTATAAAAGAGATGATTGTTTAAGAAGATTTAATGCTTCTTCGGCTGAGGCGAGGTTATTGTTAATGACTAGCCGCTCTGCCTCTTTTAAAAGAGCGCCCATTTTTTTCCCCGGCTTAATCCCCTCTTTTTTTAATAACTCTGCGTTGACAAGGGGGCGTCGCGTTTGAATCCGATGGATATGGGGATCGAGGGATTTTATTCGTTCGGCGTGATCTTGAAGAAAGCGGCTCCTCTCGGGAGGCATAATTTTTGCGGCTTCAATATTTATGAAATACTCACTATAAGGGTTAGCGTAAAAATGAGCCCATTGGAACTGCTCAATCACCTTGTTTCTGAAAAGAGCGGCTGCTTGAGTCAGATAGGTCACTAACTTGATATCACCAGACGTTGTCTTTAGATAGCGGCATATTTGAATTTTTTCTTCGAGAGAGAAGTGGGGGAAAAGCTCCATTAGGTAGGCTATGGTCGGAATGTTGACGGGAAAATAGGGGAAGGGCGAGACCCACTTTTCTATCTTATCAAGTGAAGTCTCTTTTAAGCTCGGGAAAATAACCTCCAGAAGCTTAAAACGATGGAGCATAAGGATAGATTGATCTAAACGATGAGCAGCCGCCATCTTATTGAACTCTTGCCAAACCCGCTCAATCGATACAGATGGGAAAAGGGATGCAGCCTGCGCACAAATAGCCTCTTTTGTTTTCTCTTCAATTGAAAACCCCAGCTTGGCCGCAAAACGAACTGCCCGGATCAGGCGCAGCCGATCCTCATTAAATCGCATTGCCGGCTCTCCAATAGCTCGGATAAGCTGGTTTTTGAGGTCTTCTTGCCCCCCCACATAGTCATAAATAGTTTCAGTGAGTGGATCGAAAAACATCCCATTAATTGTAAAATCACGCCTCAGCGCATCTTTTTCAGGTGTTGAAAAATCAACGTGCGTGGGATGACGGCCATCTTGATAGGCAGCATCTTTTCGAAAGGTGGTTACCTCAAAATTGATCCCTTTCAAAACTACAACCACAACCCCAAAGGAGACCCCTAAGGGGACAGTTTTATCAAAAAGGTCCTGGATGATTGAAGGGGGGGCGCTGGTGGCAATATCGATTTCATCGCTCTCTTTGCCAAGAAGTTTATCCCTAACCCAGCCACCTGAAAAATAAGCCGTATAGCCCGCCTCAAAAAGTGTATTTACAATTTCAGTGGCAAGAACATAGACATTCATGCAATTTTTTCAGCGGAATTGCGCCGTATAATTTCAGGAGGTTTATTCTTTGCGATGGTCTCTTTAGTGATCCGAATTTCAGCAATCGTATCGTCTGAGGGAATTTCAAACATTAAATCTCTAAGCAAATTCTCAAGAATCATACGAAGAGCACGGGCTCCCGTTCCTGCCTCTTTCGCTTTTTCAGCTGCAGCATGAAGTGCGTCTTTTGAGAAGCTCAATTTTACATTTTCCTCTTCAAAAAGAGCTGTGTATTGCTTAACAATCGCATTTTTCGGCTCTGTTAAAATGCATACAAGGTCGTCTACTGACAATTCATTGCAATTAACCAGACAATTAAAACGCCCTATAAATTCTGGAATCATGCCAAAAGCAATCAAATCTTCAGGTTCAACCTGAGATAACAGCCGCCCCTTGTCGTGAGGATCTATGGATTCCCCTGTTTTGGTATCTGTAAAACCAATAGTGCTTCTTCCAAGCCTTTTCGCCACGATTTTTTCGAGGTTCACAAAAGCGCCCCCTACAATAAACAGAATGTTCTCAGTGTTTACTTTGATGTATTCCTGATGTGGATGCTTCCTTCCACCTTTGGGGGGGACATTAGCCGTTGTCCCTTCAACGATTTTTAACAACGCTTGTTGGACCCCTTCTCCTGAAACATCTCGAGTAATAGAGACATTGGCAGTGGTTCGTCCAATTTTATCTATCTCATCGATATAGATAATCCCTTGTTCAACCCGATTTACATCATAATCTGCCGCCTGAAGTAATCGTAGTATAATATTCTCTACGTCTTCCCCAACATAGCCAGCTTCAGTCAAAGTAGTTGCATCAGCAATGGTGAAGGGAACCTCAAGAATTTGAGCCAATGTTTTCGCAATCAGAGTTTTTCCGGAGCCTGTAGGTCCTAAAAGCATCACATTTGATTTGCTGTAGCCTACCTCTTTGTTTTGAGCAATTGCCCGAATCCGTTTGTAATGATTATATACCGCGACAGAAATCGTACGCTTCGGCTCATTTTGTCCCACGATAAATTCATCCAGCCTGTCTTTTATCTCTTTAGGTTTGAGGACTTTAAGTTCTCGGGGTGCCGGTTTTTTTTCTAAAATGCTCATGCAGAGCCGTATGCAATTATCGCAGATATAGACATTAGGGCCCGAAATAAGCTTTTCCACATCCTCCTCGGTACGACCGCAAAAAGAACAGGTTGCTAATTCTTTATTATTAAAATTCTTTTTTGACATATTGTGAGCAATTTATGGTTTAATACCCGACTTGGTTGAGGTGACAATTTCATCGATAAGCCCATATTCGATTGCCTCTTGGGGACTCATAAAAAAATCACGCTCGGAATCAGCTAAAACCCTCTCAACAGATTGACCTGAGCAATCAGATAGAATTTCAGCGAGGTATTGCTTTAAACGTAAAATTTCTTCGGCTTGTAGTTTGATATCAGCAGAGGTTCCCATCACTCCTCCTGAAGGTTGATGGATCATAATTCGACTATGGGGAAGGGCTTTTCGCTTCCCTTTTGTCCCTGCAGCCAATAGAAGAGCTCCCATGGAGGCTGCCTGGCCGATGCAATAGGTATTTACATCGCAACCTAAAAATCGGACCGTATCATAGATAGCCAAGCCAGCTGTGATGTAGCCCCCCGGAGAGTTAATAAAAATTTGTATATCTTTTTTGGGGTCTTCAGACATAAGATAAAGAAGTTGAGCAATCACAACATTTGCAAGGTGCTCGGTAATCTCCTGTCCAATCAATACAATCCGATCTTTGAGCAATCGGGAATAGATATCCATTGCCCGTTCGCCCTTACCAGTATCTTCTATAACATAAGGAACCAATGTCATTTCTTTACGTACCTTTAAAAATCACTTATAGACAAAGTGTATGATTAATGAAAACCGAAGGTCAAGCATTTTCATTCTCAAGATAATCTATTGAGCCCCATGCATCACTTGAGAGAGGGCGTATTCTTTTGCTTTTGACTCTATTAAGCGTGAAGCAATACGGGAGATCATTTCTCGCGAAATCTCACCTTTAGTGTTGGAAGCTATTTTATTATATAATGTAATTTGGTCTGATAGTTCTTCTTTAGAAATTGAAATATTTCCTTGTTTAATAATTTGTCTATTGAGGAAATACAGACGGAGATCTTTGTTCACCTCTTTGGCGACCTCTTCTTCGGGAAGCTCCTTTTGCTCTTTATTTTTCATGCGCTGCATTTTTTCCTGCTCTACGATAGAGGCGGGCAGATCAAAATCGTACTGCTTCAGGAGCGCCTCTTCCAAAGCTTTAAGGCGTTTTGTATGCTGCTCTTGTATAGCTTCTTCTTCTAGATTGGCCCGAATGATCTCCAGCAATTTTTCCTTGGAAGAGGCCCCTGCTTTTTTGGCAAGTTCATCTGTCGGCTCGGGGATAACCATAGTGTTAATAGCCTCAACAGTGATACTTACCTTCTGCTTGTTTTCCGGGATAACGGTCTCTACTCTTTCTCCAACTTTCATGCCGATCACTTCATTTTTCAAAAACTCAACCATCTCATCTTCCACATGAAATAGGTGGTTTTCAACAATCGGCTTTGGGGGATCTTCCTCCAATGAAAAGATTGAAAGTGAAATATAATCGCCCTTTTCAACCACCTCTTTGGAAGAGGGTTCAAATTCTGCAAACGACCGGCAAACTTCTTGTATTTTTTCATTTACATGCTCTTCGGAAACCGGTTTTTTTTCAATTTCCGGAAGGGTAATGTCGGAAAATTCAACTGTAGGGACATTGGGGTAATGCTCATAAGAGAGACTGACGGTGGTACCCTCTTCCAGGCCGCAGCTTTCAATTTTAATCGATTTGACGCTCTCTTTATTTAAAGGATAGACCTGAGAGAGATCAAGAGCAGCTTGGTAGGCTTTGTTTAGGAGCAGATCTTTCCACTCTTGTTCCACATACGAGCCGTAGCGGCTAAGGACTGTTTCATCCGGAGCGCGTCCCTTACGAAACCCCGGAATGGAAATTTGTTTATTAACTTTCTTAACAGCTTGCTTATGTATTTTTTGCGTTTCGTTGGGCTTAATAAAAACTTTTAAAGAGAAAGTACAGCCTGATTCTTCGGTTGCTTCTATAGCAAACAAATCATTTTCAATAGTTTTTATTTCGCTCATAAATTTTGTTTTCTCAAAGATCCTTTTACAAAAAAGCGGGTGATGAGGTTCGAACTCACGACCCTCACGTTGGCAACGTGATGCTCTACCGCTGAGCTACACCCGCTTAAAAGGGTCAGCTTTGCTTGGCTAGCGGATGATGAGGCTCGAACTCACGACATTCTCGTTGGGAACGAGATGCTCTACCACTGAGCTACATCCGCTTGATTTGACCCATAATTTTAGAGAGCCAATTGTTTTTTAGCAACCTTCAATATAGCGATGCTCAGTATTCGAAGTTGAAAATTCACTGCCATTTCAAAGCTTTCCTAGCTCTTCTCTTCGTGTGAAATAAATTTTTTCATTGCGTTCGTGAGAGTAAATAGGTACAACTAGCCTGGATTTGTCAACGACCCTACAAATCAAATGCTCAATTTTCGAAAGTTGCGTCAGGATTTTTCTTCTGCCATTCTCAAAGAGGGAAAGGATCTCTTTGATAAAGCTGCGGTAATGGGTGCAAAAATCCTTCACCTCGATGGGAATACTCTCCGCTTAAGCTCCAAAATTAAAGGAGCTTTTGAAAACGTCTATGAAAGCGAAATTGAGATAAACCGCACTGAGTCTATGGCTGTCGACTCAAATTGCGACTGTACTTACTCTTATGACTGTCAACATATTGCAGCACTGCTATACTATCTTGAGAAGAATTTGAATGAAATTGTTGTAGCCTATTCTCAGGAGGCTGATCTAGAGCAAGACGGCAATATGGACGACGAGGTTAAATTAGAGCTTGCCCGCACTTTTAAAGAAGCGGCAACCAAAGAAGACGCTCGAAAAGATCTCCTTTACCAAAAAGAACTCTTAACGGAATATGTCGGAGCAGCCAAGCAGCTGGGCTCTTCTCCCTTCTTTTTGCACTCCTCGCTCCCTAAAGAGGATAAAGCAGAGCTGGCCATCATTTTTAACCTTCCCTCACAGCAAAATCCAAAAGAGGCTAAACATCCCGAAATTCAACTGGCTATTCGTCTTGCCTCCCGTTTTAAGCCTCTTTATCTCCCCAACATTAAGGCTTTTCTGGATGCAGTTTGGTATCGTGAACCTATTTCCATCAGCGGGCGGAGTTATTTTTTTTCGATCAATTCATTTGAAATGGCCCATCGCGAAATATTAACTTTAGTAATCAATCACGCCCGTTTTTATGGGGGAAAAGAAGAGCGATATTTGCGACTTGCCCAAATAGATACCGAAGCATTTGGAGCCATCTTAGCGCGTGCTTATGATTTAGCCTTATTGGATAACTTCCAAAGAAATGTTGCCGATCAAGATCTCAGAGAAATGCCCTGTCTTTATAACGGCCTGTTAGAACAACCTCTTTATTTCTCTACCTCTCCTTCCCAGATGCAATTTACCTTAGAGTATCTCGAAGCACCTGGACCGAAGCTTTTACTTAAACCCACTATTCGAATTGGAAAAAATTCGGTTGAACTAACCGATTTGCTACTGTTTGAATCGACAAAGCCGGGATTGCTCTATGACAATATTTATTATCGGTTTCCTCCCCAAATCAGGCGAGTCCATCTGCAATCGCTTTCAGAATTGAGTGAAGTGACCCTTCCGGAACCGCTGTTTGGCACTTTCATTGAAAATTCTCTCCCTGTCATGCGCCAATATGCTGAAGTGACCAACCCAAGTGTCGTCAATCGGTTTATTACCCTGCCCCACGTTGAAACGATCAAGGGGCGATGTGAAATCAGTTATCTCAACAATGAACTTGAAGCTAAGCTCTTTTTCATCTACGGCAAAGAAGAGATCCCTGCTGCATTTTCTCAATTGCAGTTTCAAGATGTCTGTCATTTCATGAGAAACGAAGGGATTTTGGCGCGGAACCTTATTGAAGAGAGAAAAATCATTCAAGAAATATTCGACGATTTTCTGTTCGACGATAAAGAGGGTGTTTTTCGTCTTAAAAGCGAAAAGAAAATTGTGGAATTCATGACCGAAAGAATCCCGAATAATCAAAATCGTGTGAGTTTTGAATGCCCTGAGAATCTTTCCGAGCAATTTATTTACGACGAATCGGTATTTGAGCTTTACTTGCGTGAAACAGAGCAGATCGATACTTATGAAATTGATATGAAAATCGATGGCTATCTCAAAGGGACCCATCTTGATCTTCTCTGGAATTGCATTGCAGCAAAAAAACGGTATTTGGAGCTGCAAACACCCTCACAGTTTCAAGACAAGAGAAAGGCGAAAATCCCTCGCATTCTCATTTTAGATCTCGAAAAAATTGGCCCCCTCGTTCAAATTTTCGATGAGATGGGCATTGAAAAACTCGATAATTGCAAACAAAAACGCCCGATCTGGAGCTTGGCTCACCTTCATGGCGATCAATTCAAATCGCTGCCTGTGAAGTTTTCAATGAGTAAAAAACTTCAGCAGATTCAAAAACATCTTATCGGAAACGCTGAATTCGTAGCTGAGGAGATTCCCTCTCAAATTCAAGCCACATTGAGAAAGTACCAAGTTGAAGGCGTTCAATGGTTAGAAAGACTTCGCTCTATGCACCTGAATGGCATTTTAGCCGATGACATGGGGCTCGGAAAAACTCTGCAAGCCATTACAGCCATCACCCAACTCAAACAAAAGAACGGCAGCGGCTATTCACTCATTGTCTGTCCCACTTCCTTGGTTTACAACTGGATGGAAGAGTTTCATAAGTTCAATCCAAATCTAAAGATTTTGGTTGTCGATGCTATTCCCTCACAAAGACGAAAACTTCTAAAAAATGTGGATCAGCAAGATATTGTTATTACCTCTTACAATCTTCTCCAAAAAGATATAGAAATTTATAAGACACTCGAGTTTGAATACATCATTCTCGACGAAGCCCAGCACATCAAAAACCGAGTCACTCGAAACGCCAAATCAGTGAAAATGATTCAGGCAAAACATCGCTTAATCTTAACAGGGACTCCCATTGAAAACTCTTTGGAAGAGCTGTGGAGCTTATTTGACTTTCTAATGCCTGGACTATTGAGTAGCTATGATCGTTTTGTAGAAAAATATATTCGAAATTGCGGCTGTATGAGCGACAAAACAGGCAACCTCAAAACCCTCAAACAAAAGGTCTCCCCTTTTATTTTACGCCGCCTCAAAGAAGACGTGCTTGACGATTTGCCTCCTGTGTCCGAAATCGTATATCACTGCCACCTCACAGAAAAACAAAAAGAGCTCTATCGATCGTATGCAGCCTCAGCAAAAGAAGAGCTCTCTCGTCTTGTAAAAAAAGAGGGTTACGAAAAAATTCAGATACACGTTTTGGCCACTTTGACCCGTTTGAAGCAAATTTGCTGCCACCCGGCTATCTTTGCTAAAGAAAAGCCCGAAAACGGAGATTCAGCAAAATATGACATGCTCATGGAGCTTTTACTCTCCCTCATCGAAGGGAATCATAAGACTGTAATTTTTAGCCAATATACAAAAATGCTCTCCATCATGCACGACGAGCTCAAATCACGGGGCATCGCTTTTTCTTATCTCGATGGTTCGAGTAAAAATCGTATGAACATCGTCAAACAATTCAATGAAGATCCAAATATTTTGGTCTTCCTCGTCTCTTTAAAGGCTGGGGGCTCGGGTTTAAATCTAGTAGGAGCCGATACGATTATTCTCTATGATATGTGGTGGAACCCGGCAGTTGACAATCAAGCAAGAGATAGAGTTCATCGTATTGGACAAAAAAAATCGGTTTCATTGTATAAGCTTATTACCCTTAATACAATCGAAGAGAAAATCTTAGAGCTCCAAAATAGGAAAAAAAGCCTTGTTAAGAAAGTCATTAACACTGACGATGAGGTTATCTCAAAATTAACTTGGGAAGAATTTTTAGAATTATTACAAACCTAAAGCTATGTCAAATAGAAGTCATCCGGGTTTCAAAGCCCTATTCGAAATTGGAAAATACAACATCCTGAAACGATTCGATAAAGTGTTTAATTTTTTTTCCAGTGATATTGGAATCGATTTGGGCACAGCCAACACATTGGTTTATGTTCGTGGAAAAGGGATTGTTTTAAGCGAACCCTCCGTCGTTGCCGTAGACTCTCAGACCAATGAAGTTTTAGCTGTGGGTCATAAAGCAAAGGCGATGTTGGGAAAAACCCCTCGAAAAATCCATGCTGTCCGCCCTATGAAAGATGGGGTGATTGCCGATTTCGAAATCGCTGAGGGAATGTTGAAAGCTTTGATAAAACGAGTTACCCCTGCCAAGAGCCTATTTCGTCCTAAAATATTAATCGCCGTCCCCTCAGGGATTACAGGAGTGGAGAAAAGAGCAGTTGAAGACTCCGCTCTCCATGCCGGAGCCCAGGAGGTGATTTTGATTGAAGAGCCGATGGCTGCCGCTATCGGAGTGGATCTCCCTGTTCATGAGCCCGCTGCAAGCATGATCATTGATATTGGGGGAGGGACCACCGAAATTGCCATTATCTCCTTGGGAGGGATTGTAGAATCTCGTTCTCTTCGCATTGCCGGGGATGAGTTCGATGAGTGCATTATCAACTACATGCGTCGAACTTATAACTTAATGATCGGCCCTCGAACTGCAGAAGAGATTAAAATCACCATCGGCTCTGCTTTTCCTTTAGGAGAAAAAGAACTCGAAATGGAAGTGCGGGGACGGGATCAAGTCGCAGGGCTTCCGGTTACCAAACGGATAAATTCAGTTGAAATTCGGGAGTGCTTAGCCGAGCCCATTCAACAAATTGTGGAATGTGTCCGTCTTACCCTTGAAAAATGCCCTCCTGAACTCTCTGCCGACCTAGTTGAAAGAGGGATGATTTTAGCCGGAGGAGGCGCCTTAATAAAAGGGCTGGATAAGGCTTTGACAAAAGACACCGGTCTTCCTGTCATTATAGCCTCTCACCCCCTTCTTGCTGTTTGCCTTGGGACCGGAAAAGCATTGGAGCACCTGGATAAATTCAAAAAACGCAAGGCCATGATTTAATGCTAGATACCCTGAAACACCAAAAACTTCAGGCCTGGATCCACGAAATAGTCGAGCTCACAGAGCCCAAGGGAGTTCATCTATGCACCGGAAGCGAGGATGAGTATCAAGCCCTCAGCGAATTACTTGTCAAAAGCGGCACCTATCTCCGATTGAATAATGAGAAGCGTCCCAACAGCTTTTTAGCAAGGTCTAATCCAAAAGACGTCGCGCGGGTGGAAAGCCGTACTTATATTTGCTCAGAGAAAGAAGAAGATGCAGGCCCTACCAATAACTGGTTTGACCCCGGCAAGATGAAAAATCGACTCAATGGTCTTTTCAAGGGATGCATGCGTGGGAGAATGCTTTACATCATTCCCTTCAGCATGGGACCTCTCGGTTCCGACATAGCCCATATAGGTGTGGAACTTACGGATTCTCCCTACGTGGTATGCAATATGCGCATTATGACCCGAATGGGAAAAGAGGTGCTTGATATCCTTGGTGAGGAAAACGCATTCATTCCATGTGCCCACAGCGTCGGAGTCCCCTTGCCGATAGGAAAAAAAGATGTAAGCTGGCCCTGTAATCCGGAAGAGACCCACATCGTTCACTTTCCGGAAACAAGAAGTGTGTGGTCATTTGGAAGCGGGTACGGAGGAAATGCACTTTTGGGGAAAAAATCCTTTGCTTTGCGCATTGCCTCTGTAATGGCTAAAGAAGAGGGATGGTTAGCAGAACATATGCTAATTATTGGGGTGACAAATCCTGAGGGGAGAAAAAAATATTTTGCAGCTGCTTTTCCAAGTGCCTGCGGCAAAACAAATCTAGCTATGATGCGCTCTCAGCTGCCCGGCTGGAAAATTGAATGTGTAGGAGATGACATCGCTTGGATGAAATTTGGAAAAGATAGGCGGCTGCATGCCATTAACCCGGAATCAGGTTTTTTTGGAGTAGCTCCCGGCACTTCGATGGATTCCAACCCGAACGCCATGCTTACCATTTCAAAAAATTCCATTTTTACAAATGTTGCCTTAACCCCAGATGGTGATGTCTGGTGGGAGGGGATGACCAAAGAGGCTCCTCCAACATTAACCGATTGGCTCGGCAACTCATGGACGAAAGAGAGCAAAACCCCTGCTGCACACCCCAACTCTCGTTTTACAGCTCCAGCCAGACAATGCCCTGTCATAGATCCCGCTTGGGAAGATCCCTCGGGAGTCCCCATCTCTGCGATTATTTTTGGAGGAAGAAGAAGCAGTGTCGTCCCCCTCATATTTGAGGCATTCGATTGGAACCACGGGGTTTACCAGGGAAGCAGCTTATCCTCCGAGACAACAGCAGCCATGGTCGGAGAGGTAGGAAAACTCAGGCATGACCCATTTGCCATGCTCCCCTTTTGTGGGTATAACATGGCCGATTACTTTGGACATTGGTTCAAGATCGGCAAACAAACCTCCCCAGACAAACTCCCTAAAATTTTTTCAGTGAATTGGTTTCGCAAATCGCCCGAGGGGCAGTTTCTTTGGCCCGGTTTTGGGCATAACGCTCGCGTCTTAAAGTGGATATTTGAACGAACCGATGGAGAAGGGGAAGCAATTAGAAGTCCCATTGGCTACCTTCCCTCAGAAAAAGGGATCGATCTTTCAGGCCTCTCCCTCCCACCGAATGACCTGCAAGCCCTTTTTAAAGTAGATCCAAAAGAGTGGCTCATCGAAGCGGAACATATGAAGGGCTATCTCTCTCAATTTGGGAAAAAACTCCCGCCAGAAATGGTTGAGCAGATCGAAAATCTAGAAAAACGATTAAAAACATCATGAGCTTTCAGATAGTCGTCATGGGATGCACAGGAGGGCCAAAGGAGAACAATATCTCAGGTTACCTTTTCAGCCCAATTGACCGAAACGAATGGATTGCTTTAGATGCCGGTACGCTACTGAGCGGAATAGAACGCGCTTTAGAAAAAAAAAATCTCGACGACTCCCTGTTTTCTGATACCTCGCTCACCCCCTCGGGAGAAATGTTGTCAAGCCATTTACAAAACTATCTGATTTCCCATGCCCATTTGGATCACATAGCAGGGCTTATTTTAAACTCCCAGGTCGACACTCCCAAATCAATTTTGGGGACTCATTCGACCATCGACAACTTACGGGACCATATATTCAACGGGAAAATTTGGCCCAACTATGGGAGCGAAGGCAACAAGCCTGTTTTAAATCGATATCACTATGTCCGCCTCCCCTTTCATAAAAAAATGCAGATTCCCAACACCTCAATGAGTGTGCAAGCCTACCCACTGATCCATGCACCCCTTTGCCCTTCAACCGCCTTTTTGATTGAGCATCAAGATCGCTATTTCCTTTACTTTGGAGATACGACCGCCGACACCCCAGAAAATAATAAACCTATCGAACAGATTTGGAAGCTGATAATCCCCCTTTTGAAAGAAAAGAAATTGAAAGGGATTAGTCTAGAATGCTCCTTTCCCTACAACAAAGATGCTCCGGACCTTTGCGGACACCTGGATACCTATCTAATGAAACAAGCCTTTCATCGGCTTGCAGAGTTATCCAAAACCTCATTAGAGGGATTTAAAGTCATGGTATCTCACCGCAAAGAGAGCATCTATTCAGGCAGGGATGTCAAAGAGCAAATAGCTGAGGAGTTAGCTAAAAACAACGATCTGGGCCTTCATTTCATTGTCCCCAATCAAGGGGACAAAATTCTTTTTTAAATTCTAGTCCTGCTCCTCACTATCTGATTCTGAATCAAAATCTAGCTATTTTGCATAAGGTGAGTAGCTTAACTATTTTATCAGGAGTGGGGAAATGGACATAATCAGGGTGTTTGTCATTTAACCATCAATGGTTCCTGAAGTGAATGCCTCAATGCGGTCGTTAACTTTTCCAATTACTATAGCTAACTCCTCTTTCTGCTTTTGAAGCTTAGAGATTTTGTCCTGTAAAACACTCTTTAAGAACTGATCTTTAGTAAATGACTGCCTGACCTTGATGGCATCTATCTGTTCATTAATCTCGGACTCACTTTCTTTTAATCTTTTGATATCATCTTCTAAAGATTTAAGATGCAAAGTGTTATCTTTCGAACTTTTAATCTTCTTAGAAACAAAGCAAAGCTCTTCCTCTAAGCGACTGATCATTGAACTGACCTCATCGATCCTATTTTGATGTGAAACACTGAGGTTATCCGTTGTTCGGATTTTGGCTCTGAGTTGTTCTGCTTTAGTTGTATTCTTCCTCAACTTATTTGCATCATTACAATATTGGCGTTTTTGACTCATTAAGTCTGCTAATCTTTTTGAAAACAATGAATGTATTTCCTGATAGCTAGCTATCATTTTTTTGAGATCCGACGCTTTTTCCTCTAATTTTCCAGAATAACTCTCTTTGTACGCCTCTTCAATACGGTTACATATCTGGCTAAACAAGATAGAGTCTGGGTTGGTAATTGTAGACATAAAATTAATCCTTTTAAATTATTTAAACTAAAAGACAGTTAATTGACAAAACTTGTAAAATATGTTAGGCATCAAATGATTTATAATCAATAATAAATAAAATTGTAGAACAGTAAAATAATAAATTTATGTACTTCTAATTATAGAAGAATTAATCAGAAAGAAAAAGCAAACAATTATTCCCACTCCATAGTGGCCGGCGGCTTGGGGGTAAGGTCGTAAACTACACGGGAAATGTTGGGAACTTCATTGACGATACGATTGGATATCTGTTGAAGAAGTGGGTAGGGAAGCTGGGCTACCTGAGACGTCATAACATCAGTTGATTCGTAAGCTCGAAGAGCGACAACCTCTGAAAAAGCCCGGGCATCCCCTTTCACGGCCGTGCTGTAAGCTCCTGTCATCACCGCAAAACACTGAAAAAGCTGTTGTTTCAAACCGGCCTGCTCGATCATTTCCATCACAATGGTGTCAGCCTGCTTTACTTGTGTAAGCCGTTTTGCGGTAACCTCTCCTCTCACTCTTACAGCATATCCGGGGCCTGGAAAGGGGTGCTCTTCAATGAATTGCGAAGGAAGGCCCAGTTTATATCCAAGAGAGCGCACCTCATCCTTATAAAAAAAGCGGAGAGGCTCTAATAATTCGAAAGAAATTTTTTTAGGCAGTCCTCCTACATTGTGGTGCGATTTAATTTGAGAGGATTCAACTACGTCCGAGTAGATGGTCCCTTGAGCAAGGTATGTGGCAGAGGGAAATTTTCGAGCCTCTTTTTCAAAAAGATTTACATAGAGTTTTCCAATTATCTTTCGCTTGATTTCCGGATCTTCAATCCCTTTGAGAGCTTCGAGAAAAATAGACTCGGCTTCAATGACTGTGAGGTTGCTCTCCCGAAAGATGTTTTCCACTCTTTTCCGTGTGCCCACTCTCATAAGCCCGTTGTCGATATAGATAGGGCGCAATTTTTTGCCGATGGCTCTCTTTATGAGATAAGCGGCCACTGTAGAATCGACTCCCCCGGATACAGCACAAATAACCTCATTATCAGCAACTTTTTTTCTAATTTCATGAATCAATTCCTCGATGTCAAAGCTGTATTTTTCCTCTCTTGCTTTACAAACGTGGCTGGCAAAATATTTGAGAATATGAAGGCCCTTCTCGGTGTGTTCTACCTCAGGGTGAAACTGAATACCCCAAAACTGCTTGCCTTTATCAACAACTGCGGCATAAGGAATTTGAGAAGTGGAAGCAAAGGAAGAAAAGTGTTTTGGAAGGCTGACAACAGTGTCGCTGTGTGACATGATGACCGAGGTGGGGTTTTTTTTCAGTTCAAAAACATCTTCTTGAAAGAAAAGGGTTTGAGGGCCATATTCTGCAATTTTTTGTTCTACCTTTCCTCCCAAAAGGTAGGCCATCAGCTGCCATCCATAACAGATCCCTAAAATGGGTAATGAAAGATTAAAAACCGCAGGATCTATATGAGGAGCCCCCTTATCATTAACAGAGGCAGGGCCTCCTGAGAGAATGATCCCTTTTATACCATGCGTTTGAGCCGTCTCCATGACGGCATCGGGTTTTACTATGAAAGAAGCAATGCCAATCTGCTTAAGACGCCTCCCAATTTGATGGGTCGTTTGCGAGCCGAAATCAACAATCAGTATCACGTTTGAAACTCTTTAATGCTAGGATGAGACTCTGCAAGACCTGCTTGAGATTGTCTGATAAAACGAGCCTTTTGCTGCAGTTGTTTGATGTTTTCAGCTCCCACGTAGGCCATTCCGGCTCTCAATCCCTCCAAAATAAGGTGGATTTTTTCGTGGACAGGCCCTTCATAGGGAACAGTCCCCACTACGCCTTGAGCCGCCATGCAGTGGGAGGGTTTGAGGCCATAACGAGCCCAGCTTCCTTCTCTCATAGCTTCTTCACTGCCCATCCCGCGATAGGATTTGCATTTTTTCCCCTCGATGTCAACGACCCTTGAGGGAGCTTCATCCGTACCGGCCAGTAATGAGCCGAGCATCACCGCAGAAGCCCCCGCTGCGAGCGCTTTAACTATGTCGCCTGCTGCTTTAATCCCTCCATCAGCAATGATGGTTTTACCCTGCTCTTTTGCGGCTCTAACCGATTCGAGAATGGCAGTGAATTGAGGGGCCCCTACTCCGGAAACGATGCGGGTTGTACAAATAGAGCCCGGCCCAACTCCCACCTTGACCACATCGGCTCCTGCCTTAAAAAGAGCCGATGCTCCCTCGTAGGTAGTCACATTCCCGCTGATCACTTCCAGGTCGGGATAGGTATCTTTGAGATAAGCTGTTTTGTCAATCACATGTTTACTGTGACCATGAGCCGCATCGAGGCAAATCACTGTTGCTCCAACAGAAACAAGATGCGCCGCTCTTTCGTTAAAGTCTGGGCCTACTCCCACTGCAGCGGCTGCCAGCGCTCCCTTTTCGAGAACCTGCTCCAACTGGTCTCCCTGCTTTTTAATGCTCAGGTTTCGATGAATAATTCCCATCCCTCCTAATTGAGACATCGCTAAGGCCATCTCTTGCTCGCAAACGGTATCCATGGGCGACGCTAGAATAGGAATGTCTAATAAGAGGCGTGATGTCAATAAAACATCTAGATGGGTTTCAGGGGGTGTAATCTCCGAATAGGCTGGAAGCAGCAAGACATCGTCATAGGTGAGATACATCGGGAATTGACTTTGATTATCGGATGAAACTAGCTTTTGTAGCGATTCTATTAGCATGAAGCATCTCTTTTTCGGTTAATATTTGTTCTCTCAGCAATTTTTCAAATTCTTTACGCAATGAAATGCGCTGCATTTCAGGCCCATCAGTATTGATCGTGAAAGGAACATTATTAGCCTTAAAAGTGGCGTAAATATGGCGCATATGGTCAAAGTCTTTAATAAGCCTGGTATTTAGATTAGAGGTCGGACAGGTTTCTAGTACAATGTTATTTTCACAAAGATATCGCATCAATTTTTTATCGCGGACACAGGCAATTCCATGGCCAATACGGTTCGGCTTAAGCTCGTCAATGACTTCCCACATCTCCTCAATATCGGTCGCTTCTCCTGTGTGAATAGTCACTTTGAGGCCCTCTTGTCGGGCCTGATCAACGATCGCTTTGATATCTCTGGGGCGGAAAGTACGGGCATTTTGATTCAAACTAATAGGCCCTCCTAAATCAATGCCCACAATGCCCCGCTCTTTATATTTAATCGCTTTTTGAACAATGATCCCATTTTGCTCCGGAGTGAATCGACGGTCCATCATCAAAATAAGACCCGCTTTCACAGGATACTTGAGCATGGCCCTCTCCATTCCCTGCAGAGTAAAAACAATAATATGATCCAGATCACGCTCCCCACCCCGATTACGCAGCATGGGATTGAAGCGGAGCTCTATCCGGGTGATATTATTTTTTCTATACGCTCCCGAGATTACGTTTTGTATCCCCACGAAAAGCGAATCGGGCGAAGATTGAATTTTTTCAGTTAAATCATACATTTTGAGATATTCTTCATAATCTTTGGCTTCATGAACCGTGACTAGCCTCTCGAATTCCCAATAGTTTTTTGTAGGCAATACCATCCCTTGTTCATGAGCAATCTCCCAAAGCATCGTCGGGGAGATGCCAAAGCCAACATGAGTATGCAACTCGGTCAGTTCAACTCCATCGAGAAAAGAGAGATCTGTTGTTTTCATTCTTTCTTAAATCCCTCTTCGCTCAGAACATAGTCACCAACTTTCACGCCTAGCTCTTCTCCCATCTCAATATCGATCGGGTAGTTTGTCCCTGCCAAAACTCGTGAGTGACTCACCTCTTCGGCAATTGACTCCCACTTGGACTGCTTTTCGGGGAAAAAAAAGCTCATAACAGTCGCAGCTGCATAACTAATGGAGGCGTGAAGGGAAGGGTAGCTTGGATAAGGAAGCTCTCTTAAAACTTTAATTCTTTTATCAGCCACATAAGGAGGGATGATGGAAAAGGTATATTTTGATTCAAAAGCGACAATAAGAGCATCATACATAGCAATAGATGCCAGCGCACGGACATTCATTATCTTTCTAAGAGAGATATCAGAGGAAAAAAGAAAATTATTGATGATTGTAATCCAGTTACCTCCTTTCGGCTCAAAAAAATAACTCCAAAACTGAGCATTCTTTCTCTCTTCTTCTGTCATAGCTTCACTCATCTTTCTGACCTGTTGCAGCTGGTCTTCCCAGAAATCAGTGGACTGCATGCTTGGAGGAGGCACAGTGATTGTTTTAAAGAGGATCGAAGGGGTTCTCCAGGAAACCCAACTTAAAATAGCTTTTCCAAAGTCGGAGGCCTGAAAGGTCCATTGACTAACGGAGAGAAAATGCTCTACCTGCTTCTCATCTTCAAAACGCTGCTTGAGTTTTCCCAAGATCAATTCGCTAAGCACCACAGAATATTTATCTATAACTAAACCACGAGGCAAAGGAAAAAAGGGATAAAAAAGGCGTATAACTCCGAGCGATACCGGATCGATGCTCCCTTTATAAGCTCCATGAAGCTGGTGGGAAAGTGAGGCAAAATCTCTTTGCGCTACATAGAGGTAGGTAAAAATCCGTAATAAATGCCCCGATGAATAGAGCGCAGGTTTTTTGGCTACATACTCTTCAACCCTTTGATCCCATTGAATCAAACTCTCTTTTGTGATTATGTGATCCGAATCTAATCCCTTAAATCTTTGCAGTTCTTTCTCAGAGTAAGAGAAATAGGTATCATTAGCCAGCAGAGTGGATAAAAGCAAAAAAGGGAGGCAAAAATATTTTAACAAAGCTTGTTAACAACCCGCGCAGTTGCTATTAAAATAATAGAAATACCATGGGACATCATTTGCCTCAATCTCAATGCACACTTTTAAATCTCTAAATGAAAAAATAATCAGTTGCACACGCTGCCCCAGGCTCGTCTATTTTCGCGAGCATGCCCCTGAGAGAAAAGCATTTAGAGATCAAGCCTATTGGCGAAAGCCCGTTCCCGGTTTTGGAGACCCAAATGGATGGCTTCTTATTTTAGGGATGGCTCCTGCAGCTCAAGGAGCTAACCGGACGGGACGGATATTTACAGGAGATGAATCGGCTCGCTTTTTAATGCACGCGCTTTATCTAACAGGATTTGCCAATCAGCCCTCGTCAAGGGCGATAGATGATCATTTAAAGCTCAAAGGGTGTTTTCTAACCGCTGCAGTAAAATGTGTTCCTCCCGCAAACCACCCGTCAAAAGAAGAGTTTGCCAATTGCAGCAGTTACTTCGAAAATGAACTTTTTTTGCTTAAAAATCTTCAAACCGTGCTCGCTTTGGGAAAATTGGCTTTTGATGCCTATCAACGATTTTTGAAAAAAGAAAATATAGCGACTTCCATCGTCCCTTTTCGTCATGGAGAAAGAGTTTCTATTAAAGGGTGGCCTACCCTTTACGGGTCGTATCATCCAAGCCCCCAAAATACCTATACAAAAAAACTGACCGAAAAGATGTTTGTCAAACTGCTAGACAGTATAAAACAAAATCATCAATGAAAAAAGCAGCTCTTTTTTTTCTTTTCCCATTGTGTCTCATAGCTAACCCGACCTGGCAACCGGAATACTCCAGCGGGTACGAGCCAAAAACGATCGTTTATGGAAAAAACATGATGGTTGTCTCAGCCCATCCCTTTGCATCTGAAGTGGGCTTTAAAATTCTCCAGCAAGGAGGGAACGCGCTAGATGCTGCTATTGCGATGCAAATGGTGTTGAATGTCGTGGAACCCCAGTCTTCAGGCATTGGAGGGGGTGCCTTCCTGCTCTATTATCGAAAAAAGGAAAATCAAATCTACGCTTACGATGGAAGAGAGACGGCGCCTAAAGGGGTCAATGAGCTTCTTTTTTGCGACTCAAAAGGAGAGGCTATCCCTTTTGTCGATGCCATTTTAGGCGGGAAAGCCGTAGGGGTTCCCGGGGTTCTTAAAATGTTAGAGATGGCACATCGTGAGCATGGAAAACTTCCCTGGAGAGTCCTCTTTCAGCCAGCTATTGAGTATGCCAGTCAAGGCTTTCCTATCTCCTCCCGTTTACATCAACTGATTACTAAACGACCCGATTTATCTACTTTTCCTGAAACCAAAAGCTATTTTTTTCTAGAAAACGGGAAGGCAAAACCGGAAGGAACCCTTTTAAAAAACATTCCACTTGCCGAAACATTTAAGATCATAGCCGTGCAGGGAAGCGACCCTTTCTACAAAGGGGAAATTGCGCAAGATATAGTGTCTACCGTCCAAAAGTATTCAATCAATCCTGGGGTATTAGCCCTTGAAGATTTAGCGGCCTATCGGCCTATCAAGCGAAAAGTCATTCAAACCACCTACCGAAATTATAAAATTTATAGTTTCCCTCCCCCTTCCGCAGGAGGAATTACTCTTTTCCAAATATTGGGCATGTTACAACAATACAACCTAAAGGATGAAAAGCCAGAGTCGATCCCTTTCATCCATCTTTTTTCCCAAGCGAGTGCTTTAGCCTTTGCAGATCGAAATTATTATGTAGCCGACCCCGATTTTTTCCCTGTGCCTACCTCCCGTCTTATCGACCCTACTTATCTTCAGCAAAGAGGTGAAAGGATCGATAGAGATCAAGCCCTCGAGGTGAGTCATGGAAAGTGGCCTTCAGAATCGGAAACATGCTGCCCCCCATTACTCTCCTCACAATCCGATGAAAATCCCTCCACTTCCCATATTTCGGTCGTTGATCGTGAAGGGAACGCAGTTTCCATGACATCCAGCATCGAAAATGCCTTTGGCTCCACTTTGATGGTCAGAGGCTTTTTGCTCAACAATCAGCTGACAGATTTCTCATTTATACCCGAAATTCAAGGGAAAAAAGCTGCCAATCGAGTACAGCCGGGGAAACGCCCTCTGAGCAGTATGACCCCTGTCCTTGCTTTTCATAAAGATTCAAATCAACTTTTCCTGACAATAGGATCGGGGGGAGGGGCATGGATTATTCACTATGTCGCTCAAGCTCTTATGGGAATCATCGACTTTGATTTAACAATCCAAGAAGCGATCGATTTCCCTCACTTTGTGACTATTGATAAAGATATGATCTTGGAAGAAAAAACACTTTTGCATGCCAAAAGAAAATTCTTAGAAGAAATGGGGTATCAAATTAAAGAAACCCCCCTCAACAGCGCCACCCATGGCATCCAGCTAGCACCCTCCTGTCTAATGGGAGGGGCCGATCCCCGTCGAGAAGGGATCGCTATAGGCCGATAAAGCCTAGTTGTATAAACTTAAATGTCACAAATTTAAGTGGTTATGATATACTTGTCCCACTGTTATCTTTTATAAATTTTATATTAACTTTTCATCAATTGACCATATATAAATAATTTTATACTATAATTTTTATAATCTTTATTAATACATAAATAAAATGATTAAGTATGTCTTATATTAAAAACAATCACACTTCCGATGATATTATTCGTGTCTTAGGAAATACCCTAAATAAACCTCCAGCCGGATCAGAAATTGAAAGATTAGCCGATATTAAAGCCATTTACGAAAATGGGAGACCAAATGCTGGCGATTTGGCTGTCTCTTCCAGAGAGTTTTGGGCAAAAAAGCTATCTGAAGCAACTTATTCTGCTCGGGCGTATTTTGAACCTAATCGCTCTCTCCTTTTCCCCCTCTCGATATATGAGTTATGGAGCGACTATCGATGTAAAAGACTTTATGACGAGGTTATAGTTCTAGATAAAATTAGAAGGTTTTTCCCAGATGAAAATAATCCTGAGGTCATAAAAGCTTGTGCCGCTTTTCTCAAAACCATTGAAAACAGCAATGATCATGAAACCATGCTTTCTGAAATTAAAAAGATTCCTTCAGATTTAATCGTAGAGAGGCTTACTCATCTCTCCCCTTTGCTCAGAGGGGTTTCCAAGCTGGAGGACAAAATCGTGCTGCTTCATGAAGCAATGGCAGTTCCCCCAAAGGCTATTGCTCGTGCCCGCCGACTTCTTTATAGAGTTGTTCAACTAGAAGACAAAATCGAATTACTTCATGCAATCAAAACCATCCCCATAGACGAAATTGAACATCTGATCCATCTTACAATGATTTTTATTAATGGGGAGCATCTTCAAATAGAAAAAGTAAATGAAGAAATTAATATACTGCTTGCGATTTCCCTATTAAGAGATACTTACTCCAATCCTAACATAAATGGAATAACCCGAATCAATGCAACAAGAACAATACTAACTAATATCCAAAAGCTTCAAAACCACCAAAAAGTAAATATTGTATCATTAGTTAGAGATATGACCAGAAAATATAATATCAAATATATAGATGACATAGATTTCATCCTGCGGCAATTCGATTTGATTCCTGAAGAAAATTGGATGAATTATATACAACGAATTGGATCAATCTATAAACTAACAGGAAAAACATCTCATGAAATCCTAGAAAAAACTGAAAAAATTCCGGTGGATCAATTCGATGACATTGCAAAATTAGCTGAGCCTCTTGTTATTAACAGAAAATTTGATGATGATGACATAGCTGATATCCTCCTCATAATTTACTCACTGCCACGTGAGGAAAGAGATGCATTTATAGATTTTGCCAGGACTCTACAAGAAGTTGCTCCACATGATAGAACGCCATTTTCAATCATTGGCTTGATCTCACCTGAAAGTAGAGGAGAGCTTTTAGAGTTATTCATGGTAAATAGAGACTCTAGTAG
>JBAPRV010000114.1:0-2148 GCA_049281295.1 Chlamydiales bacterium
GATTCTCTTTTACAACAATCTCTTCAAAAAGATGCCCGCACATTGCTAATACAGGGTTTTTCATGATTCTCCCAGTTGCTCGGCAAAAAAATGCAGGTGGCACTGTTTGGGGATTTGTTAATTCAGAGATTGCTGAGGTCATAGTAAAGGCTCCACGTTCAAATGGCTGGTTCTTGTTATCTTATTGCGTGTTTTGTTTTAAGACTATTTTATTTATAAACGGAAAACTTATGAAAACTATGAAATATATTTAACTTTTATATATTCGATATGTTTTCAGATAATATCTGGATCCTAAAACCTTTCACTCCGTAAATAGATTCTTGTTCGGAATACCCTGGAAAATTACGATAGATTTCCACTCCCTCCTGTATATTGATAGCCTCAGGCAAGCAATGGCATAGCCCAAAATAATCAAGCATGTCCCTAAAAGTAGAGAATGTCTTAACTTCTGTTAAACGACATTTCACATATCTCTCATTAGAAGAATTACTAAAAAGACGAATGATGTCTCCTTCTTGCAATTCTTTCACAATTCCTTTGTTGATCCTTCCTTCCACTGTTTTAGATTCATTTTTAATCTGCAAAAGATACAGATCTTTAACAGCTAATTCCTTAAAAATTTGATCTGGGCCGGGACTTAACTTGAAAGAAGACACTCTTGATATCATTTTTACATCAAACAATTCATACTAAACGAAATTTAAAACCAACCACACCATGTTTGAATTCCCTTTCGGGAAAAGAGCGTATGCTATGATATGCTCCTACGCCTTCTTCTATTGTGTCTACATCAGGAAGACAGGCTCGTACCCCAAAATGAGTTAACATTTCCCTAAATGTTTTACAGATTTTGACTGCCGTAATTTGGCATCTCACTTCATCTTCATGATTATAGAAACGAACAATATCATTGACTTTATATCGAGTAAACTGACCGCTATAAATTCTTCCCTCTACTTTTTTATGTCCACTTTTGATCTGGCTTAAGTATTTGCCTTTAAGAGTGACGCTATGAGTGGGGGGAGGTTGATCACTCTCCAAAAGATCAGAAGTATGTTTTATTTTTCTTTTTTTACTATCTCTTGTTTCGGAAAAAGTTTTCTCCAAATCCCTATCTTGTTCCAGCGTCTTTGCTCTCTTTTTCTGAGGACGATCTGTACTAGACGAACTGATTGCCTGTCTTTGTTTTTCAACCTTTTCAAGGGTGCGGTACAGTAAAGTTTCCCCCTCTTGAACACCAAATTCATTATCGTGTCCAAAAACAGTCATTACTTTAAAATTCTTTTTTGTAAAAAAATTTGTGGCGCTTTCTGCTTTTTGAGAAGTTGTTACATGCATTCCGGTAGCGCCTCTAAATTGTGCAGCTGATATAGCTTTTTTAATAAGCTCAGTTCCATATCCTTTTCCTGAATTTTTTTCAGAATCTATTACAACCAATGTTTTAATTTCTAAACTGTTAGCCACTCCATATTTGGCAAACTCATCTTGAGTTTTATCCTTATAAACCAAAATCCCAACCGGAGCTTGGTCATCAAAGAGTACCTTGCATCTTCTATCTTCCCTTGAGATGATCTTTGCAAGGGACTTGGATTGATCTCCATATATTGGAGAGATGGAATTAAAAAAAGTTTTAATGATAACATCCAAAAAATTGGAACTGCTTTTTAAATCTTGAAAAGATAAATTTTGCGAAACGCGCATTTGACTAGAACTTACAGCTTCAGATGCCATTACTAAACCTCTCGTAAAGAATTTTATAAACAAACTTATGCTCTATGGATTTCAAGTTTTTTATCCAATTGAAAATTTCTTGTCCCAATTTCATTGCATGTTTTCAGGAAACTATCAAAAAAGATATACAATTCATTAAGATAAAAAAAAGATATCATTATGCTGACTCTGAATGCAAGATTTTTTTTACTTTTAACTTGGGATTCTCCTTATGAAGAAACGAAAATATTTTTTTGTGGTTTTATGCCTCGTTGAAAGAAGAAAAACTCTCTTTTTCTCAAAACTCGTCCACTTTCCTGGATTTTGAGAAAATCACTTTAAGAATGGTTTTTAAGAATCAAGAACCGGGGCTTTTGTATGTTTTATGATGGCTAAATGAGAATTCTCAAAAAAGATCGTTTGTGAGGTATCCAT
>JBAPRV010000115.1:0-10429 GCA_049281295.1 Chlamydiales bacterium
CTCTAGGGCTTTGGATCTTAAATCGTAAGAATATGTCATGCAACGAGCGTACACCATATCGTTAAAAAATTAAATTCAAAATACTATATGTTTTCGTGCTCCAGAAGGTGGTAGGCGGGTATATGGCGAACAAAAATTCTCTCCAGAAGTTGTCAGAAAAGATGACACTATTCCATGGGAGAAAAAATTATTTTTTTATGGAGGGCAGTGGCGAGAGATACGCTATAAGAGTATTTCTGGTGTATTATGGCAAACTGGAACTAAAAGAAGACTGCTTAATCTTATAGTATTAGCCCCAATGCCATATGTAAGAGGTGGGAAAAGAAATTATCGTGATCCAGCATATGTATTGGTTACAGATCCTACAATGTCTCTAGAGTTAGTGGTTCAAGGCTATTTGGACAGATGGCAAATAGAATACAATCATCGAGATGAGAAATCGATTTTGGGTGTGGGTGAGGCTCAAGTCTGGAATGAAATATCCGTAGAAAAACAGCCAGCCTTTCATGTGGCAGCTTATAGCGCACTTCTTTTGGCAAACGTTATTACCTATGGGGATAAGGATCATGCAGATTTTAGAGTAAGACCTAAATGGAGAAAAAAACCCAAACGCAATACATGTCGAGCGTTAGTTGGACTGCTTCGAGCCACATTACTAGACCGTCCTGAAGAGCTAGAATCCATTGGGATGACTATCCCGATGATTAGTGCCATTTTACGTCAAGCAGCCTGAAAAAAAGTATAAACTATAGGCTGACTTACATAAGTCAGCATCGATTTCCGCGCTTTTTTTCCGTCAAAATCTCTCGTCCGATTTGTAAAATTTTGAACTTATTCTGCTATAGTTTCTATTCTTCACTGAGCTCGCCGTTCATTTCAACTCTACCCTTTTGTTGCAAAATATTTAAAGCTACTCTCGAAGTGTTTAAATCAAAGGCATTGGCTGAACTAAATTGCTCTATGCCACCATTATCTTTAAATCGTCTCAAGCAAGGGTGTTGTACCTGTTTGAAAAAGGGGCTCGAAATCACCGCTTAGATCATTTATTAATCCTCCCTCACCTAGTCTTTTGTATACTACATCATCCGGTGAAGTTGTCTTTAGATGATGCTTTGAAACGTTAACCTCCTGCCAAACCTTTGATCTAGCTCGGGGGACAGGTGAGGATAAATTCTATCGAGACAGGAATTGGTTAAATTTTGTTGTTCAATTGACATTGTCATTCTCCTAGTAGTTTCTATTTTTAAAATTAATAAGCAGATAAAAAGTCTACTAAAGTAAAGTCGCTACATGAGCAATTTCTCAAACAGAGGATCTTATTTTGTATAGTAAATTAACTTAATTTGAACTTATTCTGCTATAAGGAGTATAGCTTTATAGATTGCATTTCTATGCAAACCATGAGAGAAAGAGGAACTTCCTTAATTTTGACAAATGATCATCATTTTTCTCAGGAGGGATTTGAAATTTTGAACGCACAGCTGCTCATAAAAAGATGTGGATCAATCTGTCTCATTTCAAATTGAATCGACTATATCTACAACCCAGCGAGTCAATAAGACCAAATGCCAATAGTATTGCCATCCGGATCTTTTAGATGCGCATAGAAACCCTCTTCCCGGGGAAGCTCTGTCCTCTCTTTCGTCACCACAGCTCCGATTTTTTTTGCTTTTTCAAGGGTTTTATCGACATTTACGACAGCAATATAGATCAGAGGCCCATGTTCCGAATCCCCTTTCTCCTTGCTTTGATTGATCTGTCCAATAGCCGCTTTGTTGTTGTGTATGATAAGAGTATTATCTCTCTCTTCAAATTCCCATCCGAAAAGCGCTTCGTAAAAAGAGCGGCTCTGTTTCAGATCACCCGCAGCTATAGCAAACCAACAAATTGTTCCTTTTTCCATGTTTATCCCTTTTTATGAAAAAGCTGCTCTTGAAGCTGTTTTTTCTGAAGAGCAAGCTCTTTGAGTTCACGTTCTATTTCTTCTCGATTTTTCTCTGACATGGTATCGATTAAATCCCGCTCATGCAAGGCAATAATTTCAATTTGGTTATGTAAATACTGTTTGGATAGTCCCCAACCAAATATTTTTCGAATAAATTGTATTAACGAGCTCATTGGATCATAGAGTTTGGGAAGAAAATGAAGGTTATCAAAACGGGTCGTCCGTTCTTGATTCTCTCTTTCAATCTCTTCTTGGGTAAGTGAAACTGAAAGATAATTCGCGTAAAGAGCCTTAATGCTTTGATGAGCCGGAAAAGCACGGTGGACATTCAAAACAAATTTAATACAGGCAGGAAAAATCAATAAACAATCCCACAAGCTAACAGGATAGTAACGCCATCTTTTTTTGCCTAGAAAAAGGGTCACCCTACCTATTACCTTTGCCCCTATTCTCCAAAAGGCGAAATCATCCAGATTGGCTACGACACGGATGTTTTCTTGAAGCTCGCGAGCCATTTGATGGTAAAAGGAGTAATCCCGCTCATTAGGCATTGGAGGATTGAAGGCGTAGGCTTTTTGGATAAGATCGTGAGAATAAAGGCCAATTTGCATCGCCAAGGCTCCTCCCATGCTGTGCCCTGCCACAAAGGGTTTGGGTCCATCTTTGACTCTTAAATCTCTCAGGTGCTTGTGAATACGACGCCATGAATGTGCATAGGCCTCAGTCGCTGAACCATGCGTAGCTAAATTGGACAGAATCGATCCTAACACCGAAGGTTGGGAGGGCCAAATTTCTGTCCCCTGGCACAAATAGATCCCGGGGATGTTGGGATCCGATGGGGTTAAACTCACCGTCTTAACCCCTTCTGCAATTAAATGTTGATGGCAACGATAGCTAATTAAGACCCCTTTATCGTGAAAGCTTGGCACCTCTATTTCTAGTCCGTCTATTTCTCTATAGGCGGCTCCATGGCTTAAGAGGGCGAGCGATAGAAATTTTCTTTGAACTCTCTTTTCTTCCTCTTTAAGCAGGCAAAGATCATGTTTAACCTTTTGAAGGAGCTCCTTATCTTTTTTAAGCCGTGAGGAGATGAATATCTTAGGAAATAGACCGGGCGGCGTAGCATCCACATCGTAAAATTGGGCTGCCCGAGGGTTCCATTGCACTTGAATGGGGTTGAGCTCAATGGTTTTTTCCTCTAAAGGCTCCCCAACCCGTTTCCAAATACGACGAAATAGATCCGTGGAAAGGGGAAGTCCTAGAGCGTAGAAACGCAAAAACCCATCTTCCCCTACAATACGCGGCAGTCCCTTGGGCCGCTTGGGCTTGACCTCTTCAATCCAAAAAGAGCGGACGAATCGACTGGCTTTATCAAAGTCAAGCCCTCTCTCTTCAATTTCTTTGACACACACATCATAAACACGAGCCAGGGTTTCTCGATTGCTATCGGCAATTTTTGGCTTTTTCTCTTCAATAACAAAAGTTTCGCCATTCCATACTAGCCAGCCCTTTTGTCTTTGGTCAAAAATGTCTCTAAGTTTCATCGTGGCGAAAAAATAGCAGTTCCTATACGAAGCAAAGTGGCTCCCTCCTGAATCGCAATGGGAAAATCATGGCTCATCCCCATCGAAAGAGTCGAGAGGTCGGCACGGTCGCGAGCTATTTGTTGCAGTCTATCTCGAAGTAAACGGAGAGCGGAAAAACTATGCCGTATCACACTTTCATCTTCTGTTAAAGGGGCCATTGTCATCAATCCATGAATTTCTATCGCTTTCAAATCGAGCAAATCCTCGAAATTGGCTTCCCACTCTTTAGGCGAAAGGCCGCTTTTAGTCATTTCTCCCGAAGTATTCGCTTCAAGTAAAATGGAGCTTATCACTCCCCTCTCTCGACCTGCTTGGTCAATTTTTTCGACAAGCTCAACGGTATCGACAGAATGGATGAGGTCAAAACGTCCTATTACCTTGTTTACCTTATTTTTCTGCAATTTTCCAATAAAATGCCACCGAATCTCTGAAGGGGTTGTTTCCATTTTACTTAAAGCCTCTTGAACGCGATTTTCTCCAAAGTCGCGCACTCCCGCCCAATAGGCCTCTTCAATAGCTTTTACAGAACATCCCTTTGAAACGGCCACTACCGAAATTTCGCCCGGATCTCTTCCCGCCCGCTTCGCCTCTTGTTCAATCTCTTCAAGAAGACGGGTCAGATTATTTAAAACGCTCATTGAGGAAACTCTCTCGATCGTCCCAAAATTTCCGAAAGAATAATCATCGCCTGCGCAGGAGGGTATCTCTGAGTAATCGCTAAAATTCTGTTCTCTTTTTTTAACTCTTCTATAGGAGTCAGAATAAAAGCTTGGCTGACAATTCGTTCTTTAAATTTAGGAGCTACTTTGCTCTGTAAGTGACGTGCTTCAATCTTCGACTCGAATTCTCTTGCTTCAACTTCACTGCGCATCTCATAATCTTTTTTTACCAGCCGTTGGGTCGCATAGGACTTTTTAGGAGGCTCCTCTACGTATTGAGGGATTTCAACCCTAGTCTCTTCGAGTTCAAACTCTTCTTCCATCTCCATAGCCGAGGGTGCTTCCTCCTGAGGAGTTCTCTTTTTATGTCGGGAGAGCAGCCATTTCCTTAAAAGGGGAAAGAAAAAGAGAAAGATGATAATTAAAAAGCCGACCAGCTCATTAAACCACTCCATAACACCTATTATTGAGGGTTTTGGTCATCTTGAATTTCTCCGGGCTTAGCAATAGACTCACGCATCTTTGTATCTGCCTGAACGTTTTTTAAACGAAGATAGTCCATATAGCCTAAATTCCCCTGTTTAAGCGCTTCGGCCACAGCAAGCGGAATCTTCGCTTCTGCTTCAACAAAGCGAGCCCGCATTTTTTCGACCTCTGCCATGTTTTCACGTTCATACGCGACTGCCATAGCTCGCCTTTTTTCAGCCTCCGCTTGGGCAATTCGTTTGTCCGATTCAGCTCGATCAGCTCGAAGACGCGCCCCTACGTTCTCACCCACTTCAATAAGGGCAATATCAATAGAGAGAATCTCAAACGCCGTTTGAGAATCGAGCCCTTTGTCCAATACAAGTTGAGAGATTCTTTGGGGATTGCCCAGAACATCCAGGTGGGTATCCGCGTTTCCAATTGCATTGACAATCCCCTCTCCCACTCGAGCGATTATCGTCTCTTCGGTCGCACCTCCCACTAATTGAGCCAAATTGGTACGCACGGTGACCCGGGCTCTACAAAGCAGTTGTACTCCATCTCTAGCTACCCCTTTAATGTCCCCTTGCCCTTGTCCCGGACAATCAATCACTTTTGGATTCACTGAAGTACGCACCGCTTCAAGAATATTTCGACCCGCCAGGTCGATGGCAGTCGCCTGTTTCCAGGTTAAAGGGATATTGGCCTTATCGGCCGCAATCATAGCCCTTACCACCTCTAAAACCTTTCCTCCGGCCAAAAAATGTGTTTCAAGATCGGCCACCTCGATCTGTTTCAAGCCGGCTTTATAGGCATTGATCCGCGCATTCACAATGATTCTGGGAGGTATCTTACGCAGACTCATCCCAATAATATTAAAAAGTGAAATGGGCGTTCCTGAAACGAAAGCTTGAAACCATAGACTGATAAATTTTCCGACAATGGCTAATACGATAATAACGACGATCGCTAAAATGACGATCAAAATGTAAAATTCGAGCGAGAGCTGCCCCAATAGATCTGCTATCATGATTCTTTTTCCTTCGTTTGAATGAGTTTAACGACAAGATGAGCTCCTTCTCCGCCCACCACTTCAATTTCAGACTCTTTCACAATATAACCTGATTTTGAAACAGCTTGATACCGTTTCCCTTCCACAAGAATATGCCCTGCCGGCTTCAAGTCGGAGAGAGCCTTTCCTTTTTTACCAATCAGCTCTTTGGCAAACTGAGAGGCCACATATCCCTCTTGTGCCGTATTCAAAAAAATTCCCTTGGCTCTTCCCGTTCGGATACGCCAAAGGGAGAATTTAATCAAGAACACAAGCAAAAGCACTATCCCCACAATATAGAGGATCAAAGCAATAGCCGATTCGGTTTGGATAGAGAAAAAGACAATACTTACAACCAGAAACACCCCTCCGGCAATACCCATCACGCCACCGGGAAGGAAAAATTCGAGAAAAATCAATAAAAGGCCAATACCCAAAAAAATAAACGGAGTTGCCGTCATTTATCTTCTTCCACAATCATTTTGCTCCCCTCCACTCCTATGACCTTCACTTTCTCCCCTTTCTCGATAAACTTACCGCTGCTCACCGCATCATAGATCTCCCCTTGAATCTCCACTTTCCCGGCTGTTCTTAAAGGAGAAATCACTACCCCTTGAGTTCCAACCTCAGGAAGCGCTTCTTTTGCAAGACCGGCAACATACCCCTTAGCTCTCTCCTGCTCTCCTCTTAACACTAACGGAGAAAATACTCCCAACCGAGGAACAATAAACCGTGCCAAAAGCGCTATAGCCACAGCTCCAACGACAACAGCTCCTGCAAGCCAAACGAACCGATCGACGATATACTGTCCGGCTGCATTTAAGGTTTTAGTATCGAAATCAAAATTAACTTCTCTTATACCGGGCAATAAAAGGGCAAACAGACCCCCCAGAGCCAGAATAATACCTAGGATTCCGGTGATTCCAAAGCCCGGGATCAGAAAAATTTCAATTAAAATCAATCCCACTCCAACGCCGAGCATAATAAACTCTAGCCATCCTGCAGCTTGAAGGGCAAAGCTCGAGAGAACAATCAAAAACAAACAGACAAGTGCAAAAATGCCGGCAATCCCAAACCCGGGTGTGCTCATCTCTATGTAAGCACCTAACATCAATCCCAAGAAAAGAATGGAAGTCACAATAGGCGAGGCTAAGATAGCAAAGAACTGCGTTTTCCAATCCATTTTATAGGCTTTGATCGTCGCATTAGGAATCTGCTTGAAAAAAGGATATGTAAAAAGAAGCTCTTTACTAGCAGGCCACTCGCCATGCTTCTTTTCTTCTTCGGTAATCGGAGACAATTTTTCTGGCAGAAGGCGGATATCGGCGACCCCCCATTCGATCAATTCTTTAGAATTTAATGTTAATAGCTTTCCTTTCTTGGTGATCACCTGATCCGACGACTCGATTTGATCGTTATTGTCCAACTCAATAATCTCTCCATTTCGCACAACTAAAATTATATCGGCATCGACCATCGCTTCAGCAATCAGAGGATTTCGATCAAAAAAAGCGGCCCGATTGGCAAAGTCAGCCCGTATGGCTGAATTGACTTTCTCGGAGGTTCCCTCCCCGGTTTGCGTCACCGGCTGGGCAGCGCCCATGCTTGCATCTTTAACAATGGTAATATAGCGGGAAGAGAAAGCGAGCATAGCCCCGGCTGAGATAGCCCAATTATTAATATAAGCGACCACAGGAATGCCATATTGCGTGTCAATCTCCTTTAAGGCATCTGAAATTTTTTGAGCAGGAAAAACCTGCCCGCCCGGTGAATCGAGCTCTAAGATGATAAAAGAGGGTTGCAGTTCTTTGTAGTAATCCAGCGCATTTTTAACGTAGAGATACGTTCCTTGTGAAATTTGATTCTGATGTCCTCCGATATAAATATGACCCACATAATTGGGTCCCTCAGAAGAAAATTGAATATGTTCTGCAAGGCTTTCATCGAGCTGTTCAGGTGAAACGGCAAGTTCGGCAAAAGCTAAAACTGGAAACAGCAAAAGAAAGACAAGAAAGCGGATCATAGATGCCTATAATAGTACGGCTCATATTAGATAACTAGAGACAAAAAAGAAAATTTTTTCTTACAGAAAATTTAAAGAATTAGTAGATTCTAACCCCCACTTGAAAGCGAGGATGGTGATATGCTTCGAAAGTTTTTTCTAAACCTGCTTTTGTTAATCAGTGTTAGCACGGCTCCGCTATTGAGTAAGGAGAGCTGTTCCAATTGTTTAGGATCGGGTTTTCTGGTTGGGGCATATGGAACATTTCATGTCTTTGAGTTTCATACTAAAGATAATGTATTCGCCCTTCCAACAGTTCAAAGCGAGCTTTGGGAATATGATGCCTTCCAACGTGCTCCGGGAGGGGGAAGTTTTATAGGCTGGGGGGTCCCCTTCTGTGAACGACTTAACCTTGCCTTTAAAGCGGCAGTAACCGGCTATGCTTCTGAAGCTCAGTATTCATATTTCGATTTTAATCCAACACTCAGTTTCCCAAACAAAATGCGTGTGAGATACGTTGTTGACTTAAGCTTGGAGCCGGGTGTCAGGATTGGAAATTGTCTACTTTTGTCAGTCAAATTCGGTCCCTCTTATGTTGGATGGAGGCAGGTTCGGCAGATTATAGATAATACCCTACCTCTACCAGTGCTTGACGAAGATGAACAGTACTTTCGTAACTGGGGATATGAGTTTGGAGCTACCGCTAATATTTCAATTACTAGAGGTACGAGTGCTTTTATTGAATTTGATGGTCACTCCTACCCTATTAATAATTCCAAAAGGCGAATTGTTGAGAATGTCAGCGGCTTTAATGATTTTTTAGAATACCGTGTGACTCATTTGTATGGTTTTGGTTTTAGATTCGGTTTAATGGCGCAGTTTTAAGGGACATAGCTAGAAGCCATATCTAGAGAAAATAAAATGCGCGAAAGGAGGATAATAAATGTATCGAAGTTTTTTTCTTAAACTGCTTTTATTCATTAGCACTTGCGCACCTTCGTTGTATGGCTTTAACAGTGAAGCTGGCAATTCTGGTTCTCTAGGAACGGGCTTTCTAGTAGGAGGTTATGCTACTTTTCACATCTTCTACTTTCATACAAAAGATCAGACTTTCGATCTATTCGGTGATGAAATTGAACAGGGTTTATGGGAATATGACTCTATTCAACGAGCTCCAGGGGGAGGAGGATTTATTGGCTATGGGATTTCTTTTTGTGAACGGTTTACTCTTGCTTTGAAAGCGGCAGCTACCGGGTATAGCTCTGAGGCTAAACACTCCTATTACGACGATAGCCCGGTTCTTGTTTACCCTAATAAAATGAAGGTAAAATATATAGTCGACTTAAGTTTAGAGCCGGGAGCCAAACTTGGCAATTGCTTTCTTTTGTACGCCAAATTTGGTCCTTCTTATGTTGGATGGAGACAGACTCGACAGATCCTTCTAAATGAACTGCCTTTCCAAGTGGTTGGTGAGGATAAATCGCACTTTCATAATTGGGGATATGTTTTTGGAGCTGGTGTTGACACTTTAATTAGTAGATGTGTGAGTGCTTTTATTGAATTTGATGGCCATTCCTACCCTTTTAATAATTCCAAAAGGCACGTTGATAATAGCAATGACGCTAGCGAAGACTTGGATTACCGTGTGACTCGCTTGTATGGTTTTGGTTTTAGATTCGGTTTATCGGCAGAGTTTTAAGGGAGATAGCTAGTAGCTGATATCTAGGGAAAATAAAATGCCCGAAAGGAGGACAATAAATGTTTCGAAGAGTTTTTCTTAAACTGCTTTTATTCACAAGTGCTTGCGTACCCCAGCTCTATGGCTATAACTATGCGCCGGACCCTCACAGCTCTCTTGGATCGGGTTTTCTAGTAGGAGGATATGCTACCTTTCACTCCTTCTACTTCCACACAAAAGATCTGGCTTTGGATACAGCCGGTGATCCAGCTGATCAAAACTTATGGGAATATGACTCTACTCAACGAGCTCCAGGGGGAGGAGGATTTGTTGGCTATGGAATTTCTTTTTGTGAACGGTTTACTCTTGCTTTGAAAGCGGCCGCTACTGGGTATAGCTCTGAGGCTAACCATTCTGATTACGACGGATTCTTAAGTGATTTTTTTCCTAATAAAATGAAGGTAAAATATATAGTCGACTTATGCCTAGAGCCAGGAGCCAAACTTGGCAATTGCCTTCTTTTGTATGCCAAATTTGGCCCCTCCTATGTTGGTTGGAAGCAGGCTCGAGAAATCAATGAAGAAAATGGTCCTTCGGGTCTTGGTAAAGATAAACAATGCTATCATAATTGGGGTTATGCGTTTGGAACTGGAATTAATGCATTAATCACTAAATGCATAAGCGCTTTTATTGAATTTGACGGCCATTCCTATCCTATTAATAATTCCCAAAAGCGTGTCGTTGATAGCACCAACCCTAATGAATTTTACCAATACCGTACGACCCGCTTGTATGGTTTTGGCTTTAAATTTGGCCTTATGGCAGGATTCTAGGACTCTATTGAAAGCAGAGGCTATCAACACTCACACTAAATTCAGCATTCCTCTACCCTGATAACAATGGAGCCCACATAACTAACCTCAGTTCGATTTTGAACCAATTCAGTATGAATGATTTGAAATAAAAAAATAATTGAAAAAGAGCCTCAAATTTCTTAAGGTTGTTGTTGAACAATAACACACAAAAGAAAGAGGCTCAAAATG
>JBAPRV010000116.1:0-8103 GCA_049281295.1 Chlamydiales bacterium
GTGTGTCAACGCTTTCAAAGCGAGCTTGTGAAAATGGAAATTGCCAAGTTTTTGCATGCAAAAAAAAGGCAATTTAGGCCTTATATCCCGCCCATGAATGGCCGGGTTTTACGGCCTAGATGGATAAGTAACGGTTCTATGATTAAAATAGCCTGTTTGTCTTGGAGTTGACTCATTGGCCTGAGTGTTTCCCAAATAGGTTGCAATGGTGCTAGAGCTCGTTGTCATTCTTAACTCCTTAAAATGTAAAAAAAATTAGAGAAGCAATTTTATTAATTTGCTAGTAGAGGTGTCAAGTTTTTTTCATCATATTAACGGCATGGAAACCCATCCCTATTCCGTAAAGTAAAAGAGTTGACAGGGTTTTTTTTTCCCTGGTAAGAGTAAGGAGTTATGGAAAAAAATATTACATTTATCACTTTAGCATTAGTAGCGGCCCTTGGAGTGATCGGAAGCTGTGCAAAACTAAAAGGAACTAAGAATGTAATATGCGACCAGCTCTATGCTTTGTGCACCTCTGCTCAGTGTGTTCCCAGCCCCGACAACTCGAACGAGGCGATTTGTTATTGTGAGGTTCGAAAGGGAAAAAGTTTAGGGCTCACTGATTGCGATAAAAGAGCTCCTACGACGGATCAACAGGGCATCCAGCATCTGATCTCCACCTTTTCTTTCGATGATTTTCCTGTTAAAGAGGTCATGTCATGTGCTTCAGGAATGCCTTGGAGCGATTGTTTAGATCAACCGTGTACAATCGATCCTATGGATCCCTCTCAAGCAATTTGCCTCTGTCCCGTGAGGCGGACAGGCGATTTTAAAACATTGGGTGGAAATTGTGAACAATCGACCTGCGAGACTGGGTACTGGTCGGCTGCTTCCTCCGAGTCCTTTTTAATGAATGTGCAGGTGCTCATGAAAGCTTTAGGATTAGAGAATCCTCCCCAAAGCTACTGTCCGGAATAATGTACTCCTCATTCTTGGCTCTTATTGCACTTTTTTTTCTCTTCTTTAAACTGCCCGGCGTTCCTGAATTTTTCGGAATTTCCAATTGCAGCAGCTGTACTACCTTTACGCCTTATCTACCTATGTTTGCCGCTGCTTATTTTTCTGCTTTTTTAACCTCTATTCTCTGTTTTCGGTCATGGCCTTCCCGCTCGATGAAATATGCCGGCATAGCTTGGTCTATTGGACTGGCTATCGGTTTGACCTATATTGGTTCCGGTTGGTGCTTGATTTGTCTCGTCTGTCATGGATGCCATTTAGGGATGTGGCTCTTGTGGAAGCCGAGTCAAGAGAGAGGCGAAGAGATGGTGGGAATGAAACTGTCGCTTGTTTTTGCCTCCTTCATGGCAGCGATGGCGTTATTTAGCACTTTGAATTTCACCTTTTTGGTTTATGGGCTACAAGTAAAAAGCTCTCATGTGCTTGTAAAAACAGGGTCAAAGGTCAAACCTTTTGAGCTCATGACAACTGCAAATGAATCCCTATCTCTAGAAGAACTCCCTTCATACAAGGGGGTAGTTTTGAATTTTGTTTCAGCAAATTGTCTCTATTGCAAAGAGCAGATTCCAACACTTGATGAAATGGCTTCGGATTTTTATGGGAAAGGGTTTCGGTTTATCAATATCAGCCATCAGCTCCCTTCAGATTTACAAGCTTTGGGTCCTCATCTTGAATGGGTAGAAGATAAGCAAGATCAGCTCCGTCCTCATTTTGGAATTTCCGGCTATCCCACCTTGATTCTTCTCGACCCGGAAGGAACGGTCATTAAAACGACTCGAGGCGCTTCCTCAGGCTTTCAGGAGATGCTGCAAAATCAGCTAGATTTTTTAGCCGAGCGTTGAGTTTCAAAACTCCGATTGTGATATGATTTTTCCCATCATGGATTTGCTCAAAGAATTAAATACCTCTCAACACGAGGCGGTGACCCATCAGGGAGGCCCTCTACTTATTTTGGCAGGGGCAGGATCGGGTAAAACTCGGGTGGTCACCTACCGCATCGCCTTCCTTATCGAGTCAGGGGTCCACCCCTCTCAGATATTGGCCGTCACTTTTACGAATAAGGCTGCCGGGGAGATGCAAGAACGCATTCATCGACTATTAGATCAAGGGAGGGGACTTGAAGCCTATCCTGTTATTTGTACCTTTCATAGCTTAGGGGTCCGCATCCTAAGAGAGTCGATCCACCCGCTGGGCTATAAAAATGATTTCATCATTTATGATGAAGAGGATGCCAATAAATTGTTGAAAGGGTGCCTCGATGCGCTGGGTATAAAAAGAGATAAAACTCATTTTAAAGCCTTTCGTAGTGCTATTTCGAGAGCGAAGAATCATCTTCACTCTCCTTCAGATCTCGATCTTTCAACCCTCTCACATGCGATGCAAAGGACATTTCCCCAAGTGTACGGTCTTTATCAAGAACGTCTTTTTGAGTCGAATGCCCTGGACTTCGACGACCTTCTCTACTTAACGGTCCGCCTCTTTCAAAAAGAACCTGAAATACTCAAGAGTTATCAACAGATGTGGCCCTATTTGTTGATTGATGAATATCAAGATACAAACCATGCCCAATATTTAATGGCTCAACTTATTATGGGAAAAACGGGCCAGATTTTTGTTGTGGGAGACCCGGATCAATCGATCTATTCCTGGCGAGGAGCAAATATTGAAAACATCTTAAATTTTGAGCGTGACTACCCGGGAGCTAAAGTAATCCGTCTTGAAAAAAACTATCGAAGTCGAGAGACCATTTTGAATGCAGCAAATGAACTGATTCAAAATAACCGATCGCGCTACGAAAAAGTACTTTGGTCCGATCGAGGGGAGGGCGATAAAATTACTCTTTTTGTGGCAGAGACCGAAAGGGAAGAGGCCGGTTTTGTCGTCCATGAAATTGAGCAGCTGCATACTTTTCATGGCATCCCTCTCAATGAAATTACGATTTTTTATCGGACAAACTTTCAATCTCGACTCTTTGAAGATTTTTTACTTCGAAAACAAATTCCATACGTCATTGTCGGCGGCATTTCCTTTTATCACCGAAAAGAGATCAAAGATCTGCTTGCTTTTTTAAAAATGGTCGCCTCGGATCATGATTTCATCTCCTTTGCCCGAACGATCAACCTGCCCAAACGGGGGCTGGGAGCCTCAACGGTTGAAAACATCGGACAACAAGCCTTAAACCAAGAGGTTCCCTTGCTCGAATATGTTTGCAAGCTGTGCCGGGGAGAGGAAAAGGGTGTTCGCTTGACCAAAAAACAAAAAGAGGGGCTTGAGGAATATATCACTTTAATTCGGGATTTAAGAGCTCTTCAGCCCAATTGCAGCTTACAAGAACTATTAATAGCCGCTGTTAGAAATGCTCACTACCTTGAGGTGCTGCGAGAGGATAAAGAGACCTACGAAGATCGGAAAGCCAACGTAGAAGAGCTCATCTCAAAAGCGTATGAGTGGGAAAAACTAAATGAATCCAATTCATTGGAGACGTTTCTTGAAGAGCTCACTTTAAAAAGTTCTATAGATGAGGCCCGATTTGCCCAAAATCGAGTGAACTTAATGACATTGCACAATGGCAAGGGGTTAGAATTTACAGCTGCCTTTCTCGTCGGGATGGAGGAAGACCTATTTCCTCATGCAAATGCACGCGATAATTATGAGGCGCTAGAGGAAGAACGTCGATTATGTTATGTAGGAATGACGAGGGCAAAAGAGCGACTCTACCTCACCGCCGCCGAGATGCGCTTTATTTGGGGCAATCGGAGGTTGATGAGACCGAGCCGCTTCCTCAGGGAAATTCCTAGGAAGTATATCGACAAACATCAATGAAAAACCATTTGCATCAGAGCCAGCAGCTTAAACCGGTTCAACGGCTGATTCTTTCTCCTCAAATGCAACAAGCTCTGCATCTGCTTCAACTTCCTATTCGCGAGCTCTCCACTTTGATCGAAGATGAATTGGCTCAAAACCCTCTTCTTGAGCTTGGTGAGGAGGGAGAAGACCAGCTTTGGGAAATGCTCAAGCAAATGGATGAACAGATCCGTCCTCCCTCTTGCCAAGGGGAGAGAGAGGAAGAGGACTTAAAGGCGTTTATTGAAAATACACTTGCCTATGAGCACTCTCTCTTCGATCTGTTAATGGAGCAGGCCAAGGAGGTTTTTTCAGATCCTGAAACTCTAAAGCTTGCCGAATATTTATTGGGGCATCTTGATTCAGATGGATTTCTAACCACACCATTAGAAGAGATCGCCCTTCTCACTGCTTCATCTCTCGAGTTATTGAAGGAAGTTTTAAAAACAATTCAAACCTTTGAGCCTGCCGGAGTAGGGGCACAAACTCTTCAAGAGTCTTTATTGATTCAACTCAAAGCAATGGGAAAAGAGGATACACTCACTTTCCGCATGGTAGCCCATCATTATGATGACCTGATCCACAATCGAATTCCTTTAATTGCCAAGGCATTGGGCAAGAAGAATGAAGAGATCCACAAGATCATCACAGACCAGATTGTCCATCTCGATCTCCATCCTGGAACGAATTTAGCTTCAGGGCATTATCGTCAGCTTGTGCAACATCTTATTCCGGATGTGGCCATCCATTATGAGAAAGGACGGTTTGCCATAGAGGTGAACGAGGAGAATATCCCAAGCTTACGGTTAAATCATCACTATTTAAAAATGCTTGAAGATAAAAGTTTGAATGAAGAGGCCCGTTCTTATATCCAGGAAAAAATTCTTTCAGGAAAATGGCTTCTTCGTAATTTATACGAAAGACATCAAACACTTTACCGGATCACCTCAGAGCTTATCAAATCACAAAATGCATTTTTCAGAAGTTCCAAAGGGAAGCTCTCTCCCCTTACGATGAAAGAGGTGGCGGAAAAGTTGGAACTGCACGAATCGACAATTGCTCGTGCTGTTGCCAACAAATACATCAGCTGCCCACGCGGTATTCTCCCTCTTCGTTCTTTTTTCACCCATGCCTATCTCACCGAACAAGGAGAGAGTATTTCAGCTCAAACAGTCAAAGATCTGCTTCGGCACATCATTGCTGAGGAAGATCGTCACCGTCCACTTTCTGATGAGATCATTTCATCGATGATTAAAAAAGAAGGGATTCCCTGTGCACGTCGAACAGTTGCAAAGTATCGGCAACAATTAGGAATTGGCAACACGGTGCAAAGAAAAATACACTAGATCATCATCGAAATATTTGGGAAGAAATTGCTCTTTACGTTATCTTAACTCACCATACGCAAAAAATGCCAGAATAGGCTGGCTACAGAGGACAATCTACTGCGCATCGTTCGTCACCCAACTAACAAGTAGTTGGGCTTCCTCTCGATACTGGTATTTTGCCCCCTTCGCTCACCCCTTTCACGGCATTTTTTGCGTAAGGGGAGTTATCTTAATCGAGAAATAGAGTTATTTTAAAGAAAGTGTAATCATGATTTTTCAACCTAATTTTGATATTTGTATTAACGATGATGCCACCTATCGTATTGTGAATAATCCAGATGAACGCCAACCCGGAATTTTGGATAGCCAAATAGCAAAAAAAATTCAGCATGTTATTGAAATGAGATTGAAATACGAACCGGGAAGTTCAGATCAATATGCCCAACTTTCTGAGGAAAAGCAAATAAGGGTGCTTCAGTCTCTTTTGCATCAGATTGATCAATCCTGTAGTCAAGACAACCCCGTTTTACAGGCAGAAGCTGGAAAAATTAAGATGTTGTGTGAAAAGACAGACAATTTTATCAAAATAGCCCCTCTTTTTGCTGAAATAAAAGATCCTAAGGTCATCAATCAGTTTGCTACCATTTTTAAACACATACCAGAGATTGACCGAAAATTAATTGATAACCTAGAAAAAATATTTAAAGGGTGGTCTTCAGATCAAATAGTGGATATTTTAGAAAGAGTTTATCCTTTTGTCGAAGACATGTATGACCCGTACGAAATAGGTGGTTATATTGCCCTAGTTACTATGCTTCCTAAAGACGAAAGGAATCCAAACAAGCTTATGCAATGTAAAGAAAACATGCGGAAACTTATATCTAACACTCACTGATATATCAATTTGCAAAGCCTTGAATCACGGGTGTAGGAACTGCTTTTTCCAGTTGCCGTTGCTTTTGGTGTATTCTACTCTGGAATGAAGATTTTTGGGATCGCCTTGCCAAAATTCGGCTCGATCGGGAATGAGTTGATACCCTCCCCAATGGGTGGGTGCAGGAATTTCTTGATTTTCGTATTTATCCATCACCTCTTGATGAGCTGCTAGAAGCTCCTCTCTCGAGTTAAGTGGACTTCCTTGATTGCAGACGTGGCTTGCTGCTTGCGAATCTCTTTTTCTGGTAGAAAAATACTCTCCTGCTATTTCAGCGGGAACTGGAACGACTTTTCCCGACACTATCACTTGCCGTCGAAGGGCTGGCCAGTAAAAAGCAATAGAGGCGTAAGGATTTATCCTTAACTGTTGAAATTTTGTGCTTCTTAAATCTCCGTAAAATATGAGCCCTTGATCATTCACACCTTTCAAAAGCATCATGCGAGAAGAGGGACGCCCTCCCGCTGTCGCTGTTGAAAGAGTCATAGTTGAAGCGTTCTGTTTTCCTTCCAATCTGAAGGCTTCTTGGAACCAGGCCTGGAAAGCAGTCATTGGATTATCAGGCATTTCTTGCAAGGAGAGGGGTTTTTTTATAGCGCCATCCGAGTAGGAAATCGCTGAAAGAGGCAACGCCCAAAACAGGTAAGCAAATAAGTAGATAAGCTTCATCAAACTTGATTTTATGTATTATTTTTTTTTGAGCAATCGCAAGTTTCAAAATGAGACCTCTGCATAACTTAGAAAATGTCGAAAAATGAGCTCTTTCCGGTTAGATTTGAAAATTTCCATTTTTCTCATTATCAATGAGATAAGAGGAAAATGGAAACTTTCAAAGATAGCTGGAAAGAGTTATTTGGCGGCATTTTCTAAGTTATGCAGGGGTCTCAAAATAGGCGTAGTAGATTTGTTTCCAGCGAAGCTGGTTTTTACTCATCTTTTGAGCAAAGGCAAGGATCTGTTCTTTGGTTTTTTTAGAGAAGCGAATGATTTCTCGGTCGGTCAACCGTATCATGATAGGCAAGGCTCTTTCCGCTCCAACCAATTGAATAAGTTTTTTCTGTGTTCTTGAAAAGATATATTGAGCGCGCAGGAGCCTGCATATATTGAACCCTATTAATCCGAACAAACAGAGGTAGGCAACCCCTACAAAGAAGGAAAAGAAAGCTGCCCCTAAGCAGGCTAGAAAACCGATTAAAAGAAAGCGCGATCCTTTGGAGGTGCGGAAAAAAGGGCCAAAAAAACGTCGAAAATGGGAGGGCGAGGTTGAATAGGCGAGAATTTCTTCAAATATGGGCTCTTCGAAAGCTAGGCGGGCTACATGCACCAGTTCATGAGCAATGAGTTCATCGCGTGTATACAAGCCCAGATAGGTCTCTTTTTCTTTAAATGCTTTGTTTAATTGAAGAACGACTTTGTTGGGCTCAATCCAGGTACACCCTCCTTCCCAGAAACGGAGTTTTTTGTTGGTGTAGTTAATGGAAATCCAATCAGGATCTATATCAAACATCTTTTTGGCCAGGGAAAAAGAGAGGGGAGGAGATGTCGATTGTATTGATTTACATCTGATGAAAAAGGTCTCTTCCGATTCCTCAGGCCCCGCAATTAAACCGCGCGTGTTATATTTTATAAGACGTTCTCGAATATCCATAGGAATAATATATAATATTTTCAGAAAATGAACAATAATTAATATTTTCTTTTAATTTATATATCTTTTTGATTAAAGATAGGCAACATGAGTCTAAAGCTTTACAAATCTAGATCGCTTTGCTTAATTTTGTTTTTATATTGCTACAGTAATTTAGGCTGTCAGAAAGCTCGGCTTGTGGAAAAAGGGGGGCTTTTGCTAAAACTTTTTATTCTTATTGGGGAATAAATGTTTTCTCATTAAAAAAAAGAGAGTAACAGTTAGGTAAATGGGAAAAGCCTTAATAGTTGTCGAATCACCTGCCAAGATTAAAACCTTAAAGAAATTTTTAGGGAAAAACTATGTTTTTG
>JBAPRV010000117.1:0-2680 GCA_049281295.1 Chlamydiales bacterium
GTGTGTCAACGCTTTCAAAGCGAGCTTGTGAAAATGGAAATTGCCAAGTTTTTGCATGCAAAAAAAAGGCAATTTAGGCCTTATATCCCGCCCATGAATAGCCGGGTTTTACGGCCTAGATGGATAACTTTCTTTACAATGCGAGAAAGCTATGCTAATTTTCTCTATCTCAACGAAAGGTGTAAACTTGGAGAAGAAGAAGGGTCATACGTGGTATCGAAAAGGGCTCCGTTTTCAATGCACCGGGTGCGGTAAATGTTGTACGGGAAGCCCGGGTTACGTTTGGGTCAATGAAAAGGAGTTGGAAAAAATAGCCGATTTCCTTCAAATCCCTGTTAAAGAGTGCATTCGAAGATATGTTCGTCGGGTAGCCGGCCGTTATTCTCTTACTGAATCGAAAAGCACATATGATTGTGTTTTCTTGAAAAACAATCAATGCCAAATCTATGAGGCGCGTCCCACTCAATGCCGCACTTTCCCTTGGTGGCCTGAACATCTCGAATCTGAGAATAGCTGGGAAGCTGCAGCTAAAACCTGCGAGGGAATCTGCGGGTCAGCGCCTGTTGTCTCGCATGAAACTATAGAAGAGCAAAAATTAGTTCAGATAAAAAGAAATGAAAAAAACTGAAATCGTTATCGACCCAAATACTCAGAAAAATATCGACGGCTGGCTCAATGGAAATTATGATGAGGAGTCGAAAAAAGAAGTGCACCGTCTTCTAAGGGAAGATCCCGAAGAGGCTCTCGACGCCTTCTACACTCACCTCTCTTTTGGCACGGGAGGGTTGCGTGGAGTGGATGGTGTCGGCACGAATCGCATGAATATCTATACGGTTCGAAAAGCAACGCAAGGATTATCCAATTATCTCCTAAAACAGACCCCTGCCGGTGAACAGCACTCTGTTTTAATCAGCTATGACTGCCGCACGCACTCTCGGCAATTTGCCGAAGAATCTGCAAAAGTTTTAGCCGCAAACGGAATAGGTGTTTTTCTATATAAAGAGCTTAGACCTGTTGCCTTAGCCTCGTTCGGAGTGCTGTATAAAAAATGCACTGCGGGCATTATGATTACTGCGTCCCATAACCCGCCCCAGTATAATGGATACAAAGTCTACTGGAGCCATGGAGGGCAGGTCTTACCTCCCCATGATAAAGGGATTATTGAAGAGGTTGAGAAAACAAAAGAAATTAAAACCGCTTCTTTTCCACACCCTCTCATTACGGAGTTAAACGGTGAAATTGATGCCGCCTATATAGAGGCTATTCGTCCCCTTCAACTCCATCCCGGCGACAATTACACTCAGGGGAACCAGCTGAAAGTTGTCTACACCAGCCTGCATGGCGCAGGAATTACGATGGTACCACGAGCCCTTAAAGATTGGGGGTTTACCAACTTAGAAATCGTTAAGGAGCAAGAGATCCCGGATGGACGTTTCCCCACGGTTAAATCACCCAATCCTGAATACCACGAAACGCTTGCTATCGGTGTTGATAAGCTGCAGCAAAGCGAGGGAGATATTTTACTGGGGACCGATCCGGATACCGATCGTTTAGGCGTTGTAGTACGCCATGAGGGGAAGCCTTTCTTTTTTGACGGGAATCAAGTCGCTTGCCTTCTTTTGGAACATATCTGCAGCTCTTTAAAGCAAACGCAGATGATGCCCCCTAAAGCGATGTTTATCAAAACGATTGTCACCACTGAGCTTTCCCGGGCTATTGCCGAACACTATCAAGTAGGTTGTATCGATGTCTTGACGGGTTTTAAGTATGTTGGGGAAAAGATTGCTCAATGGGAAGCTGAAAAAGAAGCTAATGTATCGACTCACCATTATATTTTTGGCGGCGAAGAGTCATACGGCTATCTTCTTGGGACGCATGTTCGAGACAAAGATGCGATTATTTCTGCAGCTTGCGCCTGTGAAGCCGCTCTTCAGGCAAAGCTTGAAGGGAAAACTTGGGTCGATTCGCTTTATAAAATATACCAACGGCACGGCATATACCGTGAAAAGCTCATCTCTCTCACTTATGAAGGGAAGGAAGGGGGTGAGAAGATGCGCTCTATCATGTCCCGGCTTCGAGACAGCCTGATTCAATCTGTGGGAGATGTGGATGTCATTGTGATTGAAGATTATCTTTCCCGTAAAGCTCATCATCTGCAAACAGAAGAGATAACCCCACTCTTATTGCCTAAGTCGGATGTACTGCGTTTTTGGCTAGCAGATCAGACAAAGATTGTCCTTCGTCCATCAGGGACCGAACCTAAAATCAAACTCTATTGCGGGGTGGTTGAAAAGCATCACCATCCAGATGCTCACTCCATTGAAAAGGCGATTGAACAATGTGATAGCAAACTTGATGAGATGCTGGCTATTTTTAAAAAATATCTTATATAAAAAGTTTTATATCACTGTTGTGTCTAATTTGGTTTACCTTTCAATACTCAACGAATTGCACTATTCTTGTTGAACCTCCCTCGCCTAAAAGGCGAGGGATTCCTGATTCCTCGCTCCCAGCAACCTGGGCAGCTCCACAGGCTTTAGACCGACATCCCGACGGCCCTTAAGTTTAATGCTGCATTATGATCCCGATGCATCCGGTGCCCACAGCTGCAAATATATTCTCTTTGATCCAGGGATATTTCATTTCTTGTTTTACATCTGAAACATTGCTTTGTACTTGG
>JBAPRV010000118.1:0-3127 GCA_049281295.1 Chlamydiales bacterium
GTGTGTCAACGCTTTCAAAGCGAGCTTGTGAAAATGGAAATTGCCAAATTTTTGCATGCAAAAAAAAGGCAATTTAGGCCTTATATCCCGCCCATGAATGGCCGGGTTTTACGGCCTAGATGGATAAAGAACTCTGAGCTAGGCTAAAAATATCGAGTTAACCCAATTGAAGCTACATATTTGCTCGCTCTTGTAGAAAAGGCTGATGAATGGGTGTTAGGGTTAACTCCTGGAAAGAGAAAAAACGCAGTCTCGCTACCCCTCAACTTCCAATAGCGTGTATAAACAGAGTTGAGTTGCAAACTCCAACAACGAGCAAACATATATTCTACCCCGAGCCCACCTCGGAAAGCCGCAGAAGTTTTGTCTCTATCCACTTGATTTTCATTTGAAATAGAACCAATACCAATTGTTGAGGAGGCGGTGAAGATAGATCTTCCCATGAGTCTCTCTTTGTTGACAGCAACACCTATGATCCCAAATAACATTGCTCTCTTACAAAAAACAATTCCAGGTTTGAAGTCAAATGTATATTCAACACACCAAAGTTTTGTTTTTAAGTTACTATCGATAATAAAATTATCCACATCGAGTATTCCGCTTGAATCACCTACCAAACTAACATTAGAATCAACTTTGGGACAAAAACTGGAAAAGTTGATTCCAAAACGCCCACCCAGATAAAGGCATGAACACTGCTTTCCCCATCCGACAAAAAGTTCTCCCCATGGGCTGGTTTCATAGATACCATCGTCAATTGTATTCGAAAGAGCAAGAGGAACGTCAGTTTCACTCTCCACAATAAGAATAATATTTGAAAACATGTCAACTTTGGTTTTGGCTGTGTTAACGGCAGCACCAAGGCCCCCTCCTGCATAAAAGCCATCGAAGCAGCAGCAATCACTACAATTTAGTGATCCATAATCTGCATATAAACCACTAATACCAAGTAATAAAGCAAAGATTATTGAACTTGCTAACCGAGACATCTGACATTCCCCTTTCTGCATCTTTATTTATTTTTCTATATATATTTTTCATTTTTTTTTTAATAAAAAAATGAATCGGTCAGCTGAAGAAGCAAATTTTAACTATGAGGATTATTCCTAAAAGAAGTTGCGGGCTAAAAAGCAAGCAATTTGGAAATTTTCGACGAGGGCAATACAAGTAGTACGGCTTAGGAGAGAAGGGTGAAAAACGCCCCGCTCTTTGCCCAACATTTGAACCAGAGCTACAGCTAAACTGGTAGAGACGTCCTTTCAGTCTCGAAAAAACATTTCTGAAAACCACCTTCTAATGCTTTAAACCAACCTTTGCGGCTACTGCCTATTTTTGGCAATTCCTTGACTACACAAAAGGTTACAAAAAGCGTAACCTTTTGTGTAGTTTTTATACCATTTCTCTGTTTTAAAATTTTCCTTTATTTTAACTGCACACAAAGTTACAATAACTGTAACTTATTGTATAGTTACTTTCCAATCATGCAGTCAATTAATTACCTGAATCAGTGGCTTGGAGAAAATGCCAATGAAAAGCATTATCTTTTCTTTTCTAGTGACTTAAGACCTTTGTTACCCAAGCTTTCAGACGGGGCCTTTAAGACTTTATTAAGCCGTGCGGTTTCTCATGGCCTGTTAATTCGCCTTTGCAAAGGACTTTATTTATATCCTAAGGCTCAACCTCAGGATGGATTATTGCTTTATCATGCGGCAGCTGTTCTCAGATCTAATACATTTAATTACATTAGTTTGGAGACAGTATTAAGTGATGCAGGAGTGATTTCGCAAGTCCCCTTAAACTGGATTACACTAATGACTTCTGGTCGAAGCTATAAATTTTCTTGCGGAAAGTATGGGACGATTGAGTTTGTGCACACCAACCAAAAACCATCAGATTTAGCTGATCTGTTGGCTTATGACCCTCGTTGCGGTCTTTGGAAAGCAAGCGTTTCTCTTGCTCTGAGAGACATGAAAGCAACGCACCGCAGTTGTGATTTAATTGATTGGGAGCTAGCCAATGAACTTATTTGATAGACTCATCGCAGAAGCTCTGAAAAACCAACCGGATTTATTTCCTCTCCGAATTGCGGTTGAAAAAGAGCTTTTACATCATGATATCTTGCGAATCTTAAGACAGAGCAACTTAACAACGGAACTCACCTTCATAGGGGGCACATGTCTACGAACCTGCTATGGAGGAGTCAGGCTTAGTGAAGATTTAGATTTTACAGGAGGATCAAACTTTTCTCGAACGATTTTGTCAACCCTTGGAGATACCATAATAGAAGGGCTACAGGAAAAGTATGGACTTCCTGTAACAGTTTCTGAGCCTGTCAAAGATGTTCATGACGTGAATACATGGAAAATAAAAGTCTTCACAAGACCAGAAACAAACCATCTACCGATACAGAGAATCAATATCGATATTTGCTCTGTAAACTCCTATGAAAAGAGTCCAGTGTTTATTCAAAACCACTACGGAATAGATATGGGCACGGATGGACTGGTCATCCAAGCACAAAGTCGAGAAGAAATATATGCGGACAAATTAATAGCCTTTGCCTTACGCCCGAATCGGTTAAAATATCGAGATCTTTGGGACATGGTTTGGCTTCATCAAAGAGGAATTCAGCCGCGTTTTCATTTGATTCCCCTAAAACTTCAAGATAGGAATATCTCCCTTGATCACTTTAGGGATACATTCGATGAAAGATTACAAAAACTCCGTGAAGAAAAAAAATTCGCTACAGAGTTTAAAAAAGAGATGGACCGATTTCTCCCACCTGAAAAAGGCGTAGAACTCAATCAACTTTGGCCATCAATTATTTTTTTAATCAATGAATTACAAAAAAATCTGAATAGTGAAGAAATTTCCGGCTAAAAAGAAGTGGATTTTAGATGATCTCGAAGAAAGTAGCACGGACGAGGAGAGATCGTTCAAAAGGCGTTCTTGTTACCTGAATGAAAATTTCGTGTTTAGAGCAAGCAGATTGGATTTTCTCGACGACGGCAGTGCGAGTAGCACGGCGGAGGAGAGAAAAGCCAAGATGCGCAGCTCTAAATACGAAATTTGGCCAGAGCCAGAATCGAACTGGCGACACAAGGATTTTCAGTCCTCTGCTCTACCG
>JBAPRV010000119.1:0-9798 GCA_049281295.1 Chlamydiales bacterium
GGCTGTAAAATACAACAGATTTGGACAAGCGTTTCGAAGCGCATGTTTTTAAACATGTGCGAGAAACGACTGTCCAAAAATGATGTGTTAGACGGTGTCAATTTAGGAAGTTATTTCTCGGAAATGGTATAATTAAATATGTTCGATTTTTTGATTTGACGGCAAATGAAAAAATGCGCTAACCCTAAAAAAAAATCATAGGAAGCGATATGACTCATGTGTTAGTAGGAAAGGAAAATAATCAAGATATCAAGATCTATTTTAAAGATTGGGGAGAAGGGCAGCCTATTGTTTTTAGCCATGGTTGGCCTTTATGTTCCGATGCATGGGAAGATCAGATGTTTTTTTTAGCATCGAAAGGATATCGCTGTATTGCCCATGACAGAAGAGGACACGGAAGATCTACTCAGACTTGGAGCGGCAATAATATGGATACTTATGCCAATGATCTTGCCAAACTTATAGACGCCCTGAAACTTAAAGACATGATCCTCGTGGGCCACTCAACCGGAGGAGGAGAAGTTGTCCGCTATCTTGGGCGTCATGGATCACCAAATGTTTCAAAAGTGGTGTTGATTGGGTCAGTTCCCCCTTTAATGCTTAAAACAAAAAATAATCCCAACGGCCTCCCTCTGTCGGTATTTGATCAAATGCGCGAGGGGTTTCTGGCTGACCGATCGCATTTCTTTAAAGAGCTGAGTACTCCTTTCTATGGATATAATCGCGCAGGATCGAAGGCTTCACAGGGCTTTAGAGATTCTTTCTGGCTACAAGGGATGCATGGCGGTTTCTCGCCGATTTTTGATTGTATCAAGGCTTTTTCTGAAACAGACTTCACTGAAGACCTTAAAAAGATAGAAATCCCTACACTGCTTCTGCATGGTGAAGATGATCAGATTGTTCCGATTAACAATTCATCTATTCTTTCAGCTAGACTCCTCAAAAACGCCGAGCTGAAAATTTACAAAGGAGCTCCACACGGGATGTGCTCGACCCATAAAAATCAGGTCAACAACGATCTGCTGGAATTTATTAAATTAAAAAAATTTGCTCAAAAATGAGTTATAAGAAAAAGATCGTCATTTCTTTCTTATTGATACTGATCCTGTTCAGTGAAGAGATTTTGGCATGCACAGGGATCCGATTGAAAGCTGAAGATGGAGGTGTTGTATCCGGGAGAACTGTGGAATTTGGCAGCGATATTGAAATGAGCATCGCCGTGATTCCCAGGCACTATCGTTTTGTTGGGAATGTTCCCAAAGGGAAAGGGATGCCTTACCAATCAAAATATGCCGCGATTGGAATCTACTGTTTTGACGAGCAGGTCTTAATGGATGGTATAAATGAAAAAGGGCTTGTTGCCGCGGCTTTCTATTTTCCCGGCTATGCTGAATATGCCAACATTACGCAAGCCAATATAAGCCAAGCACTCTCTCCCGTAGAGTTTCCTAACTGGATTCTCACGCAATTTGCCACCATAGCTGAAGTCAAAGCCGCCTTAAAATCCGTTGTGATTGCACCCACGATTATTCAAAGCTGGGGAGAAACGCCTCCTCCCATGCACTACATTGTCTATGATGCGGCAGGGGAAAGCCTTGTCATCGAGCCTCTTAATGGGACGCTTGTTCTTTATGACAACCCCATCGGGGTTTTTACAAACTCTCCAGCTTTTGGTTGGCACCTTACAAATTTATGCAACTACATTAACTTAAGCGTATATAACGTAGATTCCATTTCATTGCAGGGACTGAAACTCACCCCTTTCGGACAGGGGTCCGGTTTAGTGGGCCTGCCGGGAGATTTTACTCCCCCTTCAAGATTTATTCGTGCAGCCATTTTCTCCACATCTTCTATCTCTATAAAACATGCAGAAGAAGCGGTTTCCCAAGCATTTCATATTCTTAACCAGTTTGATATTCCTGCTGGAGCTGTGAGAGAGAAAGAAAAAACAGGTTTCTCTTATGACAGCACGTTGTTAACTTCAGTCAAAGATCCGAGCTCCTTAAGATACTACTATCGCTCTTATAATGATCAAGCAATCCGTTATATTGATTTGAATCAATTTGATCCAAATAGCACATCAATTCATCATAGAAAGGTAAACGGAAGTCAGAAAGCTTTAGATGTGTCGGCTCTTCTTATAGCAGAATAAGCACAAAAAACAACAAGATGACACAAAATTTTTCGTGTTAATAAAACAAGAAAATGTTAAGATCATTCTCGAATTTATAAACCCGACACGAAAAGGGAACAGGATAATGAGTATCTCTGGCGACAATTCTCAAATTCAGTTAACTATCCTAAATCAAAGAGACGATCAACCGTTTCTTCGCACCACAACATCTAGGAGAAGAAGATGTTGTAGCAGCAGATGTTGCAGCAACCTCACGACAACCGAAAAAATCTTCGTATTTACAGGGACTGTTTTGGGAATAATTACAGTAACGGGTGCTACAATAGCATGGGCATCATGCGGTAGTGGAGCACCTGAATACTGCTATGAAAATTCACCCGGCTTTCGAGGGGGTTTTTACACCATGATAGCAGGTGTAGCCGGTTTAGGATTGCAGACATTAATATGTGAAATATGAATGCCTGTCTCATAGTTAAATTTAATCTTAGTTTTTGCCATAATCCATCAAGCAGAACCCTATTTCTATCAGATATCGTATAGCAGAATAAAAACAATTTTGATTGGATTAGGAAGGAGATCAAGATATAAAAAAATTTTTCGTATCAATAAAATAAGAAAGGGTTAAGATAACCCCCGAGTTTATTAACCCGATAAGAAAAGGGCATCGAATAATGAGTATATCCGGCGACAATCATCTAGTTCAATTAAGTAGTAGCCTAAATCAAATACATCAATCTGTAGGAGGAGACCAACCGCTTCTTCGCACCACAACATCTAGGAGAAGAAGATGTTGCAGCAACCTCACGAGAGCTGGGAAAGCCTTCGCAATTACCGGGATTGTATTGTTAATAATTGCAGCAACGGGTGCTACAATAGCAGCTGCAACATGCGGTAATAGAACACCTCGAGACTGCTATAATAATCCACCTCCTGGCTATCGAGAGGGTCTTTACACCATGATAGGAGGTTTATCAGGTTTGTCATTGGGAGTATTAATATGGGAATGCCTATATCCTAGCTAAATTTAATATTAGCTTTTGCCACAGTCCATCAAGCACAGCCCCCTTTCCAATCAAGCATTGTCCGGCAGTTTGTTACGAACTCATCTTACGCAAAAAATGCCAGAATTGGCTGGCTGCAGAGGACAATCTACTACGCATCGCTCGTCACCCAACTAACAAGTAGTTGGGCTTCCTCTCGATACTTGTATTTTGCCCTCTTCGCTCACCCCTTTCACGGCATTTTTTGCGTAAGATGAGTTACGAAAAGAAAACAGTGTGGATCACCCCGGAAATTAAAAAGAACATGCTCATCGACAAAATGTCGTTGAAAGCGGTCACAATGGGTCCCGCAGCCAAGGCGGGATCTACTCCTATCTTAGCAAAGAAAAAGGGAGAAGAAACTCCAAGTGTCGTTGCTGTCAGAGAGGCTCCTAATACCCCTGCGGCAACCATAACACCGAGTTGAAGCGGGTCTCCATTGAAATCACCTATTCCAAAGTTATTGAGCAGATAAATAATCGTCCCGCATAAACAACCAAAAATGACTCCTATGATTAAGCCAATCGTCGCCTCTTTAAAAGCGGCTTCTCCTTTTTTGCCCGAGGAAAGCACCCCAATCGCCATACTCCGTACCAACACGGTGCTGCACTGCACCCCTACATTACCTGACATCCCATTGATCAATGGGATAAAGAAGAAAATCAGCCCTAATAATTCGGCTTCAATACTCTGATAGTAAGACATTACGGCAGCGCTGATCAATCCTGCAAACAAGGTCACCAAAAGCCAGGGAGCACGAGCCAAAAAACGTTTAAATACATGATCATATTCGCTGACATCCTCGGCAGTACCCGCCATCCAGGCGATGGTTTCATCAGCGATATCTTCTATGGCTTCCACCACATCTTCATAAGTAATCACACCCACAAGCCGATTTTCGTCACTGACAACGGGCAATGCGGGAATTTTATACCGTTCGACGAGATCGACAACCTCTTCGCGAGAGGTGTCTGATTTGACTTGGTGCTCATCTTGACGCATCACCTGACGCAAAGGAAGGTGGGGAGGGTTTACAATAAGATTGCGAGCGGGAATAAACCCTTGGAGCTCCCCTTTTTGATCCACTACATAGATACGCCGAGTTAAATCAATACCGGGGTTGTCTCGGATAAAAGAGGCCGCTTCAGCGATCGTTGTTTCCCCCGGAAAGGAGAAAAACTCATTGGTCATCAACCCTCCCGCGCTATTTCTACTATGCTTTTGAAGATCTCGAATCTGGGTAGCTTTTTTTGGATTTAAAAGATCCAGAACCCTTCTATAGCGCCGGTTAGGAATATCATCCAAAATCCAAACCGCCTCATCAGCCGGCATTTTTTCAATGAGCTGTCGAATAGATTCATCATCCATCTGACGAAAAATCGCCCACCGTGTCGCGCTATCGGTGTTGATCATAAAAGAGACCTTTGCCTCTTGATCAGGGAGATTTTCATACAAAATAGGCCGCACGTTGGGAGGAAGGCGAGAGGCTGCATAGGCCAAGTCGATGGGATTGTATTCGCTCGCAATTTTAGCTACATCATGAAAATGAACTTTAAATGTTGTTTTATGCAGAGCCTCTTTGAGCCGCTCACTTAACTCGTCGTCAAGATGACTCGTTCTGGAATCCATAAGATTCCCGGCTCCTGCATACTCTTCATAGTCTTGCTCTCGTGAATCACCCATCAATCCATTCCATCATTTTTCTTGTTTACATATCATTAAAAACTCCTGGAAAGCTCTCGTGTGACGTATCTTTTCCAACCATTCATCATGTTCCACATCCTCTATAGGTGGTAAACAACCCATTGCATCGGCTTTCTCTAAATAATGGATAGAAGTCTCATTCAGTCCTGATAGGGAGTAAAGGCAAGCCAGATGATAGAATGCCTCTCCACTTCCAAACTCAGCTGCTTGCATGAGCCTTTTTTCGGCCTCCCTTCGAAAACTCATTGCTTTTTGAGGATGGTTAGCATCATAGATAAGTTCCGAAAGGGTGAGAAATGTATAACCGTAATCACACAAAACACTTTCATCCTGAGAAGGGAGGGATTTAAATAACTCAATCGCACGATATATACTCTCTATATGAGAGGTCAATTCTCCATAATGAGAAAGAGCAAGAGCCAGGCGATAGCGAATGTTCAAAATGTTCGGCTCTTTTTGGTAAGCTATTGTTAATATTTCTATAGCTTGTTCGTAATCTTCCGGGTCCGCTGTAATATCTCCTAAAAGGTCAAGTGCACACCCCCAGCTGTAGAGTATGTCGATCTCCTCTTGAAGCTCCCACCCTCTTTTAAATAAATCGAGCGCTTCGAGAATGAGCATGTGATGAGTCGAAGAGTTGGGCTCAATGTGTCGGAGGCGTAAAAGAGCAATACCCCATTCACTAAAATAAAAAGCAGCTTCAGGACGAAGAGAGGCAGCCCGTTTAATAGCACGTATTGCCTTGCGTACCAAGGAAGTCTCATTTTCGTTCAGCCCCCATTCTAAATAAGCTTGAAAAAGGCCATACCAACTTTCCACTGATGTGGCATCTTTTTCAAGACTCTTTTCGAAATAGGCAACTGATTTTTCAAAATACTTAGCATCAGAAAAATAGATGCCATGCCCCAAGAAGATAGTCCCCTTTGCCGCCAGCAAGCCTGCATGGTCGGGAGCAAGCTCTATTGTTGTTTCTATTCGTTTGGCCGCCTCGTCTAAGGGATGGAGATCTTCAAGACAAAGACCCAAAAGAGCCAGACCTTTTCCAAGGAGGGCAGAGAGGGAGAGGGGGTCACACTCTTTGACCTTCAGCGAGGTTAGCTTATCAAGTGCGGTTTCGATATCTTGGATATTGTGATTGAGCCAGCCGGAATGCAAGTAGAGCTCTCCCCATTTTAACCAAAGGTCAGCCGAGGAGGGGGCGATAATGATAGCTTGCTGAAAGACTGAATTGGCTTTTTGAAAACAATCTCTACTATGAGTTAATTCAAAAAGACATTTAAAAGCGCATGCATAACCGACCCAAGCTCTGACATGTTCCTCCGAGGGTTCTTTTTCACGCAAATCGCTTCCTATTATTGCCGTTTGAAAAAGCAAAACAGCCTGCTCAAGTCGTGCAGCCTCCCCATTGATCTGTCCCAAAGCAGCCAGTGCTTCTCCGTAGTCAATGTGAAAAGCAGGGAGGTGGCATCCCAAATCGGCTGCCTCTTTCAACTTTTTTATACCTTGCTGCAGATCAAGAGGCTCTTGCGACCCCTTGCCCATCAACACCCAAGCAACTCCCCAATCCCAATAAAGTTTACTGAAAAACTCTCTATTATCGAGATCTTTCATAACCCGCGCCGCTTGCTTGTATTTGTTGAGACCCTTTTGCAGAAAACTGCTCTCTTTTCTGGAGCAGCCCAAAGAGATCCATATATTACCCCATAAATGGAGCCATTCTGCATTGTTTTGCAGCGACGCTGGATCACTCTCTTTAGCTTTGAGAAATTTGTTTAGAGCCAAAAAGTAAAACTTTTCTTCCTCTTTGAGCATTCCGTAAACATGCAGAATGGAGGCTCCTTTACAAAGTATTTCAATATCAGATGGAAAAAGAGACTCTGCCAAGTGAAGGGAGGTAAACAAAAGAGATTCAAACTCGGTTGAAGAGGCTCTTTCCAAAAAAAGATAAGCTAGTTTCTTCTTCTCAAAGACAGTGAGCTCTTCCCAGAAAGAATTATTCTCAAAAGGTTCTAACTCCCAAATATTTTCTTCTTCTAGGACGGTTTTTCGAAACTGGTCATAAAGCGAATGAAGCTCTTTCATAGAAAAAGGCCTGAGTTTAACATAAATTCTAACCCCCTCCCCCTTTTCTCACAATGAGTTCAATAGAGTTTCTCGTTCCCTGATTTGTGCAATAAAAGAGGGGTATTCTCTTTGCAGCCTCTGACTTTTCTCTTTTTTAATTCGGCTTTCCCTCTCTATTCCATAATCAGAAGCTAACCTTTCCATCTCCTGCACCTCTATCCTTTCACATACCCTCTCAATCTCTTCAGATTCCCCGGTAAGGTGTCCAATTCCTTCAATAACAATCCTTAATTCCTCAAAAGACTCTACTTGCTCAAGATGTGGAATAATATTTTGAAGAAATCTGATAAGAGAGAGCTCATTTAATCCCTGAGCTTTAACAACTAGGGCTTTCTCTACCATGGTAGTTAGCCAGGATGGATATTGAGTGGGGTGGTTAATTCTGTTTTCCGGATCCAAAAGATGTTTAAAATGGTTGCAAACGTCCTCAAAAAGAACAGAGACCGTTGAAATAGGGCGGTTGTTCCTTATTGCTTCATTTAATTTTTTTATTCCCCTAAAGATTCCCCGAGATAAATTCCCTTTTGCTAGTCTTCTTTTTGAATCATTAACAACCGCACTCTCTTCAATGAAAGCGGCATGGGATCTTTGAACTTCCCTCAAAACATCCAGCTCTTTTCTCAAGACATGCCTCTCTTCATCTACGGTAGGTTCCACATGCTGTAACATCTGCTGCATCAAAATTGGAAAAGAAGAGGCCTGCTCGCCGGCATAATGTATTATAAAATTCTCATTGAGAAAGACACCGAATAGGCTGTGCTCTTCTAAAACCTTTACTATTTGATCTACCAGACGTAACTGGTCATTTAAATCGCGAGAAAGGTTCGGGTGAGTAGAAAGGACGCTCCAAAACTGCAGAGCCTGCTTTAAGGCCCTGATTTTCACATCTTTTTGTTTGAGATGATTCTCAAGATAAACAGAACTAAGTCCTCCTGCAGCAAGAAGAGCTACAAATCCCCCTATCAGCCAGGCGTAAGGGAAGTATAGAGAGACTGTTACGAGCACGGCAAAAGATACGAGGTGCATGATAATGCCCTCTACGCAAATCTTTTGGATACGGTTCAATCTGACCATATGTTTGTCAAGCTGTTGAATTCTGCTTTTGAGAGCATATTCTACGGTACCGCATTGGCCTAAATGAATCGGCTGTACAGGCTTTTTTGAAAATAGGATCTTAGAGGCTATTTTCAAGATTGAGGTTTCTCCCTCCCAATCGACAGCGCGAAGGGCAAGGGCCCTGTAGTTTTTGTTAAAATGATCGAGGACTTGGTTTTTTTGAGCGTCTGAGCAAAGAGAGGCTATCTGCTCTTCTAATCGCTCAATAGCTGCCCAGGCTCTTTCTATGCTTTGTACGGCTCTTGAGTCATCTACCGTCTCTCTCAACATCTTCAACTCTTGTTTATAGATATCCAATCGAGTCTGAGGATGATGTTTTTCAAGCCATTTGTTCAACTTTTCTTCTAGAGGCAGTAATTTGTTCCAAAGGATATGTAGAGAGTGCTCTAAATGCCTCTCTTCCATCTTCCACAATTGAATTAAGTCGCCTCTCGAATCTGATTCAGCACCTGGTGCTATGCTTTGTTGAATGTCTTGATAAGCCCTATCAATCGCACGTAGATCGGGAGTCAGCTTTGATAAAATGGAAACATTTGCAGGGATCGTGCTGTGAAGTGTTCTTGCATTAGATAACTTTGCCTGGAACTCTCTGAAGAGATTTTGCACTCTATCGATCTCCTCTCTCGGAGAAGGAATGGATAAGCGGCCACGAAGATTAGAAGATAATCTATCTACCTCATCGATGCCTCTTGCAGCCCGATCCATTTGGTTCCGAAAACTTCTCAAATCTCCTCTAAGAAGGGCACGGTTAGCGCCGGCTATCTGCGTTCGAATCCCTCCTAACTGGTGTTCGTGGGAACGGTTCTGAGCGAGTTCCAGCGCTCTCAACCGCCCCTGAAGATGAGGTGAGTCTACTAGATCAAGATGGTGCAGTGAGTCAATTATATGAGCCTGAGAATTTCTCAATTTGAGCTCCTGCTCCATCATCCGATCGGATAACAACTGGACCCTTCCATTTAAATCGGACCTAAGAGTTACCACATGGTTTCTCTCTTCTTCGGACAGCTCGCTCTCAATCCTATCGCGCTGCAAGAAGGCAGATCGCCCGGCCACATCGATCCTCCTATCCTCTCTTAAATCAACATCGAAACCATTTTTAAGCTTTACCTCGAAAAATCTAAGAGCTTTGTATTTTGCTGTGCTCTCTATAACCTTGTTTTTGTAATAAGTGTGAGCAATCCCTAATCCAACAATAGTGGGTATCCCCAATCCAAAAAAAGACCAAAGAGGCGTATAGAACCAAAGAAGCAGACAAAGAGGCACAATAACCTTGATCGCATAATGGGTGATCAGAGAAATCCTTTCGTACCTGTCGATCTCCGGCCGCTCAAACCTATCCCAATGGGCTATTTTGCATTTAACCTCGGGCAATTCGTCAGTGGCAGTAAGAGCATAATTTGATGAGATTAACATGAACATTTCCTCATTATGAGGGAACATTCTACCAGATAACGATAAAATAGAAAATTGAATTAATAATTTTATATTATCATTATATTTTTTTTTAATTTATCCTATCTATGAGAGTGGAATGTCTTCTACAAGAGGAAGCCCAACTGCTTGTTAGTTGGGTAACGAGCGAGGAAGCCCAACTGCTTGTTAGTTGGGTGACGAGCGATGCGCTGTAGGTTGCCCTCTGTAGCCGGCCCATTCTCATTTCTTGGTAAGACAAGTTTTTAA
>JBAPRV010000120.1:0-4724 GCA_049281295.1 Chlamydiales bacterium
TTAAAAACCGCTGTCAGCTAACGGGAAGACCTCACGGTTATCTCAGAAAATTTAAGATGTCCCGTATCTGTTTTCGAGAGCTGGCAGGAGAGGGCATGATCCCTGGAGTCACAAAAGCAAGCTGGTAGTACAGGTACTTATCTCAATAAGGCTTTTATCTTTCTTTCTTTTTTTTCTGAAAAAAGAGCCGACCCCTTGTACCACTTCCAAGAAATAACTTTCTAAAGTAGCGCTGTAAAACACAACATTTTTGAGCAAGCATTTCGAAGCGCATGTTTTTAAACATGTGCGAGAGCGGTGTCAATTTAGGAAATTATTTCTCGGAAATGGTATTACTCCCCTCAAAACTAAAAGCAAACAAAGAAAGTTTCTTTCCAAAATAGATCGCAATTTTTTTTGTTATTGTATTAGAGATCAATATTTTTATTAAAAACAATATATTATGCTTAATTACAAGTTTTAAATCGGAGTAAACTAATTGCCCTTTAACTTCACTTATAATATTATCTTTAATAATTTCTCTTGGAGCTTTGTGATGCACATGAAAGTGTGTTTTTACTGTAAACCCTGAATTTTTAAACATCTCAATATATTCATTAAAAAAATAGATATGTTCATTTCCTCCATAATGTCCTAATGATATCGGATTTTCTTTCAAAGTTTTAAAAAACCATTTTTTGTTTCTATAAAATTTCAATATAGGTTCATTAATTGCCATGACCTTTCCATTTTCATTTAATTTATGTTTGCAATTTTCTAAAGCTTTTAATGGATTGTCACAATGATGAAGGCTTGAGTTAAATAAGCAGAGGTCAAATCCTTTTTCCTCAAGTTGGCCAATATCTTCAGCAGCACATTGGTATATTTTTATTTTATTTTCTAACCGATACTTCTTCATAGCTGCCTGTAAAATCTCGCAATTAAGCGGCGAGGGTTCAATCGCATGAACTGTATGTCTTCTAGAGGCTAGCAGAAGAGAAGTTTCCCCTTTGCCAAATCCAATATCTAATATTTTCATGGGTTGTGGGAACTGCATCCTTTCAAAAAACTCTAGCCCACCGGTACTAGAAGCAAACCCACGACAATAGGCTTCTAAAGTCGATGCATAATTTAAGTTTTCAAAATATTGGTTGCGGTTTTCCTCTATTGCTTTGATCTCGCCTAAGAGTTCCTCAGAAACACAACTATTTAAAATTTCAATCATCCACATAAAATAACTTATTGCTTTGATAGACACAAGAAATCTTTAAATATGAAAAAAAAACTGGAGTATCAGAAAAAAAACAACTATAATCTAATTTTATTCAGAGGGTTGTTGAAAATGAAAGAAAGTCCAAAAAAAGTTGATACAAAAGAATTTGAATTGCCTAAAACAATCTTTAGCAGAGATATTGAGACACGGGTAATACAAGTGATCATTCTTCAGAGCCTTGGAAAAATCAATGGAGTTGGCCTCCTTGGAGGCACTTTAATAGACACTCTATTTGGTCGGGATGCGGAAGGAGTGAAAGGGATTCATGTTGAGCAAGACAGCAAAAACCATCTTGTAAAGGTAAAAGTTGAAATCAATGTGGATTACGGGATCTCCATACCTGAGAAGGCTGAAGAGGCCCAATCTAAAATTGTGAAAGAAATCACCCAATTAACCGGGCTTCATGTAGCCTCTGTTCATGTTGTGATTAAAGGATTGGTCCCCCCGAAAAACAGTAAAGAGCCCTCTTCCACCCCTCTTCTTATTCAAGAAGATAGTGAAATAGAAGTGGAGGAATTTACAGAGCCTTTCTGATAAGCACCTTCTCTGTTATATATTGGCAATAGATGGCCAAGTTACTCGATCGCTATTTTCATTTAACTGAAAGCAAAACAACGCTACCCAGAGAAATTGTAGCGGGAATCACCTCTTTTTTTACCGTTGCCTATGTGCTTGTTTTGATTCCTGCCACTCTTTCCCAAACAGGGATGGATTTTGAGGCATCGATGGTGGCCACGATCCTTATTGCCGCCTACTCTTCCGCGATGATGGGATTGGTGGCAAACTACCCCTTTATTTTGGGACCCGGTGTCGGTCTTTGTGTCTATTTTACCTATTCCATCGTCTTAGGCAGTGGACACATATGGCAAATTGCTTTGGGATTTGTTTTTTTCGTTGGAATTATCTTACTAATTCTGAATTTATCGAAAATTCGCCAATTAATCATAAGAGTGATCCCAACCAATCTTAGACTGGCCACTACAGCTGGACTGGGGCTTTTTTTAGCTCTGATCGGATTGAAAAATGGCGGTATTATCGCTTTTAATGCAGATACAACGTGGCTCTCTTTCGGGGATCTAAGGTCTATCACCCCTATTATGGCAGCTCTTGCGCTCGTTATTATGAGCATTTTAATGATATTTAGAGTCCCGGGCGCTCTCTTTCTTGGGATGATCATCGTATGGCTGATCAGTTTATTTCTAGGTCTTTCCACCTTTAACGGGATTGTTTCATGGCCATCTTCTCTAAAGCCGCTTTTTTTTGACCTCGATGTACGGGGGATATTTACAGTCCACCATCATCTGGATGCCTTAGTTTCTTTGCTATTTGTCACTCTCTTCAATTCTACAGGGTCACTGTTAGGTCTTGCCGAAGAGGGGCGCTTTGTCATTGAAGAAAATAATCAGTGCAGATTCCCAAGGGTCTCGCGCGCGCTACTGCCCGATACCACAGGAACCATTTTAGCCCCTCTTTTAGGAACAACCCCAGTAGCGGTCTATTTGGAGTCCGCTGCAGGACTACATGTTGGGGGAAGGACAGGGCTGGTCTCTTTGACAGCAGGGCTTTGCTTTCTTATCGCTCTTTTTTTCACTCCCATTGCGACCTCAATCCCTCTTTTTGCAACCGCTCCTATTTTGGTCATTGTAGGAGGACTTATGCTCAAATCTATCATGGCCATTAATTGGAAAGACCCGTCAGATTGGATTCCAGCTTTTTTAACCCTCATCTTGATACCTCTCACTTATAGCATCGCGATCGGAATTGCGGTCGGCTACATCACTTATTGCTCTCTTAAACTTTTCTCAGGGAAATTAAAAGAAGTGCATTGGCTTTCCTGGATACTCGCAATTCTTTTTATTTTAAAATTTATCTTTTTTCCAAATCTGTAAATTCTCTATATCCTTTTTGGTGATCCCTTCAACCTTTTTCCACTCCTCGGGAGAGGCTTGCAAAAGCCGCTTCAAACTTCCAAAATGAGTGAGTAGCCGTTTTTTTTTTATAGGTCCTATTCCCGGTATCGTATCAAGCGCACTTTCCAAGCTCTTTTTACCCCGTCGTGTCCTTTGATAGGTAATCGCAAAACGGTGCGCTTCATCTCGAATCCGCTGTAATAAGAAAAGCACCTCAGAGTTGGGTTTTAAACTCACCGGCTCCTCTTTGCCCGGAACAAAGATCTGCTCAGCTGTCATCCCTCGATCATGCCGTCCCTTCTCCTTAGCAACAGCAATCACATCTACTGTGCTCACATCCAGAAGGGATAGCACCTCAAGGGCTAAGTTTAAGTGCCCTTTCCCTCCATCGATCACAATTAAATCAGGCAAATCATCTTTACTTTTCGCGCGGCTATAGCGGCGTGTGAGCACCTCCTTTAAAGCTCCATAATCATCCGAGGGATCCGCTAAACGAATTTTGAATTTCCGGTAAGATTTTGAATCTCTCTCTCCATTGGAAAATACCACCATAGCGCTGACGGGCTCGCTCCCACTGATATTTGAATTATCAAAGCACTCAATTCGTTCGGGATAATTGACCAAACCAAATCTCTCCTCCATGGTGATAAGCGTTTGCTCTTTCAGGGTATGCGCCTCTTTCTCCCTTTTGAACTTCGCTTCGGCATTGTTTTTAGCCATTTCAACAAGTGCTTTCTTACTCCCTTTTTTTGGGAAAACAAAAGAGGTTTTTCCTCGTGAAAGAAGAGAGCTTAAAGAGTCTTCCTCCTTTAGGCTGACCGGCAACACGATTCCATCAGGAAGTGCGTCTGCCTCTGCATACTGCTGCATTAGAAAAGATGTAAGCAGTTCTTCATCTGTTTGAGCTGTATGAGCAAAAAAATGACCATGAGAACCTATCAGTTTTCCCTCTCGAAAAAATAATTGAGTCAGAGCCACACTACTTCCTTGACGGAACATTCCCAGAACATCGAGATCTTGCGACCCCGCTTTCTCCACTTTTTGCTTCTCTAATGTCTTTTCGATATGGGTAATCGTCTGATAAATACGATCCGCCCTCTCAAACTCAAGCTCTCGAACCGCTTCCTCCATTTCATGCTTAAGCTCCTTCAAAATCTCCGAATCATGCCCTCTTAAAAATTGAATGACTCTTTTAACCTGTTGATCATAAGCCTCTTTTGTGCATTTAGAAACACAAGGAGCTATGCATCGTTTAAGTTCCCAAAGAATACAGGGCCGCGATCGGTTGACAAGTTCTCGGTCGGAGCATTGACGGAGCGGAAAGAGGGTGCGTAACAACTCTAAAGTTTGCCTTGCCGCATGTCCATGGGTATAGGGCCCAAAATAGAGGTTGCCGGGAGGTGGTTTTCCCTTGAAGCGCACCACACGAATCATCGGCCATTTATGTTTATAATTGATGACTAAACTAAAATAGCTTTTATCGTCTTTGAGAAGGGCATTGTATTTCGGTTGATGCTTTTTAATGAGATTGTTTTCAAGCAAGAGAGCCTCTTTTTCAGAGC
>JBAPRV010000121.1:0-3486 GCA_049281295.1 Chlamydiales bacterium
ATCTGGAAGAAGGACTTTTCCATGTTGGAGGTCGAATAGAAAGTGCTTTAGTAAGTGATTCTATCGAATTGTTAGAGAGATTTGAATGCCGGTCTATTCATAATTTTAGCAAATGGGAGCATAGCGATTTCCGCAAAAAAATAGCAGATTCACGTACATCTTTAAAGCATTCTATTAGAGATAAATCTCTTAAAGAAGCAGAAAAAATATTATTAGAGGAAGTCCCTTTTCTTCCTATTGCAGAATGTGGAAATAGCTATCTAGTTGCCGATTCCTTAAAAGGGTATCGTTTTGATCATGCAGGCTGCATTGACTTCTCTTATGCCCATTTCGATAGACAATGACTTCTCGTATAGCAATAACATTTGTTTTTGCTCTTTTGATTTTGCGCTGAAAATGGAGTATGTGTTACATTTTTTTTTAATATAAAGGAAAATTAAAGATTCATGGGCAAAATATTTTTAACCGATTCACCATGTCACTTTCCTTCAGATCAGCAATCGGATTGCTCTAAAATAGAGGGATCTTATTTAGGTAGAAAAGTAGCGGACAATACTCATCAGAGAACCATTTGCAGCATTAGAGATCTATTACCGAAAATCTTCACTTACCTTTTAGACAGCGATATTTCCCATGTCAGAAGGGGAAGCCGTCAATTGGAAAACGCATCTAAAAGCAATGCTTTATGGAGAGAAAAATTAAAGCAGAGAAGGGTTGATCCATCAGACAAATCCCTTCCAAAAGAACCTGAAGAGGCCTACAAGCTAGTAGCAGAGCATGATAGATTCATATTCGAATTGATCTATAGGACTGTCCTTGAGATTGGTAATCTGCGCACAAAAGTAGAGCTGCTCTGCAAGTTAGCAGGAAACCGGATTACAATGGAACCGCAACTCTCAGCAAAGGCCTTAAAAAAGGCGCAAGCGATTTCTCTTAGTAATAAGTACAGCCTGAATTCCGATAAAGTAGAGTCTCTTTGCAAGGTTATTGAGATACAGAGGGTAATAAATAGGGAAGAGGCTCTTTCGCTTTTAAAGGAAGCCTTTAAGGCTGCGAATCGTATAGAGAATCCTTTATATATTAAAAGTCCATCGTTCATTAAATACAAAGCTCTATTCTCTCTTTTTGAAATGCAGGCAAAAATAGATCTAGAAGTATTAACTAAGATGGCAAAAGAGAGACAATATTCTGAATTCAAAGATCAGGTTTCATCTGCTCTTGTGAAAGAATTTTTGAAAACTGATACGGAAAAAGCGTTGAATATTTACAGTACCATCAAAAATCCTTTATCAAGAGCATTGACCAGCTGTTCTATTGTGGAAGGGTTAATGAAAAAGGATCCACAAAAGGCAATGAGTATCTTTAATGAAGAACTACTTAACGTAAACATCGTAAATAAAGTAATACCTCCTTCCATGCTTGCCAAGCTTGTCTTATCTATGGAAAATGATCGAGAAGCACTCCTCATTTTAAGAGGATTAGTAGAAATGGCTAAGGGGATTCAACACGCTGACAATAGAGACGGACAACTCGCTAAAATTGCCATAATAGAGGCAAAATTCGATGGAGAGGAAGCAACTAAGACAACAAGGATGATTCAGAACCGAGAAAAGAAAGATGAGGTTCGATCTGCCATTGCGGAAGAACAGTTTAAAAGAGGGGAGCTGGAAGCCGGGCTTAAGACACTTAATGAGATTGAAGATCTTTATTATATAGCTCTAAGTCAGTTGAGCTATGCCAATGCTCTAGCAAAAAATGGTTCAGAAGAGGCTTTTGGGGCTTATAAAGCTGCAGATGTTTCTGGCAAGAGAATTGTGAGCCCTTACCAACAGGCCCTATTTTATACTGATTTTGCCAGATCTTTGAGAGAAAAAGACCCAAAACAGGCTGATCTAGTCTCCAAAACTGTATTCGAAATTGTAAATGATGGAGAGTTGGACACTGAGCCCAAAATTGAAATACTTTTTGGGATTTTTGGTTTCCCTGCTTTTATTTCCAGGACTGGATAGTCTCTAGAGTATAGTTAAAAGCTGTCGAGTGAATTTCGACGTAACCGGTAAATGGGTGGTCGAGAGAAAAGATGATAAAGAGCATGAACGCAATAATGTTTGCCAAAAAAAAGGCGAGAAAAATTTTAAAGAAAAGCAAATCCACTTTAAAAAAGCATGGCATGGAAACGAGAAACAGCCCTCCGCCTATCAACAATATCCATCTCAAAAGACCTACAGAATTGGAGTTATTAAAAATACGTGTGAGGCGGGCATTGGTGAGTTCATTTAATTTCCTTATGGATTCAGAGTACCAAATAGTTTCTTTTTCCGTGGTGGGAGTGAAGTCATAATACGTTCTCCAAATACCATTAATCAATTGATCTCCTTTTCGCAAAGCACCCGGTGCTTCCATGTGACGCCACTCGCTCTTAATAACATGATAAACATATTCTTCAATTTCTGTTCTAATTTGATCACCCTGGTCGCCAAAATTAGTAGAATCTCTGTAAAGATCTACTATATATGTGGCTTCATCCTGTATCATTCTTTTTACATCATAGTAACGCTCCCATACATCCCATACAATAAAACTTAGGAAAAGCGCATAGATAATTCCGCAAATTTGAAAAATAAGAGAGGTATAATGGCGGTATTGCGTAAGGTCGATTCGCCATTGCTTTTTGTGAAAGATCAGAACAGATACTAAGGCCGATACGTTAAATAGAACAAAAAGTAGGTAGGCTTTGAGGTACCATAGAGTATTTACATCCATATCGGCATGGTACAAATTTATTAGCCTTTTGGGGAAGATTTATCATCTTCAGAAATTTTCTTAAATGTTTTGTAAACCCTTATTGTAGATGCCCATTGTCCCTAACTTCTAGATTTAGAAGTTTTCAATAGCTTCTTCCTTTTTCAATGGTTTTTTTAAGGTCTGGCTGCGTTATTGATTGGCTAGAGGAAGACTGCTCTTCCTCTAGCTGGATTATGGTGGGGGACCTTCCTTTAGCGTCTCAATCTTCTTTTCGTTCATTGCTTTCGACTGCAGTTACAGTGCTAACCAATTTATCTATTTTTGTATTGGCTGGAACAGACTGAGTGATATGAATAGTTTGTCCTGTACGCAGAGCATTAGCTTTACGCAGAGCTATTATTTCAGGGGTAATTTCATGAAAGTATACTTTTCCTTGACCGGGAAGCAATATATTTCCATGTTCCGGTTTGGCGATGAAAACTGAATCGGGTATTGGAGCTTCGACAATGATGTCACCGGCAGATTTAAGGATTCGTACTCTTTCGCCTAAACTCTTTACTTTAATATCTCCATGTTCAGTTGAAAGAGTGCTATCATCTCCAATATGATTAGCTCTTATGCCATCCCATTCTGCAAAGATCGTACTCGACGGGCCAATGTTATTTGCCTTTACCATTCGCTTTGAGTTAATTTGACAGTGACTACCGGTGTCTTCAACTGTAGTACAAAAGTTAGCAGACT
>JBAPRV010000122.1:0-3844 GCA_049281295.1 Chlamydiales bacterium
AGCTGCTCATAAAAAGATGTGGATTAATCTGTCTCATTTCAAATCGAATCGACTATATTCTGTTATAATCGTTTTATATCCAAATTGAAGCCAAAGAGAGATGTCTGAGGTATAGTATGGCGAAAGAGGTCTCTCTGAGGGCCCTCCTGCAAGAACTGTATGAACATGGCTAGACAAAAGATCGCCTACAAAGCGGTAAGAGGGAGCAGCTACGATCATTCTTTTCCCCTCATGAAAAAGATGTCCCGCAGAAAGGGTCGCCCGGTTTCCCTGCAAAACCAATGGTCCTACGTCAAGCTTGAGCCACCTTGGCAGCTTCCCGTTAAATAAAAGGTTTTTCATCAAAAACTGATGGTTTTCTCCCCATGTTGGAAGTGTATCGACATGAAAAGAGCTTAACGCAGTTTCAATAGCCCTTCTATAACAGCTCTCTTTCCCTCCCTCTCCAAACCAACTCTCTTCACCTTTGAGCAAAATAGTATCAAACTGTCCATGAGTATAGACAAGCAAGCTGTGAGAATGGGTAATTTCATACCAGGCCTCCTTTCCAAACATAGGTTCAAACACCTGTTTAAGAAGCTGATAATAAACAGCCTCAAAAAGGGTAGCTCCTTTAGAATGCTCGTCATAGTGATAATCCCAACTCTTGAGAAGAGAGCCCACTTCCGTATCGGGGATGAAAGGGATAATGAGGGGCATAAACTCCTTAGCTTGCCAGGAATAAAGATCGCACTGTAGTTTTTTCATCTCTTCCAGGGTATAACTGTTTTTTTCGGAAAGAAAACTGCAAATTCTTCTGTATCGGTAAGTTGAAAATGGAAAAGTGATGGTGGGAGGTTTGTTGGACTCATTTTGATCATTATTGGCACTTGCGACAAACCCTTCTTCCGGATTCAATTCGCTTTTGAGCTCTTCACCTTTCACAAATCCTTGCCACAAGCTCCCTTTTTCCCAGGCAGGTAAAGGATAAAGTCCTGAGTGTAAGTTTCTTTTAGGCAATCTCCCCGATTGTTGGTATCCGATATTCCCTTTGCTATCGGCAAAAACCCAATTACAGGACATCGAAATATCTCTGACGATCTCTTGCGCCTTTTCAACCGAATCTGCTTGCCAAAGCTTGGGCAGAGCATTCAACGCAGGCGAAGCCCCCGCTTTTGCAGTCGACCAGGCAAGGGATAAATAGAGACCCTCTTCTAAATTTTCTTCCCAAAAATTTTCTCGCTCGATAACGGCGCAATCGGTTTCATAAAACCATATATCGACGCGCCCTTTTTTCTTCCGTATAACTGTCTCTTTGCGCTTTTGCAGAGGCTCAAAAGAGTCCCCTCTTCTCACTTGATTATCCTGACACTGCTCGATGAAAAAATCGACCACATCCATCATCCCATAGGTAAATGAAGCGGATAGATGCCGATTTTTCCCCATGATCAAACCCGGAATTCCCGGTGTTGAGATCCCTATTCGATCATCCTCCGGCAAATGGCAGATCAACTCTACCCACATGGAAGGAAGGCGGTTCACTTGTAAATGCGGATCAAAGCAAAAGTAAGGAGCGCCTGAGGCCGTTTTTTTGCCCGACAGAGCCCAATTATTGCTCATTGCAGCCGAAAAGCTGAATGCTATGTCGAGATAAGGGCGCTCAATATGAACCTGCTTGATTAATGAGACTAAATGATCATCAAGACCAGATAGATAGGGATAAAATAGTCTGCGCATGCCACTTGGTGAAACACCGTCATGGATCGCTTGGAAAATAAAGCGTTCAACACGTTCTTGAAGCTGAGACATTCCAAAGTAAATGTGTACCTTAACAATGAGAAGAACATCAAGGAGGCGCCAAGGCCTTGAAAGGCTTTTCAGAAAACGGCCCAAAATTGGAGGGCCTTTACGCTCGAGATAGGTATTGACTCCTTCACAATAAGCCTCTAAGTGCATCCGAGCTTCGGAGGTTAAATTCGCGACATCTGCTGTAGCATCACCTAGAAAATTCATTTTCCTGGCTAATACGTCCAGAGCGAAAATTTCGTCTGTATCATAGAGAATCTCTGAAAGACGCCCTTCTCCTAAAAGACGGGTCAAAAACATTTGCATCAATCGATCTTGCGCGTGCGCATAACCGATCGCTTTTTGGTTCGCCAGCTCATCCTCTGCATAGATTTCTACAACGCCACCCTCACCCCTGCCAATCTTAACCGAGGTCTCTCCAATTGAAACTGTAGAACACGATTTGTTCATTCTCAATGATGTAGAAACAGGATGACGTCGCCATCTTGTACTTTATAGTCCCGCCCTTCAGAGCGAAGCTTGCCGGCTTCCCGTGCCCCGTTTCTTCCCCCATATTGCACCATATCCTCATAAGATACTACTTCAGCCCGAATAAATCCTTTCTGAATGTCTGTATGGATCACACCAGCTGCTTCTTGCGCTGTCGTTCCTCTTTTTATTGTCCAGGCACGTGTCTCTTTTTCTCCTGTTGTTAGGAAAACGATCAATCCCAACATTTCATAGGAGGCTCGAATCAAACGGTTTAGCCCTGTCTCTTCAAGCCCCAGACTCGATAAAAAATCTGCCTGCTCGCTTTGGTCAAGCTCTGAAATTTCTGCTTCTATTTTGGCGCAAATGGAAACTATATGATTGTTTTCTCGAGCTGCATATTCTCTAACTTGTTGAACATATGCATTTTCCATACTCGGAAGATCATTTTCTGAAACATTGGCAGCATAAAGCATTTTTTTCTGCGTCATAAAAGGATAAGGCTTTAAAAGGCTTTGCTCGTCCTCATTTAACATTAATGCGCGAACCGATTTCCCTTGGGTGAGATGGTCTATAACTCTATTCAGAAGAGCGATAAGAGGCAGCAACTCTTTGTTTCCCTTTGCCTGCTTCTCCAATTTTATTCTGATATTTTGAGCCGTTTGCAAGTCGGCCAAGGTTAATTCAAGATGGATCGTTTCTATATCTTCAATAGGGTGCACTTTTCCCCCTACATGAATCACTGCCTCGCTTTCAAAACAACGAACAACGTGAACAATAGAGTCCACTTCCCGAATATGGGCAAGGAATTGATTTCCAAGCCCTTCCCCTTTTGAGGCGCCTTTTACCAATCCGGCAATATCAACAAAGCGCACCGTTGCGTATATCATTTGCTTGCTATTCGAAAGATCCGCAAGAACTCCCACGCGGGGATCGAAAACGGTGACCACTCCGACATTTGGATCGATGGTGCAGAAAGGATAATTTGAAGAGGCCACTCCAACGCGAGTGAGGGCATTGAAAAGAGTCGATTTCCCTACGTTAGGAAGGCCTACGATTCCACAAGCTAGCTCTGAAATAATTAACTCCTTGCTTATCCTTGAATTTCTAGAGGATTTATGCCGTTATTAACGCACCAATTAAAAAATCTTATTCCGTCAAATTCACTCCAGTCTCTTTTGGAGAAATCCCACGTGTTTCCATTCGGATAGATCATATCATATCGCAACTTGATCATTCCAACTTGTTTCACGGTTAAATAAGATGCTAGCGCAGCTAAACTATAGTTCATAAGAATTATAGCACGAGATGCTAATGAAGAATAAGCTCCCAAAAGTCCTGAAAGATATAAGGTTCCTGTAATAATAGGAAAAGCTACTCCTGCAATCACTCCTAAGCAATGCGATGCTTTGAGGGTATCAAAAGAAAAAGGAGCATTAACGTGCTGCGGTAAAGAACTTGTTGGTCTTATCATAAATATAACCCTTTTCAATCAAAAAATTTTTAAAAAATTCACAAAAACAAAATATCATGAAAAACAGAAAAATCACAATATCTATTCTTTATTAACACTCACTTCTTTATATTGAAG
>JBAPRV010000123.1:0-3954 GCA_049281295.1 Chlamydiales bacterium
CGTTTTTTTTCAACTTGGGTCGCAAACTTCCAAAGTTCCTCAAAATGATGTCCTTGAATAAACTCTCCTACGACAGGGAGTCCCCATTTTTTGAGATAACAAAGAGCATCATATTGACTCTCGATTCCCTTTTGAGAGACTTGCGCTATGGCGTAAAAAGAGATAGCCAAATTGCGTTTGGCCACCTCTTTCGGGTTGAGCAGTTTCAAAGACCCTCCTGCAGCATTGCGAGGGTTTGCAAAGAGCGCTTTTTTTTCCGCTTTCTGGCTTTGATTGAGCTTTTCAAAACTCTTTTTGGGTATAAATACCTCTCCACGAGCCTCTAAAAACTGAGGATAGGGAGCAGTGAGTTGTAATGGGAGAGAGGCAATCGTACGAATATTTGAGGTGATCTCATCTCCTTGCCATCCGTCCCCCCTTGTGACTGCCTGCGATAGCACCCCTTTTTCATAAATAACCGAGACTGCAATTCCATCCATTTTTAGCTCAGCCTCATAGAGAACATTCTTTTTATGCAGCATGCGCTCGATGCGGGCTAAAAACTCGTGAATCTCTTCGGGAGAATAGGTGTTTGCCAACGACAGCATGGGAATCGTGTGAGATACAACGGGAAACCCGCCCGTCACTATTCCCCCAACGCGTTGAGTTGGAGAGCCGGGAAAAATCCATTCCGGATGCTCTCTCTCCATTTTTACAAGCTTTTCGAAAAGCTTGTCGAATTCCAAATCAGAGATCACAGGAGCATTTTCAACGAAATAGCGATGATTGTGCTCCCAAATGGTTTCACAGAGCTTAAGGTATTCTTTTTTATTGGACATTTGCGGCGCAACGAAAACCACAGGTGCTATTTACCGTTCCGGGATTATTGCGATGGCGGTGTGAGGAGCGCATATCTTCCATCAGGCTTTTCCAACACCCTCCGCGCAAAACCCGATAAACTCCTTGGCGAGGTCCCTTAGGGTTATCGGGCTCCTGAGCTGAACTATCATAGTAACTATACCCATACCAATCATGGCACCATTCGTAGACATTGCCTGCCATATCATAGAGCCCGTAACCATTAGGGGGATAGCTCATCACAGAGCTCGTATCAGAACTAAAAAAATTAGCTTGATTTTTGTCGATCATATGGCCCGTTGGATAGAGAGCGCCTTCCAACCCTCCTCGGGCAGCAATTTCCCACTCACCCTCTGTCGGCAACCGCTTGCCGGCCCAATTTGCATAACTTCGAGCTCCATACCAAGTCACTCCAACTACAGGATGTTTGGAATAGCCAGGTTCAATGGAGAGCTTCCCTCCGCTTCGAGTGATTCGTGAATCTTTTAACCGGATGAGGTCATTATAGTTTTGATCTTTTTCATCCCCCAGATCCTCTAAGAATCGGACATATTGCTCATTAGTTACAGGGTGTATGTCTATTGCAAAGCTGTCCAGATAGATTTTATGGGCAGGCATTTCATCACGCTTTCCCTCGTTTGAACCGCGCAAAAATTCTCCTGCGTGAATCACAACCATTTCTGTTTGCAATGGCTCGATTTGAACCTTTTCCTTTTTTTCAGGCTGATATTCAGTGACAACAGGGTCACGATTCAGCATTGAGTTAAGTGCTTGAGAGTAGCTTTCATCTTTAGGCGGGGTAATAGGAGGAGGGGTAGCCTCTGCTACATCCTTTCCCTCGACTACCACGGCAGCCACCTCTTGAGGTTCCGCCACAGGAACCTTTGGAGGATTTTGACGGTTAATGATCGGTTTTAACTCCTTTTCCAAAGAGGTTTTAAGCTTCTCAATGGTGGGAGGGGTTTCTCTAGTTGCTTCTGTGACTTTTAAAACTAAAGGTTCAATAAGTCGTCGATTTTGCAAGAGAGGGAGCAGCTGAGTGGGCCGGCGTTTAGGGTCTTGTTGCAAGCATTGAGTGATGAGCGGATCTAAATTGCAGCTATATTCGGGAGCTAAAGAAGAGGGCATCTCAAAAACCCCTTCCGGAAACTTTCCGGAGATAAGGTAGTATGCCAGCACTCCGAATGCATACGTATCGGCTTGCACACCTACATGTTCAAACCGCTTCTGTTCCGGAGCTAAAAACGCAAAGCCCTGCAAAAATGATTGACTCAGTTTCGACAACGTATCGCTTTTTACGGGAGTTTGTGCATAAAGCTCTTCATTTTCTTCTTTTACAGGAAGAGCTCCGAGAGCATGAGCCATACATTTAAAGCTCCGAGCAATCACCTTGCCCGGGCTGACTACGGCAGCCAGTCCAAAATCGGAGATAAATACATCGATTCCCGGTCTTCCCTTCCCGATTAATATATTGTTGAGTTTAAGAGCCTGATGGACCACCTGTCCTTTCGTGTGCGCATAGTCTAGAGCATCGGCTATCTGTGTCAGAAGGCTGATCAATTCATTCTCTCTCAGACGCTCGCCCCTTCCTGCCATATACTGAGCCAGGTTGGTCGTTTCCCCTATAGAATCGACCATACAATCGGTCACCAAAAAATAGAGCCCCTCTGCACAAGAAACATTATGAACTTTAACTATATGAGGGTGGTCGAGCTTAGCTAATTTTGCAACCTCCTCTTCAAAGCGGCGCATAAATTGATCATCTTGACAAAGTTCGGGCGGTAAAACCTTGAGAACATACTGCTTTTTGATAAAACGGTGTTCGGCAAGCAGCACCTTCCCCAATGTACCTTCTCCTATCTGCTTGATTATCTTGTAATCAGCAAGGGTTTGTTCCTCCATAACCTATCCTTTATGTTGATTTAAATAATCTTGCGCAGCAGCAATCGCACGACTATAATCGTATAAAAGGGACGCGTGATCAATGATCTTTTGTCCCACTTCATACTCCCCTAATCTAACAGATTCTCTTACATAAAGATAGATGTCTCCCCGCGCAATGGGCGCCCTATTGTCAGCCATTTTCTGCAAACAGGATTGAATAAGAGAATCGTTTTTTTCATTTTTGGCGAGAAACATCAACACTTTGTACAGGCTGGCATCATTTGGACAGAGATCGAGCGCTTCAGAGAGATAGTCAAGAGCCTCTTGTTGAAAGGCATGTCTCTGTTCAGCCAACCGGCTATGATGGGAGAGGCGCAAATACAAAATACCTTGAATCTTATAAGCCAAAAAAGAATCTTTTAGATAAGGGTAGGTATCATAAAAATGTTTAAAAAACAAATCATACTGACCTAAGTTAGCATAAGCGGTCGCAATAAGCAAACGAAGCTCAATATTGCCCTCATCGACATCTGCATACCGTTTGACCAGCTCACTTGCCACACAAATCGGATTACTCCCCGATTGGTCGAGGTAATAGGCAAGCGCTTCATCATACCGGTTTTTTTCTACCTCTTCTATCTTGGGCATCTCCTTGGCCTCTGCTTCCTTAAGTGCAAGTAAAAAATGTCGGAATGCCTTATCAATTTCCTGATCGTGAAAATAAGCAAGAGCCAAGTCATAGTGTAGCTGCTCAGACTCACTTGTTTTAAGTGCTTCCTGATAGTGGGCAATTTCACCTTTAAGGACCTCAAATTCGCTAGCGGTTATCTGTACAGCCAAAAAAGCGAAAAGAAGAGAGAGCCATCTTGTCATAAGCCTCATTCGATCAAAATTTTGGCCCAATGTCAATAAGAAAATGGACAGCTGGCTCTCTCGATTGCCATAATGTTTCAAAGTATCTTAGCTCATTATCTGTACTCCTTCAAAAACAATGCTGAATTTGTTACAGACTGCGTGTTTTCCAGCTACCCATTATTTTCCGGCCCTGCTGCTGCCGCTGCTGGCTGTGCTTGCGGATTTCTTGGATTTTGAGCTGCATCTGCTTGCAATTCTCTATTTGCTTGATCCTCTACCTGTTGCAAATTTGCAAGAGCTTTAGTTAATTTAGCTAGCCGCTGATTTGCTTCTTGCACAGCAGCTTGCGTGCCTTCGACTTTACTTTCTACCTGTAGT
>JBAPRV010000124.1:0-15304 GCA_049281295.1 Chlamydiales bacterium
GGCTATGATAAAGCTGCCAAAATAGCTCATAAAGCCTATCAGGAAAACCTCACTCTAAAAGAGGCCTGTCTTCAACTTGGATTTTTAGATGAAGAGGAATTTGATAAAATTGTTCGCCCTGACGACATGGTTTAAAGTAAGGCTCGTTTAAATTTTTCAACCCTCAATAACTCTCTGGCAAATTCAAGGGCAGAATTGATATGCGAAAAAATATGATCTTCACCAATAAGTTCATCGAGATGATACCGCCTAAGATCACGTAAAGGCCCTTTTTTTATCCCCGCCAAAAGCAAAACAGTACCTTGACGATCGCACTCGATATAAAACTCCTCGAGAGCATGCATGCCCGAGGCGTCTATCGTGGGAACTCTTCTCATTCTTAGAATAAATATCTTAGGCGGTCTTTGCAATTCATTGAGAAGGTTTTTCAACCGATCCGCCACGCCAAAAAAGAAGGGACCGTTAATTTCATAAACTTCCACATGCTCGGGGATTTCTTTATGGCTGATTGCGTCTGGATCGCTGAGGCTCTCCTCTGAAGGAAAATTGTTTTGTTCGGTGATTTTAGCAAGCGAGACTACGTCTGAGAGATCACTCATCTGTTTCATAAAGAGAAAAGCGGCCAAAATCATGCCAACTTGAACAGCCGCTGTAATATTGATTAAAACAGTAAGCACAAAAACCGTTACCAAAACTAGGATATCTTTTTTTGGAGCGGTAAACAGATGAAGGAAGTGATGGATTTCACTCATACCCCAAGCGATTATAAACAAAACTGCGGCCAATGAGGATAAAGGAATTTGCCTGGTTAAAGGTGCAAAGAGAAACATAATCAAAAAGACCACACAGGCATGCACCATTCCTGCAATGGGGGTAGTAGCTCCTCCTTTAACATTAGCTGCTGTTCTTGAAAGTGATCCGGTGGCAGGCATTCCCCCGAATAAGCTCGATCCAATATTGGCCACGCCGGCTGCCACTAATTCGCAGTTAGATTGATGCCGCCACCCTGTCATTCCCTCAGCGACAACGGCAGAAAGCAATGATTCTATTCCAGCCAAGATGGCAATGGTCAAAGCATCGGGGACAAGGGCCAAAATCTCATTAAGGCTGAAAGAGGGAAGAGAAGGGGGTTGAAGGGTGCGGGGAAGCGTCCCATAGCGGCTCCCAATGGTCGGCACATCAATATGAAATAGCCATGTTACAAAGCCAACTAATACAAGGGCAATTATGACCCCAGGGTATTTGGGCTTGTAGCGTCGAAAATAAATGATAATAGCTAAGGTAGCAACCCCAATTCCCAATGATTTAGGGTCCCATGTCTGGATGTATTCCCAATAGGCTTGCCATTTCCCGAGAAAGTCAACAGGAACAACCCCCATCTGAAGGTTAAGAAAGTCTTTGATTTGGGAGGAGAAAATAACCACGGCGATCCCTGTCGTTAGCCCGGTTACCACAGGATAGGGAATATATTTGATATAGGTCCCTAAGCCGGCTAACCCAAAAAAGATAAGAATCAAGCCAGCCATTAAGGTAGCCATGAGCATCCCTTCAAAACCGTGACGGAGCATAATACCGTAGAGGATGACGATAAAAGTGCTTGTCGGCCCTCCAATCTGTACTCTGCTTCCTCCAAGAGCAGAAATTAGAAAGCCCGCTACTATAGCTGTAAAAAGCCCCTGCTCAGGGGGAATATTTGCCCCGATGGCTACCACCATCGCAAGGGGAAATGCTATGACGCCAACCGTGATGCCGGCAATTAAATCTTTGCGAAAAGCACGGCGGCTGTATTCCTCTCTAAAGCATTGGAAAGATTTTGGAATGAACGTCTTAAGACGTTTTGAAAAAGATAGGGTTATCATATATTCTCCAACACATATATTCTCCCGTATTCTCGAAGAGATTGTCAATGTAATCGTTAGCATTCTCGAAAATTACTCATTCGTATAAGCTTAGGGATAAGTATGAATGATATACCTAACCCTTGTATTTGAAATGTTGCATTGGGAACTACTTATATTCTTTGTTTTAGGATATCTCGCGATTGTTTTCGAAAAATTTCTTCACGTAAATAAGGCAGCCGTTGCTCTTGTTATGGGCGTTGTCTGTTGGCTGCTTTTTTTTGCCGGTACCCATGAGGCTATTTCAGCTTCCGGCATGGCTGAGCAGATCTCCGAAGTAGCTCAAATTATTTTTTTTCTTCTAGCAGCTATGATCATTGTGGAGCTTATAGACTCCCATCATGGATTTAAGTTGATCACCAATATTCTCTATACTTCCTCCAAACGACGGATGCTTTGGTTTTTAATCGGCATTTCCTTTTTCATGTCGGCGGTTCTCGACAATTTAACCTCGATGATAGTCATGGCTTCCCTTTTGAAAAAATTAATCAAGGAACCAAAAGATCGTTGGATGTTTGGATCAATGGTTATCATCTCTGTCAATGCCGGGGGAGCATGGGTGCCCATTGGGGATGTAACCACCACAATGCTCTGGATTAACGAAAAAATTTCTACTTGGCTCACCATTAAAACCCTTTTTATACCCAGTGTTGTCAATGTTTTGGTTTCAGGAGCCGTAGCTAGCTTTCTTATTAAAGGGGAGCATAAACCCATTTCAACGACATTTAGCTTACCAATGCAGCCCGGAGCTCGTCGAGTTCTTTGCATGGGAGCGGCCTCTTTAATTATGATCCCTATATGGAAAGCTGCTTTAGGCTTGCCCCCCTTTATGGGCGCCTTGATCGGCTTAGGTCTTCTTTGGCTTATCACTGATCTTATTCATTTTCGTTATGGAGAAGAGCGGTGGCATCTAAGAGTTATTCATATTCTCACGAAGATTGACACGTCGGGTATTTTGTTTTTTTTGGGTATCTTGCTGGCAATCGATGCTCTAGCTACAGCCGGTATTTTAGCTCATTTTGCCCAGCTTCTTCAGAATGTTCTTCCAAACCAAAACTATGTCGCGGTAGTTCTTGGCTTGCTCTCCAGTGTGGTGGATAATGTCCCTCTTGTGGCTGCAACGATGGGAATGTATGACTCGCAATCCTTTCCAATAGACTCACAATTATGGCAAATGATCGCCTATGCTGCAGGAACGGGAGGAAGCATTTTGATCATTGGTTCTGCTGCCGGTGTTGCTTTCATGGGAATAGAGAAAGTAGATTTCATTTGGTATTTAAAAAAAATCTCGTGGATTGCTATGGCAGGGTATTTCGCCGGAGTCATTGTTTACCTTCTCACTCAGCCTTTTCTTATTACATAAAAAATATTTAACAGATTTTTATTTTCTCTTTAATAAAAAAATTGCAAAATGAGAGCCAAATTATATAATCTCCAGTTTTGAGATAAGGCATGTATGTAGGTATTTCAATAGAAAAAATAAGCGAGCTTCCATCGGGACAACTAGCTCGGAATTTGGTCCTTTCCAATAAAAGGCTTGCCAGAGAAAAAACAGATAAAAAAATCACCCAGTTCATAGCTATTTTTTTGAGTTTGACAGCTATAGGTTTAAGTCTGCATTTATTTTCGTTGTGTGCTTGGACGCCTGCAAGCTTGCCAGTTGTGTTTTATACCGCAGTGGGATTCGATATTCTGATTTAGATGGTGGCAATATTGGCAATTTATCAATCGAAACAAGCAGTCATTCGGTCTCAACAAGATGTAGCCCTTAGGGAAAAAGAGGCAAAGGACTTTCCAGGGATCTCCTATCAACGGTTTGTTGATGAAGCATTGGCTGTCGATGCCGCTGCCAATCTCTCCCTTTTAAATAGACTAACCGGACATGAGCTTCTATCTGTTATCCAAGAAGTAGATAGGCGTTTGAGGGAAGAAGGAACGATTGGATCTAACATTCTCGACCCTCTCTTTCAACAAGATCTCACTTTTCTCTCTCATGACCAAGTGCAGGGCCTTAGCCAGGCTTTTCATAGAGCTCTGTTAGAGCGCCATCTTTTACTTCCTCAGTTAACTTCAGATGAAATATATCAACTGATGAGCGCTAGAAAGACAAAATTAGAGCATTGCAGGAACGCACTGAGTTTGATTCCTCAAGCAAAATTCGAAGAGATGTTCAATTATTTTATAACTCGTCTTGGTCGAGAGCATTGCTTAAAGGAAAGGATCATACAAGCAATGGCGGCCTATCCTACCCAAATGCTGTTAGCACATCCCCATCTGCGGCCTTTTCTTGAAGAGAGGCACGATTTAGTTGTCGGGCTCTTAAACCATTTGCCTCAGTCAGATAATCAAAACACCGGGGGTGAGGGCTCTACTTATTCCGACTTTGTTTCGGGTCTTATCCGGTTGGCTAATCCTGCCGAAGAGGCAGACCAAAGAGCCATGGCGAGACACCCTAAATTTGTAGCTCATCGCTTCATCCTCGAAAGAGGGCGAGGCTCTTACACTGAACATATAGAATCTATCTTTGACTGCATGTCGCTTAATGATAAAAGAGAATTTGTTCAAACAGCTTCAGAGCAGCTTTTAGCTTACATGCAAGATGCAAATCACGATCAAAGGGAAGTTAAAAACGCGTTTGATGCTCTAGCCATAGTTTTGGAGCAGTGCCCGGAAGCTGTCCCGCTTCAACTGCTTTTGTTGGCAGAAGAGAATATTATTAGTAAACCTGAGAGGAGGAAGAACTTAATACAGCTTTTATATGTATCTAAAAGAGCGAATGCAAAGAACAGCTTTGTAACCCGACTTGCTCAAAAATTTGCAGAACAGGTTAATAGAGAGGCAAGGCACAACAGAGGTTTTTTCGAGTCTGAATCTGCAGCTCGAGTTAGAATTCTACAGGGGAGGCTTGCTAACTTACCTCATATAGAACCTATGTTTAAAGCGATTAGTAGCCGGCCAGAGATGATTGCGGAGTGGGTCAATGCAAACCAGGATGATTTTTTTGAATCCACCTTCATTTCTAAAACAATAAGCCAATACATGGAAGAAGACGAGATAGCACAATTAGTCCGTTTAGTGCCCGAGCGTGACCACTGTCTAAAAATGGTATGGGCTGTGCTGAGAAGATGCTACCAAGATCAGGTCTTTCAAAATGGTGCGATCCGATATTTATTGAATCATCCTAGGTTATTATGGGATAGCGCATTCCTAAGAGAGGGAGAGATTCCTCCCTATTTTCTAATTAAAATTTTAGAGAAAGGGGGAGCTGAGTCTCGGGAGGCTATTAGAGGTTTAAACCAGGAAGCCTATCAACAACTTTTACAAGCATTATACATAAATTTGGACAGCCCCTCCAAGGCAGAAGCCAGATTTGCCCTTGACTTCTTGAGGCATAGTGCCGCCTATCCTATTAGAGAGGGACTCGCTCATATAGATTGGGCTCAATTCGAATCGGCATTAGCCAGACAAAGCATTTATAGTTGATTCAATTGAGAATTTCACAAATTGGAGCAAAATTTTTGCGAATTGAATCAACTATAGTTTTTCCTTTAGGAGGACACCTGTTTGTGTATAACCCCTCTGTTTGGTATTCTCTTTGAGCATGAAATACAACCCCCATTCTATTGAAAAAAAGTGGCAGCACTATTGGAAGCAGCACAAAAGCTTTCATGCCGCTGAAGAGGCTCAAAAACCGAAGTACTATGTTCTCGATATGTTTCCCTATCCCTCGGGAGCGGGGCTGCATGTAGGGCATCTAATCGGCTATACAGTTACAGATGTGATAGCCCGCTACAAGCGATCTTGCGGATGTTCGGTGCTTCACCCGATTGGTTGGGATAGTTTTGGCCTACCCGCAGAACAGTATGCCATTCGGACAGGCACTCATCCTAGAGTGACCACAATCACAAATATTAAACAATTCAAAAAACAACTGCAATCGCTTGGCTATGCGTACGATTGGGATCGAGAGATTATGACGAGCGATCCCAGCTATTACAAATGGACTCAATGGATTTTTACCAAGCTCTATGAAAGAGGGCTAGCCTATCAAGCAGAGATGCTTGTGAACTGGTGTCCTGCTCTTGGAACAGTGCTTGCAAATGAGGAGATTGAATCGGGAGTCTCAAAAGAGGGGGGGCATCCTGTTGAACGACGACCTCTTCGCCAATGGGTGTTAAAAATCACCGAATATGCGGATCGCCTGCTCAAGGATCTCGATTCCCTGGATTGGCCGGAAGGGCTCAAAAAGCTGCAACGGAACTGGATCGGGCGCAGCGAAGGAGCTCTAATTGAGTTTGCTTTGCAGGGAAGCGACAAAAAAATAGCCGCTTTTACCACACGTCCCGACACTTTATTTGGGGTGACGTATATGGTTTTATCTCCGGAGCACCCCATGGTAGAGCATGTAACAATCCCCGAAAAACGAGAGGAGGTAGAGCAATATCAAGAGATGACCCGCGCAAAAAGCGATTTGGAACGCGCTGAGTTAGAAAAAGTCAAAACAGGTGAATTTACAGGTGGATATGCGATTAACCCTGCAACCGGAGAAGGCATTCCAATCTGGATTGCCGATTATGTTTTGATGGGGTATGGAACGGGAGCCATTATGGCAGTACCGGCTCATGATGAAAGAGACTTTGACTTTGCCTCTCAATTTGGTCTTCCGATCAAAGAGGTGATCCGCCCCGATCATCCTGTTGATGAGCCATGCTGGGCAGGAGAGGGGATTTGCGTCCATAGCAGCCACGGTGACCTAAATATTGAGGGGCTTCCTTCTGAAAAGGCAAAAAGAGAGGTCATTGCATGGTTGGAAAAAAAAGGAATTGGAAAAAAAACAATCAACTTTAAGTTGAGAGATTGGCTTTTTTCTCGGCAAAGGTATTGGGGAGAACCGATCCCCATTCTTCACTTTGAAGATGGTTCCACCAGAGCTCTTGAACTTAATGAGCTGCCCTTAAATGCACCTGAGGTAACAGAGTATAAGCCAACCCAAACAGGAGATAGCCCTCTAGCCCAGGCGATACAGTGGGTGGAGATCGAAGATCCCAAGACAGGAAAAAAAGCTTTTCGTGAGACCAATACAATGCCGCAATGGGCGGGGTCTTGCTGGTATTACCTCCGCTTTTGCGACCCCGCTAATCAAGAAGAGGCGTGGGGACAAGATAAAGAAAACTACTGGATGCCGGTCGATCTTTATGTGGGAGGCTCCGAACATGCCGTCCTCCATTTGCTCTATGCCCGTTTTTGGCATAAGGTGCTCTATGATTGTGGTTTGGTAAGCACCCCTGAGCCTTTTCAACAGCTGCTCAATCAAGGCTTAGTGGTAGCCCGCGCTTATCAAAGAGCAAACGGCTCTTATGTTTCTCCAAATGAAGTCGTCGAACGAGAGGGAAAATATTTTCACTGGGAGACGGACGAAGAGTTGAGAAGCCAAATAGAAAAAATGTCTAAGTCTAAACTCAACGGCATATCTCCTGATACGATTATTGACGAGTTTGGGGCAGATAGCTTGCGTTTGTACTCCTTATTTCTCGGTCCTGTAGAAAAAGAGAAGGTTTGGAACACACAAAACATCAGCGGTTGCTACCGCTTCCTCAACCGTTTTTTTGAAATGGCTACATCACCCAAAGTGAAAAACGAATTTCATGAAGAAGCAATTCGGTTAGCTCATCGACTCGTTCAAGGAGTGACGGAGGATATTGAAAAATTTTTGCTCAATACAGCGATCGCCAAAATGATGGAGTTTCTTAACGAGTTCACTAAACTGCCGATCTACCCTAAAAAGAGTGTAGAGATGGCCATCCAAGTGTTAGCCCCTTTTACCCCTCACCTGGCTGAAGAACTATGGGAACATTTAGGAAATCGTCCGAGCCTTTCAACCCAACCTTGGCCCTCTTATGACCCAAAATATCTGGTCGAAGAAAAAGTGACCTATGTCGTGCAAATCAACGGGAAGCTTAGAGGGCGGTTTGAAATGCCAAAAGATCAAAGCGAAACAGTGATTTTGGAGATGGCTAAGCAAGACCCGACCATCTCAAAACACCTGACAGGAGAGATTAAAAAAGTAGTTTTTGTTCCAAACAAACTGCTCAACATAGTTATGAAATGAGATTTTTCGGACTTTTCTACGACTTTTGCTTACATCTGTTAGCAGCAGGCATGCTCCCCAAAATGGGTTTTGAAACCCTAAAAAATAAAAAATATCGCAGCAATTTTAAAGCCCGGCTAGGCTTGAGGTTTCCGCCCATTGACAAGGGCGATAAACAGTTAATATGGGTTCATGCCGTTTCAGTGGGGGAGACCAAAGCGATAGCCCCCCTTGTTAAACGGTTGAAAAAACTTGATCCAGCGCCTCTCGTACTTCTTTCTACCGTAACCGAAACAGGGTTTGCCGAAGGGAAAAAAAGCATTCCAGAAGCAGACTGGCACGTCTACCTTCCCTTCGATCTCAGCTACCTTATCCGCCCTATTATTAAAAAGGTAAGCCCGGATTTTATCCTATTGACCGAAACTGACTTTTGGTATCACTTTCACGACGAGGGAAAAAAAAGAGGGGCGCAGCTGTTCTTAGTAAACGGCAAATTATCCCAGCGCTCCTACCAAAGGTTTATGAAATTCCCCCTATTTGCCAAGCACCTGCTCCATCCTATAGATCATTTTTTTGTACAAGCCGACCTTTACCGCCATCGACTCGAGCAGCTGAGAATTCCTTCTTCGAAAATTTCAGTAACAGGAAACATTAAGCTGGATGGAGCCGAGCCCCCTCGATCGCAGGAAGAAATTCACTCTTTCAAAACCAAGCTTGGATTATCAGATCAACTTGTGCTTACCTTAGGATCTACCCATTATCCTGAAGAACAGATCTGGGTGAAGGCACTTAAGAAATTATGGACTCTCTTCCCAACTCTTAAGGTGATGATCGTACCTCGCCATCCCGAGCGGTGCGAAGAGGTAGCCAGATATCTCAGTACCCAGTCTCTCTCTTTTGGAAGATGGAGCCAAAAAAAAACTTTTAATTCCCATCGGATTTTATTGATCGATGCCATGGGCGTTTTGTCTCTTTGCTATCAGCTCTCAGACATAGCCTTCGTAGGGGGGAGTTTTACTCCAAAAGTGGGTGGACATAACATTTTAGAACCCTCCTTTTATGGAAAACCGGTATTGTTTGGTCCCTATCTGCACGGTCAACCGGCCCTTTTTGAGCTGATGCAAAACTATCAAGGAGGAGTACAGATAGAAGAGCGCGAGATTCTTCCAGTCCTCGAGAAGCTCCTTTCCTCACCCACATGGCGAGATGAGCTGGGAAAAAAAGGGCTGCAGCTTATAGCCGATTCCAAAGGCGCATTAGAAGCTACATGGAAGCAACTTCTTCCCTTGCTTCAAAAGAAGAACTCATGTTAACTTGATTAACCTATCGCGGGATGGAGCAGTGGTTAGCTCGTTGGGCTCATAACCCAAAGGTCGAAGGTTCGAATCCTTCTCCCGCTATTTTTTTTGATTTACTCACCTTATGCACCTTCTTTCTTTCATCAAGCGAGCAAGAAAGCTAAGGTGCAAACAATCGGTCTAAAGCTGCTTTAGGAAAGAGAAAAGCGCATATGGTGAGTGGTTACTCTCTTATTTTGGCGGCATAGCTCAGCTGGTTAGAGCAACGGAATCATAATCCGTGGGTCGTGGGTTCGAGTCCCTCTGCCGCTAGTGCTTATCTGCCTTATCTTTAATAAACTCAGTTTTTCTTGGCCTCCATTTATTGCAAAACGGGGAATTATGTCAGAATTCCACGAATCTTTTGCTTTCAGGTAAGCAAGTTTTCTTAGTGGTCAGGACTTTTTGAAAATATTCCGCAATTTATTGAGCTTTTTAGATTGCCACTAAATTTATCGATCAATAAATTGGCGCAGATCAAGTTTCCCTCATTTGCTAAAGTTATTACTTCACTGAAATTGCTAAGGCTTTGAAGTGTTCATCGAAGGACTTAATGCCTGATTGAATTTTTAAGAGAGCAAAGGAGCCTTTAATCACCCGCAGCAGTTTACCAATTTTGCAAGGGTTTTGACTGTTGGATTTTTTCCTCTTAGAGCATTATACATCGAAGAGCGGGGTAGTAATATCTGTTTGGCTGCCCGTGCTTTGTTAACGGCATTGAGGTGGGCTTGGATAACTTCTACTACTCCTTCGGGGTCGTTGTTTTTAAGACACTCCCAAATCGCAAGGGCGATAAATTCCTCATCAAGTAGCTCCTTTGTAGGGCTGTATTCGATGAGGCCGGCATCTTTTTTCAATTTTAACGGCTTTTGTGTTTGGGCTGACTTTTTCATAACTCTAGTTTTTTTACTTTTTGTTTTACTCCGTGTATTTGCGGAGTAGCTTTTTCGCTTTTTTGATGTCTTTGTCTTGTCCATTTTTATTTCCCCCTAACAAAATTAGGACATTAGCTTCTGGAACAAGAGCATAATAGACCCGACGGCCATTGCCCCATTTAAGTTCGGCTATACCATCGCCTAACTCTTTATGCACGCCAAAATGAGCTTTAGTCTCAATTTTTTCGAGCCTATCGGCAATTTGCACGCGCGACTTCAGAGTTTCATCGCTCAGCCATTCTTCATACTCAGGTGTTTTAATCAGTCGGTATTTCATGCTCTGTCTTGCTTTAATGTACCATATAATGGACATTTAATACTAGAGGGGTGAAGAAGAAACAGCGCGGTACAGGAGCGGTACACTGATTGACGACTTTTGCCAGCAAGATTCAGTAAAAATGATTAGTATTTATGGCGGAAGATGCTTATTCTGTCGTTCATAGCGGTTGGTTAATGATGGGTGATAAGGCGGTCTCCCGCCATCATAATCCGTGTGTCATGGATTCGAGTCCCTCTGCCGCTGACCTTGCCCCTCGATTAGAGCCGTAGTAAGCAGAAAGTTCGCGCAGTTTTTGAAGTGTCACTATTAATTTTTGTATACACAAAATACGTACAAATGATATAGTGAAAAGAAAAAGGTGTAAATATGCGTACTAGGGAAGCTCGTATCAATATCCGATCTACTAGAGAAGAGAAAGAACGTTTTGAAGAAGCAGCTGCTCTCGAGGGGGAAGAGTTGAGCGAATTTTTGAGAAAAAGCGCTCGTATGCGTGCAAAGCAGGTAATAGAAGAGCATACACTCATCACTCTCTCCAATAAAGATAGGGACATATTCCTCAAAGCTCTTGCCAATCCGCCCAAGCCTGGGCCTAGACTTAAATCCGCTATGCAACGCTACCGAAAGAATGTACGTAAAAAATGACCTTTGACCCGACTGTACCGATCAATGGATTAAAACCGAGCCAATACAAGAATTTCAGTTGTGGCATTCCTGAGCTGGATGAATATCTTAAAAGATTTGCCAAGGCAAACGAGAAAAAGGGAATAAGCAGGAATTTTCTTCTTCTTGACGATGATCAAATGGTCATTGGTTATTACGCTCTTTGTATGGCTCAGATTGGCTTTGTAGAATTACCCGAAGATTTTCAAAAAGGCATGCCTAAATATCCGGTACCAGCCGCTCGCCTATGTCGTTTAGCTGTTGATCAAGTTAGGCAAGGGCAGAGAATAGGGGAGCACCTCTTAATGGATGCGATCCAAAGAGTCATCTTCGCAGATCAAAGCGTAGCCGCCCATTCCTTGATTGTGGATGCAAAGAATGCAAAAGCCACACGCTTTTATCAGAAGCATGAATTCATTCCATTACGTGATCAAAAATTGAAGCTTTTTCTCCCCTTAGCGACTTTGCGATCTTTATAAATTTTGTCTATGGGATGTCTGACAAATGATAAAGTGTAAGTATTTTATTATCAAATAAATACAAATTACTCAAACTTATACCTTTTCCTGAACCAATTCCACCCATAAAACCAATTATATCCGAAAGAATATTTTTGATGGTTAGGGAATCAAGATTACGAGTTTTGTGCCCAATTTGTAAAGTGAAGCCTTTTTAAATATATTGAATTCCAAAAGCCTGTGAAAATTTCCTCTTCGTTATTCAAAAATCTATCTTTTTTGATTGTTAACAAAAAGTTAGCGATATGTTAAACCATTCTTAGTCAAATCTTTTATTGTAGATATTTTATGAGATCGCCTATCTACACCTTGCAACGCTCTCTTTTTGTAGCGGTTTGTCTGTTCAGTTCTCTCACGACATCAGCTGCAGAAAGTGACGAGACGTTTCCTGATTATGTCTGTTTAGTCAATGATTCCAAAGATGACGAACAACCATCCCTATTTACCCCAGATCAACTTGCGGCTCTGACAAGTGATGCAAATCAATTGATAGGTGGATTGATTAGCCCCCTCAGCGGCAATCTTTACCTACAGCAAAACGATTTTACTGTCATTGGAGCACAAGATATTCCGGTTGCTCGTATTTATGTAGCTCCTTTTATGCCCCATTTATTTAATAAACACTTCGATAGAGATTGCTATTATCGAAGATGTTATCTCTTGCGCAATTATGAAGGATGGAAGTTTTTTCCTCATATACGCCTTTGGCATGATCGAGGAAAAAATGAAGTTCACTTGATTAATCCAAATGGAGCTACGTACGATTTTAGCCTTTCAAATGGAAAGACGACTCTTTTACATCCTTTTGCTGTCAATAACATAGGAGAGCAGGATATCCCTTGTGGTCGATATGATCCAAGAAATACGCGTATTTCTCAAGAGGGGAATACCCTGATTGTTTCTTCTCCTGATGGATCTATACGATATTATACTCACAAAAATGGAAAAATTTATTTACTTGAGAAAGAAAGACTCCCTCATGGAAAAATCTTTAAATATCATTACACGGATGCAAGAGAGCTTTCGCGTGTAGAGAGCTTGGACCCACAAGAACGCCATATATATGCCTCTCTCAATATAGAAGGGCTACCAAAAGAAGGTGCAAGTCGATTTATTTCATCAACAGGTTTGAGCGCTTCCTATGTTTATGAAAATCGACATGTGGAGGGTAGATTTCGAGCACATAAGCGAACAATACGTTATTCAACAGTTATGCCGCCTCTTCTTACATCGGTGGACTCCCCTCAATATAAAAATGAGGCTGTAGAATATGCAAGCATTTCTCTGTTAATAGACTCTTTCTCCGGCAAAAAAGAGATTTTCACTTTAAGCCGCAGTCCATTTGGACAAGGGGATAGAACTCACTATCGAGTGGATAAGTTACTTTTTCCTGTAGGATCGAATGATACTCCAGTTCCTGTGTATCAAATGAGTTATGAGCCAGCTATTGCTGGAGAACAAAAAGGGAAAACAACAGTTAAAAATCAGAATGGAACTTCAACCGTTTACCATTTTTCAAAAAACCTCCTCACGACTTTGATCCAGTACTTTGGACAAGGCGGGGTTCTCAAAAAAGAGAAAATCTTTATTTGGGATGATAACAATCGTCTTTCTTCAGTCGAGGTCAGAGATGGCAACAAAAATCTGTTTCTTAGAAAGAGCTACGAATACGACGCTTTTGGGAATCCCACTCTAGAAACCTTGACCGGAGATCTACAAGGTCTTGGGCAAGAAGATCATTACTCTATCAAACGAGAATTTTCCCAAGATGGACGTAGTCTCATTTTAAAAGAGGAAACAGAAGAGGGTAAACTCGCCTCTTTTGAATATCTTCCTAATACCAATCTGATCACCACAAAGCTAACTAAAGATGGTAATCAACTACTTATTCGGGAGAGTTTTGAGTATGACGATTGTCACAACTTGGTTTGTAAAAAAATCAGTGGCGGGACTGGGCAACAAACGACCACGCGTTATGTTCTACGAGAGCAAGCACCTTTTCTCCACATGCCTGAATGGGTAGAAGAAAAATACCTGGAAAAAGGTATTGAAAAACTTTTACAGCGCACGCATCTAACTTATGATCAATGGGGCAATGTCATCGAAGAGAAGATTTTTGATGCAAATGGAGATTACGCCTATTCGATTTTGAAAGAGTATGATGAACAGGGCAATTTGCTTTCGGAGACTAACCCCTTGGGACAAAGGCGCAGATGTGTTTATGATGAAAAAGGACGCTGTCTTGAAGAAACAGGCTTTTCTCAGAATCTAACAGAAAAAATGGGCTATGATGCCAAAGGACGACTCAGTAATTACCAAGCGACAGGAAATGATGACTCTCTTCATACAGCTTCATATGAGTACGATTATAATGATAATCTCACTCGGAAAACAGATACTTATCAAAATGTGATATCTTACGAATACGATCCCCTTACACAAAAAGTAGCAACGACGCATTTTCCTTCTATTGCAACAAGTGAGAATCAGATTACTCATGTTTCAACCTCCTCAACATATGACGCTTTAGGAAGAGAAACATCAAAAACCGATGCGAATGGAAATACTATCCTTTATCGCTATAATGCTTTTGGTTTGCCGATTGAGATTACCTATCCCAATGGAAGCCAAGAATTTTATACCTATACCAAAAATGGGAAAATCGCAAGCTACACAAATCGAGACGAATTAACGATTCATTTTTCCTACGATGTTTTAGGGAGGGTCATTGCTAAAAGCTATAGCAACAACCTTGGAAAGGAGACATTTTCATATGATAGCTTTCATCTGTTAGAAGAAACCGATATGGATGGAAATACGACTCATTATTCCTATGATGGAGCCGGAAGAAAAATCCAAGAAGAGAAATCCGGTCGTTGCACTCATTACTTTTATGACAGCTTGGGCAGACTTTCAACGATTAGCCAAGAAGGCCTCAGAACACATTTTAAACGAGATCCCGAAGGAAGAGTGCTTGAAGAGAGCAAAACCGATGCCCAAGGCAGCCTTCTTTCAAAAATCAGCTATAGCTATAATGAAGATGGGGATCTCAAAACGATCACTCGTTATATTGATGGCAAAGAAGCTGTCGAATCTCATTCATACGATTCTTTTGGTCGTGAAACTGCAATCATAGATCCCTATGGATACTCAACAACGATTGGGTATGATGAATACCATATCAATCATTTGGGGCAAAAAATCCTTCAGATTACAACAAAAAATCCTCATGGCGTAGCAGTTATTGAAACAAAGGACCCCTTTCTCCGTGTTGTGAAAGAAGAGACGCGTAGCCCTAATGGAATCATCATTGCTGGTTTCGAAAAATATTATGATCCAAACGGAAATGTCATTGATTGGAAAGAGCACGTATATGAGGATGGTCAATACCAAAACACTCAATGGACTCATTATACGTATTCTGATGATAACAGAATCACCGGCATGACGCGTGGGTTTGGGACGCTTGAATCTAGAACAATTTACTACACCTACACTCCAAGTGGAAAAGTAGAGACGAAGAGACTCCCGGATGGCGCTATCCTTTCCTATTCCTATCATCCACTCGGTTTTCTATCCTCTTTGACC
>JBAPRV010000125.1:0-14577 GCA_049281295.1 Chlamydiales bacterium
TGACCTTGCCCCATAAAGACGATCCATAAAGAAATGGAAATTCATGCTAAACTTTTCATAATTTAGGAGGCATGAAGCAATGAAAAACAGATTTTCAGAAGAACAAATTATTAATATTCTCAAAGAAGCAGACTCAGGAATCAAGACTGCTGACCTTTGCAGAAAGCACAATATTTCTCTTAGCACCTATTATGCTTGGAAATCAAAATTTGGCGGAATGAGTGTTTCGGATGCACAGAGGCTTAGATCTTTAGAGGATGAAAATCGCAAGCTTAAAAGACTCGTTGCCGATCAGGCTTTGGATATTGTTGCTTTGAAGGATATCGTTGCAAAAAAGTGGTGAGCCCACAGGCCAAAAGAAAAGTTATGCTAACGATCATGAAGCAGCATCAAATCAGTCAAAGAAGAGCTTGTCGATTGATTAATTTACATAGGTCTGTTGGGCGTTACCACATCAAAAAAAGCAGAGATAACGACTTGAAAGAAAGAATTATTTTTTTTGCTCACCAAAGGAAGCGTTTTGGGTATCGTCGAATCCATATTCTTTTGAAAAAAGAAGGAATTATAGTTAATCACAAGAAGGTGTACCGATTATACAAGGAATCTGGGCTTAAAGTACTCAAGAGAGGATCTCGCAAAAGAGCTTTGGGAAGTAGAGTTCCTTTGCAAGCCTCGAAGGCACCTAATGCAAGATGGTCATTGGACTTTGTTTCAGATTCATTATCGATTGGACGACGTATTCGCATATTAACAATAGTCGACGACTTCACAAGAGAATGTCTAAAAATGGTTGTGGATACTTCATTGAGTGGTGCACGAGTAGCTCGAGAGCTGTCTGAGTTAATCTTTGAAAGAGGGGTACCGCAAGCAATATTAAGCGATAATGGGACAGAGTTTACCAGTCATGCAATTCTAAAATGGTCACAGGAAAAAGGAGTCGAATGGCAATATATACAACCCGGCAAGCCAATGCAAAACGGTTATATTGAGAGTTTTAACGGGAAATTACGAGATGAATGCTTGAATGAGCACTGGTTTTTGAGTTTGAAGGAAGCTCAGAATACCATTGAAAAATGGAGACAGGATTACAACCTGGAGAGGCCGCATACGAGTCTTAACGGGTTGAGTCCTCAACAATTTTTAGATAGTATTAACGAACAAAAAGAAAACAAACTAACTGCATGAGCTTCCAGCTTGCAATGGCTCTCATCGAGGGGCAAGGTCAAGAGCTTTACATCTTACTTTGCTGTAAACCCACCGATTTTTTCGATTTTTTTTGTGTAAAACGAGCCGCCAATGTCTCCAATAAAGGAGTTAATTGCGCTAAAGATAGCAAAGGAAACTCTTTGGGTGGGCTCAGCACAAATAGAGTGTCGGGCCTGAGTGATTGGAGGGTATTAAATCGTTCTTCCTGAACGCAATAAATAGATGTATCAACGAGCTCTTGAAGTTGGGCTGCCTCAGTGCTATGAGCAGATGCATTCGTAATGAGCAAGATTCGGTTATATTGTTTTTTCAAAGAATCCAAGAGCTTAGTAAATCGCGCGGTGGCTAAGAGCTCTTCTTTAAATTCTTTAGGGTCTCCGCATGAAATGGAGTCGTGAGTTTTGTGCTTGGTAAGGGAGAGAGGAGCCTGTTCTTGTGAAAGATGATTCAGAAGGCCGGGGCTTTTTGAGGATGTGAGATCAATGCAAAGGACTTTTTCTCCCCTTGTTGAAAGCAATGTGCTCATTGCTTTGGGCAGAGTCGTCGAGCTTTGCGAGCTGATAAGAACTAAAGCCCCTTTTTGAGAGAGAAAGTGGATAATGGAACGGATGGTTTTGCGATCTCGCTGTTTATGAGAGGAAGAAAAAAGTCCGCAGACGGTATACCCGCAACTGGTGAGGTTTGAGTGGGATAAAGAAGGACCGAGCACCGTCTCTCTAAAACAGATTCCAAGAAGGACCAGTAGAGCTCCACCTAAAGAGCCAATGGTAAAGCTTAAACAGAGTCTGGGAGGGTCGGGCACGATAGGTAGTTTAGCGGGCATGAGAGCTGTTGCATTGATGTAATCGAGATGGTAGCCGATATTGCTCGATTCAATCACCTTGGCAATTGACTCTATAATTTCATGGTTCATCCCGCGGCTCATTGAAATTTTTCCCTCAGTGATCCATTTCTGAGAGAAATGATTCGCTTTTTCAACGACATTTTCTTTAATATTCTGTTCGATAAAACGGTATCGATCCAGTAACAAGCTAAGCAGCGACTTCTGCAATGAGTCTATTTGTTCATGTAAAGCGCTTTCCTGCACCCGCAGCCCCTCTTTTAAATGGTTGGCATGACGAATGAGGCATTGCTTTTCCAGTTCTAAGGTTTCTTTTAGATGCTGCTGTTCTTTTTGCGACCAGTTTTTCTCATCGAGCAATGAACGCTGTATGTTATGAATTTTTTCAAAAGTGGGCAGTAAAGAGTGATCTTTTAAGATTTTTGATAATGAACTGCAATCGAACTGAGGCTCGGCAAGCTTGGCTAAACAGTAATCGCACTGCTGTTTTTCAAGTTGAATATGATCTAGCTTCTGTTGGTTAATTGCGATCAATTCATTAGCCGATTGAATGGTCAAGGAGGAGGCTCTATCTGAGGGAAAAGGATTTTCTTCGGACAATTGTTCTAATAAGCGGGAAAAAGAAAGAGCCGGTTTTTCACCGATGGATTGATAGATCCCTTGTATTTCTAAAGCGATTTTATTCAATTCTGAGTAATTTTGAGACTGGCTTTTAGCCAAAAATTCGAGCTCTTGGTTATAGACAGGAATTTCCCCGGCATTCAGCGACTTTTCGATTTGTCCTTTTTGCTCTTCCATCACTTTTTCAAGTTGATCCATGACCTCAGTAAACCGACGCTGGAGATATTTGAGTTGATGAGTGATTTTTCGTTTTCCCTCTTCTTCTAAAAAGAGTTGGTAGGAGGCCATTAAGCCGTTCACTACAGCGGCTGCGATATGAGGGTTTTTGTTGGTGTAAGCTAAGTGAACAAAGGATTCGTTTTCTTTATCGCGTTTTATTTTAACTGTCTCTTGAAGACTCCTCACAGCTTGTTCGATAGGAACTAACGTTAAGATAAAAGTCTTTCTTGGGAGCGGGCCCTCTGCCAAAAGGGTAAACTCTCCCCACGGCTGCTTAAAAGGGACGTTGAGATCTCCTTCACCTACAAATTTTTTCCCCTTATTTTTAAACACTTTAAAATGAGAGGCCTTATCAAAAGAGATGATAAAACACCTTGCAATGCCTTCCGTATAAGCCACATTGCAGCACTTAAGAGGATTCTCGTTTTCAGGGAAAAAAAGACGATCCGGCACATAGCTTTTTTTTGTGAGAACATTAGAATGCAGCCGCTGTTTTTTTAATCGATGTCGAATCCACTCGGCTTGCAAGGATTGCCAATGAGGTTTGAAAAGAGGTTTTCTTTTTTTTTCCCGGATGGTGGCCTGCAGGTTTAAATTCTCTATCACTTTTTTCATAACAGGGAAGGAATGCAAAAGGGTTTTAGAACTTTTGGAGGAAGGAAGGGAGGAAGAGAAGGTATTGGATTGCAATATTTTGTCTATGGAAGCTTCAAAGGCCCCTTTCTGGAGATTGGAATCCTTCCCTTTTAGAATGCCCTTGGCAGTAAAATGGATAGGTTGGGCTAAGTGATAGCTAAACATAATGATTCCTGTTATTAAGGAGCCTGCCAAAACCATTACTTTCTGTTTTTTGACTCCCGCCCAGAAATCCGAAAAGGAAAGAACGATCTGTTTGGATAGATCGGCCATTAATGAAAAACCCCTCGTGTTTTAATGCCCAGGTCAATAAGCAGGCTGCTCGGTAGGAGTTGGTCGATAAAGCGATTCCATTTAGTAATTGGTTTTTCTGAAATGTAGACGGTATCCCCCGGCATCAAAAGGAGACTTTCATTAGGAAGGTAGGTGATATGATTCCAAGAGAGGCGGTATATTTTGGGATTAATAATATTGCCCCGGATCACTTGAATACATCTTTTATCGCCAGTAAAAGGAATTCCTCCTGCGGCAGCTATGGCTTCACGCAAGGGAATCGAGCCGTTCGGAACAGGAACAACTTGTGCCAAGCCCACTTCACCCATCACCATGACAGTAGAGGCCATAGGATCGGCAATAAAAATTTTATCTTTAGGGCGCATCACGATATTTTGACTCATATCGCCTTCAATTAACAGCTTATGGAGGTCAACCTGGAGGAGCTGCCCATCTCGGACAAGGTAGCTTTTGAAAAGATTTGCATTTGGGGGAACTCCTGCAATTGAGAGCACCTCAAAAAGCCGGATGCGTCCGTTAATGGGTACCTCCGGCACTCGAACCGCACCGGTTAATTCCACTTTGCTGTGCAAACGTTGGGCATATTCCAAAAAGACCTCTACATTCGCAATCTCTTGTGTATATCCTCTTTGAATCATAAGGCGGGCCTCTTCAAGGGTGAGGTGCAATACTCTAACCGGTCCCAGGCTCGGAAGATGAATCATGCCGTTGACAACCCTAAAACCTACTGTCTGATTAATGCGGCTGACAGCTGCTACAAGATCTTCACGACTCGGATGAAAAATAGCGCAATTTAAGATGTCATCTTCATCGATCCGGTCTTCATATTCACAAAGGTAGTAAGGGGGAATCGGAAGATACTCTTCTCCTTCCAGCTCCAAAATGGAAAACTTCCCTTGCTGGATTTTATAAGAGTCCAGGACAAATTCTTGGGCTCCTTCAATGCAGTAGTTATAGTTGCAAGGACGGCAAGAAGTTAATGAGAGCAAGACAAAAAACAGTAGAAGGTGTCTAATCATTTTTCTTTTTGTTGAAAGAATTCCTAGCTTATAACAAAAGCAGTTTCTACTAAAGATAGGAATTCGGTATAAGCGTTATTACATGTTAGCTCTAGTTCTCTTTTTTCTTTTCTCCCACATCATTTCGTTTCTCTGTTCTATTTTTGAGGCTGTTCTGCTCTCATGCACCTACCCCTATATTGCTTTTTTAAAAAAACAAGGGTCAAAAGTGGCTCCAATATTGGAGGAGTTGAAAGGGCGTATTGACCGACCTTTAGCGGCTATCCTTACCCTCAATACTATTTCCCATACCATTGGTGCTGCAGGGGTTGGAGCAAGCGTTGTCTCTGTTTTCGGGGACAAGTGGTTTGCATTGGGCTCTATCATTTTGACTCTCACCATGCTCTATTGGACGGAAATGCTTCCTAAAACCATCGGCGCTCTTTATTGGAAGGGATTAGTCCCTTATGTGGCTCGCCCGATTAAAGGGCTTATATTTGTCACCTACCCTTTTGTGATCTCCTTCAATATTTTTGCCCGCCTTCTTTCAAAAGGAAGAAAATATGACCGGATCACAGAAGATGATATTCGAATTGCTCTAGAGGCTGGGGCTAAAGCGGGAGTGATAGAAGAGGCAGAGCAAGATATGGTTGAAAATATTTTTCGGCTAGGAGATCGGCGGGTCGGTGTTTTAATGAGACCAAGAGTGGATATCGATTGGCTCGATATCAATGATCAGTTGTCTCAGATACGAGATAAAATTCTTACTTCTAAGCATGACCGCTTTCCCCTTTGTAATGAGGATATAGATGAAGTCATCGGCATGATCGACTCGCGCCATCTTCTTGCTCAAGTGTGGATGGGTAAAAAAATTGATATTAAATCAATGGTCACTCCTCCTCTTTTTGTAAATGAGAACCAGCTTATCTTTGAGTTAATGGATTTATTTAGAAAAAACCATGAAACTTTGGCTCTTGTCACTGATGAATACGGAACTATTCAAGGGATGATTACCATGGGCGATATTATGAATGCGATTATCAAAGATATAGAAGAAGAAGAGCAGCCTCAGATCTTAAAAGTGAACAACCGTTCTTGGATATTAGATGGGAGCCTGCCCATCGATGAATTTAAGGATTTTTTTCATTTTGAACACCTTCCTAATGAAAAGCAGGCCAGATATCGAACTTTAAGCGGCTTATGTATGAACCAACTAGAAGCAATTCCGAAAAAAGGAGATCATTTTATTATTGATAGATATCGATTTGAAATTATTAAAGTGCGTAAAAGACGGGTAGAAAAAATATTATTAACTCGTCAAGATAAGTTTCCATAGACTGTTATCTTATTGAACAGGTATCATATAAGCTATGAACACTTCAACTACAGAAGAAATTTTACAAGATCGTTCCGATTACAAATATGGTTTTGTAACGCAAGTCGAGAAAGAATCTTTTCCCAAAGGGTTGAATGAGGAGACGATTTGCCGTCTTTCGGAAAAGAAGCACGAGCCGAAATTTATGTTGGAGTTTAGACTCAAAGCTTACAAGAAATGGCTTGAATCTAAAGAGCCACACTGGGGCCATCACCATTACCCGGCCATTGATTATCAAAATATAACCTATTATTCAGCTCCCAAAACAAAGAAAAAAATCAAAAGCCTTGATGATGTCGATCCCGAGATTCTAGCAACTTTCAAAAGACTGGGCATCCCCTTAGACGAACAAAAAAGGCTTGCCAATGTAGCTGTCGATATGATTTTTGATTCGGTCTCTATTGGCACCACCTTTAAAAAAAAGCTTGAAGAAGCAGGTGTGGTGCTCTGTTCAATCTCTGAAGCCATCCAAACCTATCCAGACCTTATCGAAGAGTATATGGGCAGCGTAGTCCCTATAGGAGATAATTATTTTGCCACGCTCAATTCAGCCGTGTTCACTGACGGCTCTTTTGTCTATGTTCCGCAAGGTGTGAACTGTCCCATGGAGCTGTCGACCTATTTTAGAATCAATGATCAAGAATCAGGGCAATTTGAGCGCACCTTGATTATTGCAGAAAAAGGATCGAGCGTGAGCTACCTGGAGGGGTGTACTGCCCCTGCTTATTCGACCAATCAGCTTCACGCAGCTGTGGTGGAATTGATTGCTCATGAACGGGCTGAAATAAAATATTCTACCGTTCAAAACTGGTATGCGGGAGACCGGCAAACAGGGAAAGGGGGAATTTATAATTTTGTCACCAAGCGGGGCAGATGTTTAGGGGACTATTCCAAAATCTCCTGGACCCAAGTTGAGGTGGGGGCTGCCATCACATGGAAGTATCCGAGCTGCATTTTACAAGGAGACCATTCGATAGGTGAATTTTATTCTATTGCTTTGACGAATGGAAAGATGCAAGCCGATACGGGCACTAAGATGATTCACTTGGGCAAACAGACTCGCTCTACCATTGTTTCCAAAGGGATTTCAGCCGATCAATCTCATAATAGCTATCGAGGACTGGTTAAAGTGGCCCCCCGAGCTGAAAGAGCTCGTAATTACACCCAGTGCGATTCTATGCTGGTAGGCAACGAGTGTTCTGCCAATACCTTTCCCTGTATAGAGGTGGGAAACAATAACTCAGAAATTGAGCACGAAGCTTCAACCTCTAAGATGAATGAAGAACAGCTTTTTTATTTTCAATCTCGAGGTATTTCTCGAGAAGATGCGATCCATATGGTAGTAAATGGCTTTTGTAAAGAAGTGATCCAAGCGCTTCCTCTAGAATTTGCCGAAGAGGCCAAAAAACTTTTAACTTTAAAGCTTGAAAATTCAGTAGGTTGAGAATGTTAGAAATCGAAGATCTTCACGTTTCCGTGGACGAAGAGCCCATTTTGAAAGGGGTCGATTTAACCATACAAGAGGGGGAAATCCATGCTCTGATGGGTCCTAATGGAGCTGGAAAATCCACCTTAGCAAAAGTTTTGGCAGGTCATCCTGCCTTTAAGGTGACAGAGGGGAAAATTTTCTTTAAGGGAGAAGATATTTTAGAGAAAGAACCCGAAGAGAGAGCTCTTTTGGGCATTTTTATGAGCTTTCAATATCCTCCCGATATTCCGGGTGTTTCAACTTTGCATTTTTTACACCAAGCAGTCAATGCTCATCGACAAGAGAACCCTCTTTCCGAAGAGGCTTTTAATAAGCTTCTCGAAGAAAAAATGCAATTGGTGGGCATGCGTCCTGAATTCAAGCATCGATTTGTCAATGCCGGCTATTCGGGAGGAGAAAAAAAGAGGAGCGAAATCTTGCAAATGGCTCTGCTTGAACCTGCTCTTGCCATTTTAGATGAAACCGATTCCGGCTTAGATATTGACGCGATGAAGGTAGTCGCCTCCGGAGTGAATAGTTTATTTCATCCCCAAAGAGCATTGCTGCTTATTACCCACTACTACCGTCTCCTTCACTACATTCACCCAACCTATGTCCATGTTCTGAATGAAGGCAAGATTGTCCAATCTGGAGATGCCTCCTTAGCCCTTGAACTTGAAGAGAATGGATATGCGGGGATCTGCGGGTGAGTCGAACTGATTTTCAAGAGAATTTAGCGGTGCTTCAACCGCGAAAAGGATCTCATGAAGTAAAAGCTTGGGACCGTTTCTTGCAATTAGGGCTACCCGATAAAGGGATAGAAACTTTTCGATATGTCAAGCTTAGAGATCTTTATCGACAAAGCTATTCCCATCCTTCCACCCATAGTGAAGTTAAAGATCACAATATTAAATCCTTGGTCTATCCTGAATGCAGCCTCTCTTTTCTTGTCTTTGTAAATGGCCACTTCTGTGAACACCTTTCCCGCGTCCCCCAGGGGATGATTGCTATTCCACTTTCAAGAGCTTTCGAAGAATATAATCATTTTCTCAATTCGCGAGTCACAAAGCTCATCCAAGAAGAGTCCGACCCCTTTGCGCTGCTTAATGCTGCTTTACATGGGGAGGGGCTTTTTGTTTATCTACCTCCCCGCTATGAGCCTCAATCTTGTTTGCAGATCATTCATATAGTGGAAGGCAATCGAGGGCCTGTACTGCTCTCCCCCCGAATCCATCTGGTTTTGGGCAAGGAATCGAGCCTCCAAGTTTGTATGACTCAAAATATTCAGGAGGGGGATATCTGGGTTAATGGCTCTATTGATTTAGTTCTTGAAGAGAGAGCCTCTCTTTCTCTCACCACTCTCAATGAGGAGCGAGAAAAACAGTGGCATCTCGAAGCAATAAGAGCCACTCTTAAAAAGCAGAGTCGTCTAAAAAGCTATGCAATTACCAACGGAGGAGCCGGTTCCCGGCAAGATTATTCCGTTCATTTAATGGGAGAAGGGTCTGAGGCTATTCTCTCGGGTGCTTGGGGGCTAAAAGGGGCAAGAGAGCACCATGTCAATGTTTTGATAGAGCACCACGACCCCCTATGCAGATCGTTCCAAACCTTTAAAGGGATATTATCAGACTGTGCCCGCTCAAGTTTTGAAGGGAAGATCTACGTCCAATCAAAAGCTCAAAAAACCGAAGCCTACCAACTGAATAACCATCTCCTCTTAAGCCCGCATACCATTGCTCGTAGCAAGCCAAACCTTGAGATCTTTGCTGACGATGTCAAAGCCTCTCATGGAGCCACTGTGGGACAAATCGATGAAGAACAGCTTTTTTATTTGAAAACGAGAGGGATTCCGGCTCATCTAGCCCATCACCTGCTTGTGAACGGGTTTTGCCGAGATATTATCGACTCGCTACCTTTTGCCTCGTTTCAGAAAAAAGCATTAAGCCTGCTTGATTTATGATGCGGCTTTTCATCTAAAAATATTTTACGGGTAGGTTCATGACCTCAAATTTTCGCAAAGATTTTCCCATACTCAAAAAAAAAATTCAGGGTAAGCCCCTGATCTATTTCGACACGGCGGCGACAGCTCAAAAGCCGCAGGCAGTGATAGACGCCCTTTCTCATTTTTATACCCATCATTATGGCACTGTCCACCGAGGGGTTTATACCTTAGCCAGAGAGGCAACCGAAGCTTATAATCAGACACGGCATAAAGTTCAAAAATTTTTAAGTGCCCGGCATGTTGAGGAAATCATCTTTACACGAGGAACCACAGCCTCTTTAAATTTAATCGCCCGCTCGTTCACCCAAAGCTACCTAAAGCGAGGTGATGTGATCCTTCTCCCCGAGATCGAACACCATTCGAATATGGTTCCATGGCAGATGGTTGCCCAAGAGAGAGGATTTAGTATTCGCTTTCTCCCTGTCAATGATCAAGGAGAAATCGATTTGGACGCATTTGAGAGCCTTCTCGATGAGAGGGTCAAGCTAGTAACCCTTGCCCATCTTTCTAATGTAATAGGTACTTTACATCCAGTAGATTATATCATAAAAAAAGCTCACGAGGCAGGGGCTAAAGTCTGTTTGGACGGTGCCCAAAGCGCCCCGCACCTTCCTGTGAATGTAGAAGAGCTCGATGTTGATTTCTACACCTTCTCAGGGCACAAACTCTATGGGCCCACAGGAATAGGAGTTCTTTATGGCAAAAAAGATCTGCTTGAAAATATGCCTCCTCTGGAAGGAGGAGGAGATATGATTGAGCGAGTCACTCTCGCTCAAACCACCTACAATTGCCTCCCTAATAAATTTGAAGCCGGCACTCCGACCCTGGTCGAAGCAATAGGGCTGGGAGAGGCTATCGACTACCTTTCTCAAATTGGAATGGAAAAAATTTACCGGTGGGAAACAGAGCTGCTCAACTATGCTTGCAAAAAACTATCTGAGATTCCAGGATTGCGTATCATCGGTACAGCTAAGAGCAAAGGAGCAATAATCAGCTTTGTAGTCGAAGGAGCACACCCTTTAGATTTAGCGTTATTGCTTGATTGTGAAGGGATTGCAATTAGAACAGGGCATCATTGCTGTCAACCGGCCATGGAGCGGTTCTCTATCACAAGCACCGCCCGCATCTCATTTGGCCTCTATAACACCTTGGAAGAAATCGATCGATTTATCACATGCCTTCAAAACACCTTAAAGGCATTGAGATAGATATAGCCTTAAAAAAAATATATCACTATGATTCCAAAAAAAAACACAATAAATAGAATTTGGTTTAATATAATAAAATACAGATGAAAATATGTAATTGTCTTTATTCTATAACAAAATTAGAAATCCATGAGACGAAAGATAGAGAGATTGAAAGATATATTGTTATTTCAAATAGGGTTTATACGAAGTCCCTCCACTGTGGGAGCCATTGCTCCCAGCTCTTCCAGGTTAACTAACAAAATCATTAGAAAAATTTTCAATCACGATGTCGAGGCTACCCCATTTCGATATTTGGAAATCGGAGCGGGTACCGGTGTCATTACAGAGAAGATAATCAGAAAACTACGACCTATGGATTCATTAGACATCGTAGAGTACGATTCCAATTTTTGCACGATCCTTAGAAGAAAATTCGGTCATCTCGCTAATGTAACGATTCATGAAGGGTGTATATTAGATTTTCAAGGAGATAAGTATGACGTGGTCATTTCAGGTCTCCCTCTCAACAGCTTTACCTCTGAGTTTGTAGATCAAGTGCTTGCGAAATACCTAGACCTAACAAAAAAAGGTGGCTATATCTCTTACTTCGAATATATGGGCTTGCCAAAAATCAAACAATTTTTTCTGTCTGGAGAGTCTCTCGGTGATTTTAGGGCCATTTTGGGGTATAAAAAACTGTTTTTGAACCATTATGGCGAAGAAACGGATAAAATCTGGTTGAACTGGATACCGGCAGCCGTGCATCATTGCAAAATCCAATAACTTCTTGATTTTGCAGATGAAAAAACTGATTCAAGGTATTCTCAATTTTAGAAGACATCTTTCTGAAGAAGATAAAGCTCGGTTTGCAAAACTTAGCTTTGAGCAGAGGCCGGAAGTTTTTTTTATTGGGTGTTCAGACAGTCGTATGCTGCCCAATCTGGTCACTTCTACCGATCCCGGGGATCTATTCATTTTAAGAAATATCGGAAATCTAATCCCCTCAGCTTCTTCACCCTCTCAAGATATCAGTGTTTCGGCAGCCCTTGAATTCTCCGTTCTCTTTTTGAATGTTTCCCACATCATTGTTTGTGGGCATTCTGAATGTGGTGCTATGCAAGCTCTTGTGCAAGATATTGGCACCCACGATCTTAAGTTGTGGTTAAAACATGGTCAAAAGGCCTTAAGCAAGTTTAGAAGCGGTTTTGTCATCGATTCAGCATTGTCGGAACACAATCAGCTCTCTCAGATCAATGTGCTCCAACAAATGGAGAATATTAAGACCTATTCTTTTGTACTTGATAGAATTGAAAAAAAACAACTCCGAATACACGGTTGGTGGTTTGATATTGCTAAAGCAGACGTCTATTACTATGAGCAGCTTTTAAATCAATTTGTTTTGATTGATGAAAAAGGAGCTAAACGGATTTTGGAGGGTTTATAACGCTATAAGGCACTTTTCCCCGAGGAATAAGTTTTTTCTATCGAAGCAAAAAAATCTGCCAGTTTTTCTTTATCAGCATGTAATTCTGTTTTCGATGCCCTCTCTTTGATTTCGCTGCTAATCTCCAGCAATATTTTAGCTCGATCTTTTGATTTGCAATGATCTACGAGGTGTTCAAGGGTTCTTAAAATATGCAGGGACACTGAAAGATGAAGTTGAGTATTTTGACGAATACGATCAAAGGCAGAGTGAACAAATCCTTTGAAATCAAATTCTTTTGTAAAAAGACGCTCCACCTTATTGTTATCCAAATGCTTTCCGGAAGGAAAAGACCGATTGACAACTTCATTACAGACAACTCCCATTTGATTGAGACATTGTAAAGCGGTTGACACATCATTAATGCCGGGTGAAAGGGCTTTTAAAACGATGGCATTCAACTCATCTAATTGAAGCTCCAAGTCAGCAATATCCATGCGCCTTTTGCCAAGATTGAAAAATTGATGAAAGTGATCTTTGTTCCATTTAGCGTCCTTTTCGTCATATTTTAGATAGATTAAAACGGAACCCTTTAAGACAAAGTCACCCGGTCTTACTGGGACAGCTCCAAAATTCGAAATTTTTGAGAGAAATTGGGTCATCTCTTCCAGATCTATGGATTGGAGGTAGCCGCTGGACAAAGATAAAACATGGGTGCTGTATAAATTTGGGTCTAGAAGGTCACGATTTTGATCCGTTTCAAGATGAGCTTCTTCTTCTGGAAGTTTTAACTCGCTGAGCATCTTATTGAGATCTTTTGCAATAGCAGCCACGAAGTAAGTGGGTTCTACGCTTGTGACAAAGTGATCAAAGAAAGCTGGAATCGAATACATCACAGCTCCAATTAAGATAAAAGCAAAAAGGATCATCATAAAAGAGGGATCAAAAAAAGCAAAGTGAGTGATGCCTATCAAGAGAGTCATTAAATAAACGACCGTTCCAAACATAAGGCCTAAAAATAGCTTAGGCCTTACAGCTGAACGGAAAATTCTAAGAATCATTGGAGTAAATTGCGAGGAGGCTCTTAGAAGAATTGAGAACGTGATCGGCAATAATATTCCAAATACAGTAACCATGGCACCCAGAAGGATGCTTAAGGTTCTTGAAAAATCTTGTGGGTCAATGTTTTTTAAAAACTTTGAGTAGATAGAGCTTTCATATTCACTTCCCCACCAAAGCAAAAATATACCCAAGAGACATCCGGCCAAACCCATGAGTGCTGGAATGACCCAAAGATTGACGCGAAACTGCTTACGAATAAGGTTATATAGAAACTTCATGCCCTCAAAGGTCAAATAATTCACATAAATTTTCTTTATAGTAACAATTTTTATACCAAAAAATAAATATTATAAAATAAAATAATAAAAAAGAGGTTTAATTGATTAGATACATAGTTGTTTTTATTTTATTTTTGATACTGCAATTTATCCCGGCATGGGGAACATGCTACTTTCGGTGCGGCCGCTATTTAGATTCTTATTATGATGTAGATAGCGAGGGCTACTATTATGGTTATGAAGATTTGTACAACTTCCCTCGAACATACTGTCTTCCTATTAATTGTTGTTTTAATTACTGCCCTTGTCCTTCCGGCTCCAGAAATTACGCCAACTTTCGAAAATATAAGAGAGCCTGTTACGATAATGGGATAATTCGGAAAGGGTGCAACAAGCGAAATTGTCCGAATCGCGACTAAGATTTTTTTGTTATGACAGATGAACTCATGGGTATTAAGGGATCGGGAAAAGCGTACTAGAAAGCCAATGTACTCAAGTGAAACAAAGAGAAGTGGCTGACCTAAGCTAAACTCTATCTTTGGCATTTTTCACAAAAAGAGGTTACGGGACAGCACAGATATTCTCTTATCAATGCCATCATGTACTCCCTTATTGAGGAAGAGGAGATATGAGATATTGCAAATGCACGTCCATTTGAAGCAACTTCCTGGCCGAGTGTCTCATTTTCTTGTACTTCTATCAGCCTTTCGACAAGATTATTCAATCCTTTATCTATGGGAATATAATGCACCCATGGCCTCAAATCCTGAAAATACCATTGCACATAGTCAGAGTCTTCTTTGAAAACAGTCGACCCGGTATATAAACGCCAGCCTGATTTGCTATAGGAAGTTGCATTTCCATCAATCCACATTTGGTATCTGTGAAAAAATATTTCTTCCATAGGCATTTTATCCTTACGAAATGGCTCCAAACATTTAGGAATATAAGAAGTAATGCCAGC
>JBAPRV010000126.1:0-2573 GCA_049281295.1 Chlamydiales bacterium
CATGGAGTGGTGCCGCAGCTGAAGAAGGGGCGCTCATTTGCCGGGCATCTCTTTAACGGAAAAACTTTTGTGCTCACCGGTGCTTTAGAAAACTATACGCGATCTGCCGCCGGCTCCCTGATTAAAGAGAGGGGAGGGAAAGTGGCTAGCGCGGTTAGCAAATCAACGGATTATCTATTAGTGGGGGAAGAACCCGGCTCGAAATATGAGAAGGCAAAAAAGCTAAATATTCCCATTCTTACTGAAAAAGCGTTTTTGGAGATGCTATAGCAGAATAGATTCGAAATTTTACAAATCAGATGAGAGATTTTAGGACAGTGGAAACTGTATGTGCCAAAATGAAAAATAAGCCTACTTGTGTGATTACTGGTGCAAATAGTGGAATTGGAAAGGCTACAGCTTTAAGACTTGCAAAAGCAGGTGCAAGAGTTGTGCTTGCATGTAGAAACGAATCTAGAGGAAAAGCTGCCTGTGATTACATATGGAAGAATGTAACCGATCCATCTATAGATTTAATGATCGTTGATTTGTCATCTATGAGCTCAATAATAGGCTTTGCAGATGAATTAAAACAAAAAATTCCGTGTTTGGATGTTTTAATACACAATGCAGCAAATTTTGATCATTCGTTGAATAGGATTACCTTTACAAGAGATGGTTTTGAAACAATTTTTGCAACAAATTATTTAGGCCCTTTTCTATTAACTTTAGCATTGATGCCTATCTTAAAAAAATCAATAAATGCACGACTTATAACAGTTGGAAGTCGAGGGATAGAACTCTATCCCTTCACGGATCTTGATCTAAATGATCTGAATATGAAAAACAAAAAATTTTCTGTTGCAAAAGCTTATTATAACTCTAAACTCGCTTCTGTGATGTATACACTTGAGTTAGCAGAAAGGCTTCCACCAAATATTACTGTGAATTGTGTTCGGGTTACAAATGTTAAACTGTCGGCCGATCGATTTAACCATTTACCTTGGTACTATCGTTATGCATATAGAGCCATAAAAAAACCGTTTGCGATTCAGCCTGAGGAAATGGCTAAAACATATGAATTTCTTGCATTATCCCCTGAAATGTTAGGGAAAACGGGCTTGTATTATGATGAAAAACAAAGAGCGGTTACCGTACCAAAAAAAGCTGATAACTCTGAATTTCGTCATCAATTATGGCACAAAACTGAAAGTATTCTAAAATCCTTTCTAGATAAAGAGGCATTGCTCATAGGCAGGACAATGAGTTAATCTGCCTATCCAGGCTTTCAGTTCTCCTCCTGCATAAAGCCTTCTTTAACTCTATTATTGAAAGTGTTTTAAGAATCTTTGCATCTTACTTACGGAGCGATTACTAGTGCAGTCGCCGTTGCTGCTTGGGAAGGATCGAAGTTGAGCTTGCCCCTCGATTGACCTTGCCCCTTGCTTAGGCCAACCAAGTCGATGAGATCGCTCAATGCTTATTTTTCCTTATCCTCAGCACGGCTTTCTACCCATTGTCGAAATATTTGAAAAATTGTATTCAAATTGCAAGGCCCACAGGAAGCTTCAAACTTATTACTCCTTTTAAGGCAAAAAAACCAGTTTAGATCGTCTTGATCTTCTTTAATTTCCTCAAAAATAGAATTTTCAAGACAGGTATCGTCAAGGTCTACTGTTACGTACCATCCTGGAGTATCAACAGTTTCAATTGTGATTCCATACGCATGCTCCCAGTCCCCATTGCATTGAGATCGATACCATTTTTGTAGCCATATAAGATTAGCGTTCTTTTTATAGTCTTTGTTACATTTGAGTGTTTTGCTCCAAAGGTTAAAAGTTTGTATTAAGTCTCCAAGATTTAGTGGTCCGCCAAATCCTTGGAATTGATTATTTTCTACATTGCACTGCACCCAATTATTGGAATTTTTTGTTGAATCAATTTCTTTGAATTGTTTTTTTTGTAATTGAGTTTGAGATAAATCAACCTTAATCATCCGCCCTGGATTATCCAGAGTATCGAATTTGATTCCATATTCATGTTCCCAATCCCCAATACATTGAGATTTGTACCATGTTTGTAAACATAATAAATCATCGTTCTGCATGATGTTATCTCTTAATTTGGTGCCTTTGGAATTTCCCACGGATCACAGGTCTAATCCCTCCTGGGTAATATGGATCATGAATATGAGGCGTTTCAACTAATTGTTTAAAGTATTTATTTCGATGCCCCTTACCAATACCATCATATCGCTTGATGAATTCCCATGGCTTTGGGCATTCCCTATGTAGGAGCGGGGACAGCTGAGCTTTTAGCCAAAAGAGCGGGTAGTTTAGAAACATTAGCTCTGATGACAGAAGATGAACTGTTAGCTATCGAAGGAGTGGGCCCAAAAGTGGCCGAATCGGTTGTCACCTTTTTTGCCAGTCGAGATAATCAAGAGGAGGTGGCTCGCCTTTTGGAACATGGAGTGGTGCCGCAGCTGAAGAAGGGGCGCTCATTTGCCGGGCATCTCTTTAACGGAAAAACTTTTGTGCTCACCGGTGCTTTAGAAAACTATACGCGATCTGCCGCCGGCTCCCTGATTAAAG
>JBAPRV010000127.1:0-9339 GCA_049281295.1 Chlamydiales bacterium
ATTTAATATTTTAGTGGAAAATCTACTGCGCATCGCTCGTCACCCAACTAACAAGTAGTTGGGCTTCCTCTCGATACTTGTATTTTGTCCCCTTCGCTCACCCCTTTCACGGCATTTTTTGCGTAAGATGAGTTTGAAAGTTTAGCGGCATGATGGTCATAGCTGTTCGGAAAGAGAAATAGTAGTTTTTTTGAATTCAACATCTTTTAGGGATTAAGCGAATGATTCAAATATTTTTTATAATTTATAGAGGATAAGGAAGCCAAAATCTGGGTGTGAACGGTATTCGCTCTTTCTTCTATATTACAATAAATGATAAAATGAATTTCGCAAATTATTGTTTTATATTAATAAATTGATGAATAGTATAAGAATTAAATTCAATGAATTTGAATCAGCTCAACTTCCTCAAAACTTAAAGGCCGAGGCTCCTTCTACTCATACAGGAGCAATTAGCTCAATTGCTCTAAATTCCCTGAGAAAAGGAAAAGAGCCTATTGAGACACCTGTTAAGTTATCATCAGAAAATCTCCGAAAGAAAGTAACGCTCAAAAAAATTGTTGTTGGGATCATATCCTTAGTAGCTTTGAGTGTGCTTGCCTATTGTTTTACTGTCAGCCGGAATAGTGGTGGTATGAATAGCCGGCCTTTTGAAAATAAAAATTTTTCAACTGCCATTGCCCCCTATTCACCTCCTTCCGATTCTGATATCGAGAGAGCTCGTTTTCTACGCGGAACACTATTACCTCATGAAAGGGAAATTGTTATAAAACGTATAATGGAAGAATGGCTGGAACAAAGAATGCAAGAATACCAGACTGAGCTAGAAAAGGTGAATAGGGTAGAAGAAAGATTAACTAAGTTGACACAAGACCATAATAGGTTCAAAGAAGAGTTTGTTTCCGTCGTTAACCAACTTAATTATCCCCCTGTCTTGCCATCAACATAAAAAAGAGTATTCAACTGAAATTATCGATTCTATTCATATAGCACACCGGGCACTTATGTCTAGAACGAAGCTGACAACATAAAGTATGGCCCTGCAAATCCTACATCCTGGCATGAAAAGGGAGGTATTTCTGCTCTTCCCGAACCTACTTCAGTATTAGATGCATAGCGCATAGCATTAAAATAATGGTCCAATTCGTAGCCTATCTCAACTCCTAGAGGCCAACTACAAAGGCAGAATGTGTAATTGAGTCCGAGTTTGAACTCCAGTTCTGGGAAAATGTGACACCAGCTTTCAGACTTCGCGAGAAAATTGGATCTCACATCAGCGCCGACGTTCTCATCTACATATATGGAACTAAAATTCTTCAATTTACTATTTCCAATGATTGCCATAACTCCCATATTGCCCACAAGACTCAAGTTCCCGCATAGAGCATAGCATACACCACCTCCAAAGCCGAAACCCCCTCCATTAAGGGTAGCCTCTTGTTTAAAGTTGTCAAAAAAATCATTTACAGCAGTATTAGTTGGTATACCACGTGTCACATTTTTAAAATCGATTTTTACCCAACGAACATTTCCATAAAAAAACGCATCTAAACAGCTTCTGGGACAAAAACAATATCCAAACCGTCCATCTACATTTTGGTAACGGAATTGACCTGAAGATTTTACTGCAATCACATTTCCCTGTGACTCTTGGGGACTTCCAGCCATAATCATTGTGTCAAAATCTCCGATCCCCTCACTTATTTTCTCTTCGGAGCAAAAATAGAGGTATGAGAGATCTGAAAACCAATCGCGGCATTGGACTCCAAACCGCACCCGCACTCCTGGATCGTAAACACCTGTCAAATAAAATTCCTCTCTAGGTCTATCGATACCGAGGCCAGTATCAAACCTTCTCGCCACAAAAATAGGACAGTGCATCGTCTTCCAATAGAGGGCATCTACCTCAAGATACCAAGCTTTATTTTCGCTGCACTGATAACAATCTCCAACTGCGGAGCAGAACAAAAGCAATGCTAAAAAGATTTTCTGAGCCATGGATTTCCTCGAATGTTAAATTAGTTTTTTAAAAATATTATTATTGATAAATATTTTCTATAATTTTTTTCAACACTTCTCAGGATGCGAATTTTTTTGGGAACATTCTTCTCTGAACTTTCAAAAATCATTCCTAAAGTTCTGTTGCTAACTATAGGCAGAAATAAGGGCGGAGGCTTCGTTTGCTATTGTTGGATCTTTACTATGCTCCAGGTTTCTGGCGATGATTAAAGCTTCATTAGCGCGGTTTAAGGTGAGAAGCGCTTTCACTTTGTTTATTAAAGTTGGCTCGTGGGTAGGCTCTAAATCGAGTGCTTGATTGATCTGTTTTAAAGCTTTTTCTTCTTTTCCCAACTGTAAATATAGAGCTCCCAGAGTTTGAATATCATACACACTTCGAGGGTCGAGTATCACCAGCGCTTCGAAAAAGATTAAAGCTTTGTTATATTGCCCCTCTCTTAAAAATGAAAATCCGGAAAGACGAAGCTCGCTTAATTGATCCTCTGTCCACCCTAAGAGTTCTCGCCAATTCGCTTTTGCCATGAAGTTATGCCTGTATGAACTGATGCATGCGGGAGATCACAAAATCAATCATCTCGTTTGTCTCTTTCACCCCTTTTTCCAATAGCTCTACCAATATGGCCGCTTCATCAGTTTCCCCTTGCTCCTCCTCTTCTCTTCCGAAAGGCTTTGCCGCACGCTTTCTTACATAGAGTTGTAAACGTTTTATATCAGCATCCTGCTTTTCTCTTGAGCCCAGAGAGGGAGCTATATAAGGGGAAGTGGCACGTTGAGTATAATATCCGGGGGGTAACATAAAGCGTGCCCATAATTTTCGCTGATAGGATTGCATGAGCAAAACAACAGCGCCATGCTTCGGCACGAAGTCGAGTACTTTGGTTTGAACCGCAACACCTTTCGCTTCAGACGGTGCAATGTGATACTGCCTGCGAAAAGCCTCTATCTCTTGTTGCGCCCGAGCAAATTGCTCATGGGTTGCGATATCGTAGCTATAAATCTCAACCATAATTCTATTCTACCTTTCAGTAAAGATTGCGTGCAATCAATCAGTCAAATATCTTTTCCTAAATCTTCTTCTAGGCTACTCTTTTCTTCAAATGAAGAAGATGCAGACTCTCAATGTAGCTTTTCAACCCGCGCCCGTTCAATATGAACTTATCATTGGGGAAAATCTATTACAAGAAGCTCTTTCATATGCCAAACAAATTGGTTTTCAGTCAATTGTAATTACAACTAAAGGAGTTTACGATTTTCTTCCCTCTTTTCGGGAAGAAAAGATTGTACTCTCCCAAGGGGAAGGGATAAAAACTCGGAGCGTAAAAGAAAAAATCGAGGATGGACTGATTGAAAGGGGATGGGGCAGGGAAACCTGTTTGATTGCAATTGGGGGAGGCGCGCTTATCGATCTGGTGGGGTTTGTTGCTGCTACGTATTGCCGAGGCATTCCCTATCTTACGGTCCCGACTACCTTATTATCTATGTCGGATGGAGTGGTTGGGGGGAAAACCGCGGTAAATGTCGAGGAGGCGAAGAATTGGATAGGAGCTTTCCACCATCCCCAAAGAGTTTACATCGATCTTCTACTATTGAAAAGCTTGCCCCCGCGCGAGTTTGCTTACGGTTTGTCTGAAGCGATTAAGCATAGTCTGGTCGCAGATAGTCAATTTTTTAATTTTTTAGAACTACACCTTGATGCGATTTTACAGCGCGATCTCTCCCTTGTTCAGGAGATGATTTTTAGAAGTTGCTCTATAAAAAAAACCATTGTTGAACAAGATCCCTATGAAAAGCAAGGGCTAAGAAGAATTTTAAGTTTTGGGCATACCATTGGCCATGCCCTAGAGACTCTTTCGGATTACACGCTGGGTCATGGACAAGCTATCGCATTGGGGTTGATGATAGAAACAGCTATTTCTCATCGCATGGGCTATCTCTCTCATTCTGTTGTAGAACGTGTCGAAGCTTTGTTAAAAAGGCTCCCTTCCTGGCAACCTTTTCCACCCCGTCTTCCCTATGAAATGTTAAAACGAGATAAAAAAGGAGCCCATCGTATGGTTATACTCACAGGCATCGGTTCTGTAGCTCCTTTTGATGGTGACTATGTCACTTATCTAACGGAAGACATGTTTTATGCAGGATGGAAAGATGTTGTGTGTGCCCATTAAGCGGGCTGATTTCAGAGCCCTTAGGCAAGCCTCTTTAAAAGGTGATCTAGTAGAATTTCGACTCGATTTAAATGAGCCTAAAAATCTCCCCGAGTTAATAAAAGAGTGTCGCAAGCCGATTATCTTTAAGTTGAAAACTCCAACGGATGCTCTTTTATCTCTCGCTCCGGACTTTATCGATTTGGATTATTCTCATGGACCTGAGGTTTTTGCCTCGATTGGGAGGCGTTTCCCCAAAATTCGGAAGATCTGCTCCTATCATGATTTTAAACAAACCCCCGATCTTGAACCGTTAACGGGCAAGCTAAAAAAGTGTCCGGCTGAAATCTACAAAATCGCCGCGATGGCACGCTCTACCAATGATGCCCTTAGAATGCTTCAATGGGTTCGAAAGTATAGGGGGGTAGGCATTTGCATGGGGGAGTTCGGAGAGATCACGCGAATCTTAGCCCCTGTCTTTGGATCCCCATGGACCTCGGCACCGTTGGATGCCACGCAAAAGACAGCTCCCGGGCAGTTATATCTAGACGACCTGGTGAAGACTTATCGTTACCGAACTCTATCACCCAGAACGGCTCTCTATGGACTCATTGGGGATTTTGTCGCAAGCAGCCAGAGCCATCGGTTTCATAATATTGCATTAGATCAACTCGGCTTAGATGCAGTCTATGTGAAAATGAAGGTGGCAAAAGAGGAGCTTGATACCTTTTTTCTAAGATGCATTGATCTTGGCTTTCAGGGGCTAAGTGTCACCATGCCTCTTAAAGAGGCCGTTGTTCCTCTGCTGGATCATGGGAGAGAGAGAGCTATCAATACCATTGCGATCCGAGGGCGCTCTATTTTGGGTTGGAATACGGATGGAATAGGGGCTTTGGATATTATTGAAAAAAGGATGAAAGTGAGAGGGAAAAAGATGGTGTTGCTGGGAGCCGGCGGGGTAGCTGCCGCTATTGCCAAAGAGGCAGTAAAAAGAGGAGCCGATTTGACCGTGCTAAATAGAAATCTGAAGCGGGCTCAAACACTTGTCGAAGAGTTGGGGGGTGCCGCTTATTCTCTCTCGGATTTCGAAAGAGTTGCAAAAATGGGATATGATATTTTAGTAAATGGGACGTCTGTCGGAATGGGAGGAGAGACTCCTGTTCCTGCGGCTCATCTGCTTGAAGATCGACTTGTGATGGACGTGATCTCCCAGCCCTCGCAAACTCCTTTTTTAATGGCTGCCGAGCAAAAGAGGTGCGAGGTCATAAAAGGAATCGAGCTGTTTACTCAGCAAGCTGTGGAACAATATTGTCATTGGTTTCTGAATAGTGAATAGATGCAGGGTTTCTTCTTCCTCCTTGAGAGGGTCGATTAAAATTCCCTCTTCAAAATCCCAAACTATACGAGCCCTTCTGTTTGCCCTTTTAGCAAGAGGGAAGTCGGTGCTTTATGACCCTCTTTTTTCTCAAGATACTTTTGCCATGATCGAAGCGTGCCGTGCCTTGGGAGGGAAGGTCTCTTGTTTTCCTGATCGTATTGAGGTAGAAGGGTTGGATGGCAGGATTGATGGGGCAGAGGATGTGATTGGGGTTGGCAATTCAGGCTTGGCTTTTCGATTTATTGGGGCGATTGCCGCACTTTCCACCCAACCTATAGTGATTACGGGAGACGATTCTATCCGACACCGACGCCCTATTGCCCCTCTTTTGGAGGCGCTTACCCAACTGGGGGTCTCTGCTTTTTCTCTTCGCGGCGATGGAAGCGCACCCATTAGTGTTTGCGGTCCTCTGCATTCAGGGTTTGTTGTCATGCCGGGAGAAGATTCTCAGCCTGTTTCTGCTCTTTTAGCTGCAAGCAGCTTTGCTCCGGCAGCTATTGAGCTGTTTGTCGTAAACCCGGGAGAAAAGCCGTGGATAAATCTCACATTAAACTGGTTCGATCGATTAGGGATTGCCTATCAATCCCAATCTTTTGAGTCCTACCGATTAGAGGGAAATAGTTCTATTGAAGGCTTTTCCTATTCGGTACCCGGTGATTTCAGCTCGGCAGCTTTTCCTTTAGCCGCTGCGGCGTTAACAGGCATTGAGGTAAGATTAGAAAATCTCGATTATAACGATGCCCAAGGGGATAAAAAATTAGTCGATTTTTTAATAGAGATGGGCGCCTCGATTGAGATAGATGAAACCAATCATAGCATTCATGTGAAAAAACAAAAAACGTTGAAAGGAAAAACGTTTGATGTGAATGATTGCATTGATGCTGTACCCATTTTGGCAGTATTGGGTTGCTTTGCTGAAGGGGAGACGCATTTAATAGGAGCTTCGATAGCCCGGAAAAAGGAATCCGACCGGCTTTGGGCAATCGCCTTGGAGCTTGGTAAAATGGGGGGATCTGTTCAGGAGAATGCAGAGGGGCTTACTATCCGCCCTGCCCCTTTGCATGGGGCTGTAGTGGATAGTCACTTTGATCATCGCATAGCTATGGCATTAACGGTAGCCGCTCTTGTTGCCAAAGGGGAAACGGTGATTGAAAATATCTCCTGTATTCATAAAACATATCCTTGCTTTATCCAACAGATGAGAACATTAGGAGCCTCTCTAAGATGATATTAATTTTATGTGGGTTTCTCTGTGCAGGCAAAACAACGGTTGGGGAAAAGTGCGCACAAATGCTCTCTCTTCCTTTTATAGATACCGATCGGCTGATGGAGGGTGAAGAATCGGTTTCAGAGATTTGGCATCGAGTGGGGGAGGATCGTTTTCGCGAGATGGAGGCGGAGGTGATTGCTTCTGTTGAGCAGAAGTCTTCTATTTTGGCTATCGGGGGAGGCACCTTGCATTATGCACCGAGCCGGAAGATGCTGGCTGCTTTAGGAAGAATCTTCTACTTAAAAGTCTCCTTTCCGGTTCTTTTTGAGCGAATCAAAAAAAGAGGGCTTCCCAGTTTCGTGGATAGAGAGAGCCCCTACCTCTACCTTGAACAGCTTGCGAAAGAGCGGTGCCGGCCGATTTATGAAACCTATTGCGATGAGATCATTGAGACAGACTCATTAACCCTGCAAGAGGTCGTAGATACGATTTGTCGTCACTATGGCCGGTAATCATTTCGGGACTATTTTTCGAATCACGACTTGGGGGGAGTCCCATGGAAAGGCTGTGGGGGTGGTGATCGATGGATGTCCGGCAGGGTTAGAGCTTGCCGAAAAAGATATTGAGGTTGAATTAGCTAAAAGAGCCCCCGGCCGCCATCCTCATACCTCGCCTAGAAAAGAACCCGACCATGTTCAAATTTATTCCGGGCTTTTTAAGGGAAAAACCACCGGCACTCCTATTAGCATTCTGATTTTAAACCGCGATGTTGACTCCACTCCTTATGAGATGACTTCCCATTTGCTGCGCCCGGGACATGCTAACTACACCTATTTGGAAAAATATGGGATTTTTGACTATCGGGGAGGGGGAAGAGCTTCAGCTCGGGAAACAGCTTGCCGCGTTGCTGCAGGCGCTATAGCTAAAAAATTTCTCAAGCAATTTAAAATTGTCCCATTCGCCTTTTTAAAAGAGATCGGAGGCGAAAGCGAGCCCTCTAAGATAGAAAAAGTGCTCGAAAAGATGAAAGCATCGGGTGATTCTATAGGGGGAGTTGTAGAAGTTGAAGTGCCGCACCTTCCGGTAGGTCTTGGTGAACCCATTTATCAAAAAATTGAGGCGATGCTCGCACAGGCGATGCTCTCGATCCCTGCTGCTAAAGGGTTTGAAATGGGAGAAGGCTTTCGGTCGACTCGGATGAAAGGCTCAGAGCACAATGATGCCTTTATCCATGAAGAAGGAAAAATTCGTACCCTGACCAATCATGCGGGCGGGACCTTAGGAGGCTTGACCAATGGCATGCCGATTGTATTTCGAGTCGCTTTTAAACCAACTTCCAGCATACAGAAACCTCAAAAAAAGGTAACCTTGGAGGGAGAACCGGCTGTGTATGCCCTCTCAAAAAACTCACGGCACGATCCTTGTGTAGCCATTCGAGCCGTACCCGTTGTAGAGGCAATGGCAGCACTCGTTTTGGCCGATGCCCTCTTGTTGGACCAAGCAAGTCGAGTATTTTGAGAAAGGCAATGACCCAGTCAAAATGTAAATTTTGAACTTATTCTGCTATAATGCTATTTCCGATGACCTTGACTATCTGAGAAAGAAGATACTCTATCATTTCGAACGAGAAATCGATTATTGAATTTCATAGGAACCGCTTCTCCTTCAAATAGCAAATCCCCTCCAGTCTTAATCATATGGATATGCAAATGCGGCTCAGTTGTATTTCCTGAGTTTCCAACTCTACAAAGTAGCTGGCCTTGACTGACTGAATCTCCCTTTTTCACAAAGAAACTTCCCTTTTGGATGTGGGCGAGAAGAAGAGTCGTTTGCGAGGAGGGCATTTCAATGGCTAGGTAATTCCCAGCAGGATTTTCTAGATCCATAATATTTGGCTCAAGATCCGGATAGCCATCTACGATCTCTACCACTTTTCCATCACATGGACTATAAACCATATCCCCATAAACATTGTAATCATCTAGAGCTCGGGCATTCAATTTTTTACATCTAAAACCAAATCGATTGAGTTTGAGAATATCAAGAGCATATCTTTGAGCATTTACTTTTTTATGGTGATTTATAAATGAACTATTTCCTCCGTTAAGGATATAATAATCTCCATTTTTTAGAGGAAAATCGATATTAATCGCTTTAGAAATCGAGAAAGAGCTCATAAGAACGGTGATTATGATTCCAATCGGCAATAAAATGGCAATACTTGCGCACAATGCTGTAAGATAATGATGTCGTGTAGCCTTGGGAAAATGCCTTTTTATATTCAGATAAGACTTTATTACAGCAACTATCAAGGCAATGAGCAGGATGTATCGCATATAATAACCAGTAATAACCAATGGCCATCCTGCAATAAAAAATAGACAGAGAATGAATCCTGCATTGGCTGAAGCAGACTGAAGCCATTTCATTAAATCTTCAGAGCGGTCTTTCCAAATTTTCACTAGAAAAAAAACAGGAAGCACTAAATAGACGAAAAACATTATCGTGTAGTAATTTTTCATTGCATTTTTTCCTCTTATTGGAGTAACAATTATATTTACCAATGAATTATTTGGGAACCCTATATC
>JBAPRV010000128.1:0-21108 GCA_049281295.1 Chlamydiales bacterium
CACAAGACCTCCATACTGCAATAGCCAATTTAGAAGAGGACATCAACTCACTGAGCCAAAAAATATCTGATCCAACATATGGATATGCAGCGGGAGATCTTGATAGAGTCAGTGAAGACATAGCCAATGTTTCCGATATTCAAACAGATATGGCTAATTGGGTAAGGGATCATGAGCTTCCCATTTCTGACACTGACCTCAATGATCTCAACAGCATAATCTCAAATCTATTGAGCCAGCTAAATTCTTTGAATGCCGTCAAAAATCAGGTGCCTAACATCTCCCCTTTAACTCAAGGAGAAATTGACACTACAATAGCCCGCTTGAACGATCAGATTGAAGAGCTCAACCCATTTACAGAACCTCTTGAACAGTTCCAAAGCAATTTGACAACTACTTCAGAGATAATCCGTCAGCTTATTAGGGAGGGGGAAGCGGTCATACCGGATTTAACCCCCCCTCCCGAAATCCCTACAGAGATACTTGACTCAATGCTCTCTTCCACCGACTACGTGACAGTGGAAGGAAGGTATTTAAGTCAACTGTGTGATGATTTATCGAAAGTCCCAGCTTTAGGAGACGGTAGTGACTATTGGATCGACCGAAAAAAAGAGATTGATGAGATATTAGCCGAGCCTCCTCCCCCCACTTCAAGCCAACTTAATCGGCTCAATGCGATCCTTAATGAAGCTAATCAGGCTATACAAATGCTGCCCCCCTCAGATGTCGTACAATTTACTCAAGCAGAGATTGAAATGTATAGCGCTTTAAGAGAAGAAATTCAAAATGCAATTGATGATTTTCAACATCGAGCAAATGAGCTAGCAAACAACCTTGCTGCCCCTAACATTACTGAACAGCGATCGAAAGAACACGAAGAGGCTACTTTTGCCGTAAACAACAAATGGTATGATGTTATTGGGCTAATTGCTGATTATTCTTCTATGATGACCCAAGTCGGACTAAATGACACATTCAATTTATCTGCTCTAAGATCAGCGCTGGTTACCGCTACAGCAGTACGAACAAAAATATGGGATCCCAAATGGGAATATAACCAAGCTGACCTCAAGGATCTTTATGCGGCCTTGAATAATTTATCCGGAAAAATGGATAGCATGATGACTTGGGTGGAGGATCCTGATCTTAACATTTCTACATCCGATAGAATAACTCTTAGAAACATAATCTCAAACCTTGCAAATAGCACAACCTCTGCAATACAAGGCACGGACGACTTAGTTGATCTAAAGCCTCTAACACAGGAGGAGATAGATAATGACAATATCCAGCGAGACGCTTGGCAGCATGAGCTTCATGACGTGCCTGGTGGTATTTATCCTATGATGGATACTCTTACAAGCTATAGAAACGATTTATTAACAACCTCTTCCGGTCTCCAGGCAACCACGAATATAGTGAACCAACAGATCACCGTAGCATCCTCTTATGTCTATCTCTATCAAAGAGAAATTGATGGTTTAATCACTTCTGCCCAGGCTGTAAGCAGAGGGAACCCCAATGCTCGATCTCAAATGAACTTATTTATTAATCAACTCAGGGGGATGGATGCCAATAATTTATCCGATGACGATGTTAATCAAATCAACTCAATCATAGCTGCCATTAATGAGAGTAGCTCAGGGATGCCGAATTTCTACCAGGCTCAGTACTGGAATGAGCAGATATCTATGCTTCAAGATATTTTATCCGGAATTGATGATTACAACATGTCAGTATCGGGACTGCAGCAATATATTGATGGATTAGATGAAGATGACCCGAATAAAGCGACTTTACAAGCTTTTCTCGATCATTATAATGACAGAACAGCTGCTTTTGCGAATGCTCAGGAAGCTCTTGAGAAAGCTGTAACCTATTCAACAGAGCGAGCCTACGCAGTGGGCTCTCTTCCCGATTTATTCAAAAGAGCCATTCTTGAAGTCTATATGCCTTCCCAAGAAAAATATCTGCAATCCCTAGCCGATACTCTCTATTTCTCAAACAAAGGGGCTCAAATCGGAAACCAACTACTCTCGGACACGATAGATTTTGCTGGAGCTGGTGACAACTACGGCTTTACAAATTTCCTCCAGAAAACGAATGCTGAGTTCTCAGGAAATTTCGATACCATAGAGAAAGAGCTTGATACTGAAAAAGCCCAAGCCGCTCAAGACATGCAAGCTTGCGATAGAGCCATTGCCGATTGTAAAAAATATCAACAAGAAGTGATGGACGATCCACAACTCTCTGATGAGCAAAAACAGCAAATTTATGATGAACTCCAGAACTATATAGATGATTTAGAGGCCTCTAAGACACAAATTTCAAACCTACTTAATAAACTTAATCAAGTAACTGTTCTGCCCGGATCAGACAATGACCACTTTAAATTGAGCGGCCCCTACAATGAACTCTCCTCCTTAGAGAGTATTGTGATTAATGGAGATCCTACGTTGGCCCCCGCGGCAACAGGGGGATTAGTCCGAATTCATACCCAAATTGACGCAACTCAAAAAAGATACTCCGACCAAAGCCAGAACCAACAGATGATACTGCAAATGCGAATGACCCAGATACAGCAAGAGTGGACGATCGTTTCCACTGCTTTGCAGCTTCTTAATCAAATGTATCTCACAGTTGCGAAGGGAATCTATAAATAACTTCTGCAGTCTATTGTGGATTAAATTTTAATAAACCCATTTTTTATTAATTTTAATAAATAGATTCTTTACAAATATATAACAATCCTTAGAAAACATTTAAATTTACAATAATTTCTTTAAAATTGAATTGTAAAATAAATATTTTTTTGCTATAATTAATGCCATAACTAATTAATTTAACGGTATTTATATGAACAAGAAGCAAAATGTTCTCTCTTCTTTTTCCTCATCCGATATTAAAGACCCGAATAAGGCTCAAGAGATAGCTGAACTCGTTGTCAAACATATGGAGGAGAACAAGGGGGCGACGTTGAGGCAAGCGCTCGGCCTTTCCGATGAGGCTCTCGAAAAAATATATAGCCTTGCCCATAGTCATTACAATTCGGGGAAATATCAGGATGCTTCCTCTCTGTTTTACATGTTGATTTCTATCTCTCCAACCTCCTTTAAATATGCGTTGGGATTGGCAGCTTCTTATCACGCCCTTAACCTTTATCAAGATGCTATTAACGGATTTTTTCTCGCCCACTACCTAGACTCAACAAATCCTATTCCTACTTTCTATATCGCCGACTCTTTTATCAAAATGCAAGAACACCCTGAACTCGCAGAAGCATTTCTCGAGACAACGATTGATTTATGCAATGGAAATACGAAACACCAGGAATTGAAAGATCGCTCTATCTTAATGAAGCAGTTTCTAAAAAAATAAAATAAATAATTGAATTAAATTAATTTTTTTGATATAATTATAGTTAAAATTTAACAATTTTAATTAATTAATAATAATAGGTATTTTTTATGTCTAGAACATCATCTGATCATTATGATTTAAAATCAGATTATTCATATGCACGTGTGAATGAAAGCTCATATTCCCAATCCTCTCAAAAAAGTGAACGAGGGGCTACACCGGGAGGAGTCGCTGATATACGTGATTCTCACTCCACTTATGGCATAAACAGCAACATGACTATTTTAGATACTGATGAAAATTTCGATAATGGGCTTCGAGGACAAGTTGATGAGATACTCGACGAGATAAAAGATGAGATTGTAAACTCTCTGCCCCCAGAAATTAAAGAGAAACCGCAAGTGTTAGATGCCTTTGTTGCAGCGATGAACTCTATTATTTCTGTCATGAAAGAGGGATTGATAACCCAAATAGAGAATTTTGCAAACTCACAAAAGCTTTCTCAAGACCAAACCAAACAGATTCTTCGATCGACATCACTCTTTCTTAAAGAACAGACCAAAGTAATCAAGAAAAATGAGGAGATTGCTAAAAAGCAAAAAGAGGCGCAAAAGCGTAGCAATATTTTTAAGTGGCTTACTTTAGTGATAACAGTTGTGACATTTGCAGCATCCGTTGCTGCAACAGTAGCCTCTGCAGGAGCAGCTACTCCTCTATTGGCAGCTCAAGCTGGAGCGCGAGTAGGAATCCAGGCAGCCCTAATGCAAGGATTTAGGCAAGGGGCCGTGGTTGCAATGAAATCTCTCGCTTCTATGGCTTTTAAAGGACTGGCTCTGGGTGTGGGTACGTGGCAAGCAGTAGAAGCAGGTAAGAGCGGAGATTGGGAAAACATGATTATCGCTATTCTAAGTACAGTGATGTTAGCCGGTGTTTTTGCAGCTCCTACAGTACAGAACGCTATGCGTGTTGTACCTAAGATGGCTCCAATTGAACTCCAGACTATGAAGAACGGTGTTGAAGTAGGAAGTAAAGCGGCTGAAGGAGGAGCGAAAGCAGCTCAAGCAGTCGAAACAGGGGCTGCCGGAGCATCAAAATCGAGTGCTATGGATAAAGCAGTACAGTTTGGAGGGGCTACTTTCTTCTCTTCAGCCCAAGCGCAAGAGGTCTATACCAATTCTGTTATCTCCAAGGAGCTGCGTAAGCTACATGACATGCAGAAAGAGGTAGGTGACGCTCACTCAATCATGTTATTGAACGACGCTCTTTTCAAATTTTTCAGTCAGATCATACGAAAAGAGAGTGAAGTGATGTCAGGAGAATCTGAAGGTATTACCGATGCTCAAAATGCTGCTTCTTCCGTGATAAAGGGATTTAAACAAGCTACTGTTGCATTAAGCCAGGCAGTATAAGAAATAATTTACACATTAATTAAGATATAAAAATAAAACTATAGGAAATTATATGAATATGAAAGTTGATGAACATCGTGTACAAGATACTGGAAACCCTATCCGTCATCATGAGGGTGTGGATAATGGGGCTCGTACACATGGCACAAACCGTAGTGGATATGCCAGCTTTGATGCTGAAACCACTTCTTCAGGTAATAAGGATTACGATATTACCGCTAAAATGGGTTCTAGATGGGATCAGGTAGATATTGAAAATCCTACTGACTACTTTTCTGGCTTTGATCCGGAGACAATGGGGATCATTTCCATAGTTGGGATTGTCATGAGCCTGGTAGCTAAGGCTAGTTCCAATTTTTGGGCCTCGCTCTGGCAACAAGCCTCAGAATCGATGAAAATCGCACTTGAGTTGGCTCCTCTCAGCGCTAAAGCTGTTAAGGATGCTGCGTATGCAGAGGCTGCAGCCACTAAAGAAGAGGCCAATAAATCGATGTATAGGGCTATAGTGGGAGGAGTGATGATCGGTGTTACTGCTTTCGGGACCTATTCCGCATTGAGCAAACAAGGCAAAATGCCGGGTGAAAACGGTCCTAATGCTAGGAACCATGTAGATGGCAATGGTGCAGCCAATGCTCAGAATGGAGCAGATAAAGCTGCCGAAGGCCTCAATCAGGCTAGTAGTCAAGGAGGAGGCTTGTTTAATTTTGTAACATGGGCAAACCGGTTCCATGCCGCAGGAGAAAGTGCAAAGCTTCCTGAGATACTGAACGCGACATCTGGGCATGCAATTGGAACGTATTATGACGGGAAAAAAGCAGGACACCAAGAAGATCAGGGAACTGAAAATGCTAAATCTAAACTGGTGGACCAACTAATGCAATTCTTTACGCAATTGTTCAACCGATCACAAGAGCAAACACCTCATGCACAGGATATGATCAACCGATCCGTGGATCTTATTTTAAAGCTCTTGGCAGACCGTCTTTCAGGAGTACAGCACATGTTCTCTTCATAATAAAGAGGACTCGAACGACACTAAAAAAGCCTTCTCTGAAAAGAGAGGGCTTTTTTTATTCCACCGTATCTTCGCTGGCAACCACACGATCAGGCTCAGGCGACGGCGCCTCAGCAAGCAAAGCCTTTTTCTTTTTGGCAATATAACCCAATCGAAGTTCTTCTGAATAGACTAACCACAACCCAAAAGAGACAATTCCGATTGAAAAAAAGAAAACCCATGAAACGGTCTCTCCCAGAACAAGCCATCCAAAAAAAGCAGCAAACAGAGGGGTCATAAGGCCTGCAAAAGAGAGAAAAGTCGCTGTAAAACGCTTTAACAACCATCCATAGAGATTGTAGCAGATCAAATTAGAGACCAAAATCATAAGAAAAATACCCTCAAAAAACCCTAGATAGTTAGAGATGGGAAGAGGGGTCCAGCTCTCCGAGATAAAGGAGTGAACCAAGGCAAAAATACCCCCCAATAACATAGCACAGCCGTTAGCCATAAGAGGGGACACTTCATTATCTTTACCCAACTTACGCAATAAAATCCATCCATAGACCGAGGTGAGCGTCGCTGCAATCAAAGCAATCTCCGCCCATGAAAGAAAGAGCCATCCTCCTGCCGTCTCTTCAGCTTTTGTTTGGTGAAACAGCACCGGGATAAAACCGATAAACCCTACGATTAGCCCAAGAAATTTTTTAGAGGTAATTTTCTCTCTAAATTGAAAGTAGGAGAAAAGGGCTGAAAAGAAAGGGCAAAGACTGTAAATAAAGCAGGCCTTGGCAGCGGTTAAATATTGAAGCCCCCAGAATTCAAAAGCATTCGTCAGATAAATTCCGGTCAGGGCAAAGAGAAATAGCGGGAGGAGATGCTGCTTTTTGAGTCTCAAACTCCCCGGCTTTACTAATGCGAGAAACCCTAAAAGAATCACGCCTGCCAAAAACATTCTCCCTCCGGTTAAAAAAAGAGGGGAACAATATTCCAGCGTATTCTTGCCTAGAGTGAAGGAAGTTGACCAAATAAAAAAGGTTAAAAAAACTATAAATATAGGCATAATGCTTCTCTAAAGAGCCCTTCTATTTCAAATTGAATCGACTATAGTGGAATGCTTCTTAAGGGATGGTTCGTTTTCAATAGGATACAGAAAATCATAATTTTAAACATTCAATTTTTTAGACATGGAGACCAAAAACTTTTTTTTCTTTCAATCGACCGTAAATATCTTCGAAACGGACAATATCATCCTCCCCTAGATACTCACCCACTTGAACCTCTATAATCACAAGGGGAACTTTGCCCGGATTTTCGACTCTATGGGAGGCTGACTTGGGAACAAAAATGCTTTGACCTTCATGGACAATCGTCTCTTTTCCTTCTATGGTAACGGTTGCAGTTCCCTTGACGATAACCCAATGTTCACTTCGATGATAGTGCATTTGAAGGCTGAGCTTTTGCTTTGGGTCGACACAAATGCGTTTAATTTTATACCGCTCTCCCTCCATCAATATAGTATATAAGCCCCAAGGGCGATGGGTAGTGAGGTGATCGTAGGCCTCCTTTTTCCCTGATTGTATTAATTTTTTTACCATCTCTTTGACCCTCTGGGCCTCTTCTTTCCGAGCGACAAGTAAAGCATCAGGGGTTTCAACAATTAAAATTTTATTGAGTCCAATGGTAGATACCAATCTTTTTTCGGCTAAAATCAAGCAGTCGGTGGTATCCACCGTCATCACATTGCCATGCGCCACATTTTGATTTTCATCTTTTTCGAGCATATTATAGACATTTTCCCAGGAACCTATATCGCACCATGAGAGATCGAGTGGAATCATCGAAAGCCGGTCAGATTTTTCCATAAGAGCGTAGTCAAAAGAAATATTGGGCCAATCCTCTTCAAACAACGTCCCATCGGAATCTAAAAGGTCTATTAACCGGGGGCAGTGCTTTTCAAGCTCCCGTCGAAAGGTAGAGAGGGTAAAAGCAAACAGCCCTGAATTCCAAAAGTAATCTCCTGCTTCTAGATATTGAATAGCTTTTTTCAAATCGGGTTTTTCAACAAACTGCTCAACTTTATTTTCTCTTGCTTTAATATATCCATAGCCTGTTTCGGGACTTGTCGGACGAATCCCAAAAATCACTAAAACCCCCCCTAAAGCCAACTCTTCTCCCTTTTTCAGATAGTCGCAATAGGCGTCAACAGGAGTGATAAGATGATCTGCGGGAGTAATTAAAAACACCTCCTCTTCGCTGCAACCGGTTTGTTCCGCGACTGTTTTAACTGCAAACGTGATGGCAAACGCTGTATTCTTCTGAAAAGGCTCCAGAATAATATTGAACTCGAGAGAGGGATCAATCTCTTTGACCTGTTCTGCTACGTTATCGAAGCAGGTCTCATTGGTAATGATGAATAAATCATCAGGAGAAAGGTATTGCAGGTTCCGACGAACCGTTCGTTGTAAAAAAGACTCTTCCCCTCCCAACTTTAAAAACTGTTTGGGATAGTTATTGCGTGAAAGCGGCCATAAGCGGGTTCCGCTTCCACCTGCTAAAATAATTCCTTTCATGGAGCCATGATAACATAGTTGAAGAAATGTCTCGAATAGTTTTATGGCACTAGATTCACATAGCGAGGTTAGATTTTGAACCTTCAACAAAAGAAAGAAAGTCATTTTGAAACCGGGAAATCGAAAATCGCTCGGCATTTTGTCGACATCTTTGAGCAGAGATGCGCTCTTTATGTTGCTCAAAAATTTCAATCGCCTCTCGGAGAGCTTCCGGTGTCTGTTTGTTAAAAAAACAGCCGGTAGGATAATTCGATTGAAATCCTTCAAGAGTTTCACAGACAGCTCCCCCCTCATAAGCAATCACAGGCGTGCCGCAAGCTTGAGCTTCCAATGGAGCGATACCGAAGTCTTCTATAGCGGCAAAAATAAAAGCTTTGGCATTGCTTAGATACTCTGAAAGAGCATCAGAAGATTGATGCCCAAGAAGCGTCACATTTGAGGGTGCTTTTCCGGACAGCTTTTTTTTCTCAGGCCCCTCTCCAATGACATAAAGCCGTTTGGAGGGAAGTTTTCGAAACGCTTCTATAATGAGGTCGATTCGTTTATAGGGGACAAGGCGCGATGCCGTCACATAAAAATCTTCTTTTTTCTCTTTTAAAGGGAACGAGTCGAAGCAGACGGGAGGGTAGATCACACGGGCAGGGCGGTTATAGATTTTTTTAATTCTTTTGGCTACAAAACGAGAAATAGCCGCAAATGCATCCACACCATGAGAGCTTCTGACATCCCATAGCCGCATTTTATGAAGCACCCAGCTCGCTATCCAGCGCTTGGGCCCTTTCATTGGCTGCAAATAGTCGTGATACCTGTCCCAAGCATACCGAAGAGGTGAATAACAGTAACATAGATGGAGCTGATCGGGAGCGGTCAGGACTCCTTTAGCTACGGCATGACTCGAAGAGATCACAAGGTCGTACTCTCTCATGTCCAGCTGCTCGACAGCAAACGGCATCAATGGGAGATAATTTCGGTACCCTTTTTTGGCAAAAGGAAGCTTTTGAATAAAGGTGGTGTCAGCTTTTTTGTCTAAAAGATGATGACGCAAATTTTGTGGAAAAAAATCAATCAGGCTAAAAAGATCGGCATGGGGAAAGAGAGTCAGAATCTGCTCTAACGCCCGCTCAGCTCCTCCATAAACCGTTAGCCAATCATGGACGACTGCAACAGACATCTATCACCTCTAACAACCGTTTTGTCATGTTTTCTGGAGTATAGTACTGGATCTGTTCTCTTCCTTTTTCAATCAAGTATTGCCGCCTTTTTCTATCTTCCATCAGACGAACTATCCCCTTGCAAATAGAATCTACAGAGTAAGGATCGATATATTCCACCGCTTCTCCACACACTTCCTGAACCGGTGCGATATTTGAAGCAACGACAGGGCAGTCGAATAACATAGCTTCAAGAGGAGGAAGCCCATATCCTTCATAATAGGAGGGGAAAACCAATAATTCGGCCTGGCTGTAAATCTTGGATAGATCGGTATCTCCCACCTCCCCGACAAAAAGAACAGACCTGCTTAGATACGACGAGCGGTTGACATAATCTAAAAGAGTCTTCTGGTAGTCAGAAAAAGGAGGCTTAAACACCCCTACTACGACCAAAGGATGCGTACATTTGAGCCTTTCATACGCCTCTACCAAGCGAAAAAGATTTTTATGCGGCGCCACTCTCCCCACATATAAAAGATAACTATCCGGGAGCTTTTGAACCGATTGATCTTTATCCTCTTTTCCGAAAGATTTTAGAGCGTGAGGCACTATTTCAACGCGTTTTGGCTTAATAGAGCAAAACTTCTCGATATCTTTTTTTGCCGCATTACAGCCCGTCATAACCACATCGGAATACATTAAAGCTGCATTGTAAAACGTCTTCACATAGCATTTTTTTTTAAAGGAGAGGTTTGAGTAATTAAATAGAAAATAGACATCATGAACCGCCACGAGCCGTTTTTTAGCCAAAATAGGAAAAAGAGGGATATTGAAATGGGGAGACCAAAAAAGATCGGCTCGGGGAATTTTAAGAGCTAACTCATACTGCTCTTTTACGGAATAAATAGGGGCGCTCATCAAAATAGAGCGGGAGCAAAGCCCAGATAGAGTATCAAAATCTTTGGGGTAATGCAGGAGAGTAAGGTCGATCGAGGGGTTTTGAGCTAAAAATTGGAGACAATTTTTAAGAAAAGTACCAATTCCATGATGTCCCCACATTCGGGCATCTACACAAACATGTACCATAGACCATTAGTTAGTGGGTGAGTATTTTGCCTGGAGATTCTTGTTGAGCCAAAAGATAATCTTCTCGAGCCATTTCAGCAACCAGCTCACCAAAAGAGGTTCTCGGCTTCCATTCTAGCTTTTGGTAGGCTTTCAAAGGATCACCCAAAAGAGTCTCTACCTCGGCAGGACGAAAAAATTGTGGATCGATCTTGACAATTTCCATTCCTTCTTTGAGCACATGCTCATGTTTTGAATCCACCCTTTCAACGATACCTCGTTCGTTCAATCCATTTCCTTCCCATCGCAAGCGGATGCCAAGCTCCTGAGTGGCTAACATAACAAACTCGCGAACTGAGTGTTGCTCGCCCGTTGCAATCACATAGTCATCCGGCTCATCTTGCTGCAACATTCTCCACTGCATCTCCACAAAATCGCGCGCATGTCCCCAATCTCGCAAAGCATTTAGGTTGCCTAGATAGAGGCATTTCTGCTCCCCTAACATAATACGCCCCAAAGCCCTGGTGATCTTCCGGGTTACAAAATCTTCGCCCCGCACCGGCGACTCGTGGTTAAAGAGAATACCGTTGCAGGCAAAAATGTTATAGGATTCACGATAATTGACGGTAATCCAGTAAGCATAACATTTAGCCGCAGCATAGGGAGATCGTGGGTAGAAAGGGGTTGTCTCTTTTTGAGGCATCTCCTGGATAAGTCCAAACATCTCCGAGGTAGATGCTTGATAGAAACGAGTCTTTTTAGCTAGACCCAGCCCTCGAATTCCCTCAAGCAAACGAAGGGTGCCAAGCGCATTGACATCGGTTGAATACTCGGGGTTTGCAAAGGAAATCGCCACATGACTTTGAGCTCCCAGATTATAGACCTCATCAGGCTCGATGGAGTAAAGAATGGGTAAGAGGCTCCCTGAATCGGTTAGATCTCCATAGTGCAATTTTAGCTGTTCGGGAGAAAATTTATCCAAAAGCGATTGAAGACGAGCAGTATTATGGGTAGAGCTTCTTCGACGCACCCCATGAACCTGATAGCCCTTGTTAAGGAGCAGCTCAGCCAGATAAACTCCGTCTTGGCCGGTAATTCCAGTAATTAAAGCTTTCTTTTGTTTCATTGAAAAGGAGGATGGATCTTTGCTCTTTTCTTTTCAAGACTTCTTGTGTAAAATTTATTCCCCAACGAGGAGGTTGTTATTATAACCATCAAATACAAAGATCAATCGATAGAACTCCCTGAAGGAAGCACCGCTGAAGATCTATCTAAAGAGCTTAATTTACAAACTCCCGATGCAGCTCTTGCCGCCTCAATCAATGGAAAGGTTGTGGATCTTTTTTCCGAGCTTAAAGAGGGAGATGAAGTGCACTTGTTAAGCTTTTCCGATCCCCTGGGGAAAGAGATTTTTTGGCATAGCTCCGCTCATATTTTAGCTCAGGCCGTTCTCCGTTTATGGCCACAGGCAAAGCCCACTATCGGCCCACCCATAGAACATGGGTTTTATTATGATTTTGCCGATCTTCATATATCGGAAGAGGATTTTGAAAAGATCGAGCAAGAAATGGAGGCTATCATAAAGGAAAATTACAAAACCGAAAGGGAAATTTTGCCGAGTAAACAAGCTGCGCTCCATGCATTTGGCCAAAACCAATATAAAAAGGAGCTTATTGAAGGGTTTGAAGAGGCTGAAATAAGCGCTTATCGACAAGGAGAATTTTACGATCTCTGTCGAGGACCCCATATCCCTTATCTAGGAAAGGTTAAAGCGCTCAAAGTGTTAAAAACTTCAGGAGCTTACTGGCGGGGAGACTCAAATCGGGAGATGTTAACCCGAATTTACGCAATCACCTTTCCCGATCGGAAAATGCTCAGGGAATACCTCCGTCAGCTCGAGGAGGCGAAAAAACGCGATCACAAAGTAATTGGGGCGAAACTCGATCTTTTTTCTCACAAAGAAGAGGCGCCTGGACTCCCTTTTATTCATCCCAAGGGGATATTGATTTGGAATGCGCTTCTTAACCTCTGGAGAGAATGCCACGAAAGAGCCGGCTATATCGAGATCAAAACCCCGCAGATGATGGTATTGGAGCTGTGGGAGCGGTCAGGTCATTGGCAAAACTATCGTCAAAATATGTATACGACCACTATTGAAGATCGCAATTTCGCATTTAAGCCGATGAATTGCCCCGGCTGCATGCTTTACTATAAAACACAGATTCACAGCTATAGAGAATTCCCTCTACGGATTGCAGAAATTGGACATGTTCATCGACATGAAGCCACCGGAGCCCTTTCCGGGCTGATGCGAATCCGCAGTTTTCACCAAGACGACGCCCACATCTTTATGGAACCTCACCAAATCGAAGAGGAAATTTTGAAAATTTTATCTCTTGTCGATGAACTCTACACCCCTTTCGCCCTCGATTATCGCATGGAACTCTCAACCCGTCCGGAAAAAGATACGATAGGAACAGACGAGCAATGGGAGCATGCCACTTTATCGCTCCAACGAGCTCTTGACAGGCATGGAAAGCCTTATCGAATCAACGAAGGGGAAGGAGCCTTTTATGGCCCTAAAATCGACCTGCACATTCTCGATGCCTTGGGGCGTAGCTGGCAGTGCGGCACCATTCAACTCGACATGGCGCTTCCTGAACGGTTCGATCTTGAATATGTCGATCGCGAAGGAAATCGAGCCCGTCCTGTTATGATTCATCGAGCTCTTTTCGGCTCGATTGAACGATTTATGGGTATTTTAATCGAACATTTTACAGGGAGATTCCCCTTATGGCTCAGCCCAAGGCAGGTGCGTATTATTGCCGTCGCCGACCGTCATGTTGAATACGCTCACTCTCTTTTAGCCAAACTACAAAAAGCAGGTTTCCATGCAGATATCGACAGCTCGCATGAATCTGTCAGCAAAAAAGTGCGCCTGGCTCAAATGGAACAAACGAATTATATGCTCACTGTAGGAGATAAAGAGGTTCAAAACCAAACAGTCGCCCTGCGTACCCGTGAAAACCTTGTTTTTCCCGAAATGAATTTCGATTCCTTTCTGCAAACTATCTGCGAAGAGCGAAGAGAGAAAGCTTTGAAATCGCCTTATCATGAAACAAGCTGAAAAAAGTATTTGCCCGCAAACGTATAAACAGTAAAATCAACAGCAAAGTGGAATAATTAGTTGTAAACCCAAATTTACATAGGTTCAAAGATGTCAAAATTTTCTTCTATACTACAGCAAAAATTTCGAAAAAAAGAAAAACCCAAGACGACAGCCTTGGTGGAAAAAAAGAGTGAGAGAGAACTTTCAAATATTTTTGGGAAGTGGGAGTTAGAAGAGCAAGAGAGAGATGCTCTTTCAGTTTTGCTGCAAAAATATGCCCCTGATGAACAGCAGCCGGATGTAGATCAAGATTTAAGTCAGTTGGTAACAATTACCTCTGAGATTAAGGCTATTAACAACCAGGCAGCCATTTTGCAGGGAGAAAGGATTAAAAGAGCACAGCAAATTCTAAAAAAATACCGCGACGGGGCATTCACAGCCTGGTTGCTAACCACCTATGGCAACCGGCAGACGCCTTATAATTTTTTACAGTACTACGAATTTTACAGCAAAATGCCGCAAACTTTGCACTCGCAGATAAACTCTATGCCAAGACAGGCGATATATACATTGGCTAGTCGGGAGGGTGTGCTGTCAAAAAAAGAGGAGATTGTCCGCAACTATAACGGAGAAACCAAGCAGCAGCTCATCACTTTAATCCGCTCGGAATTCCCGTTAAAAGAAAAAGATAAAAGACGTGAAAATATTGGAGAGAACACTATTAAAGGACTCAAGCAACTCATTGTTCAATTTAAACAAACTAGTGTTAAGCTAACGACAACGCAAAAAGAGACATTAAAAGAGCTACTCGATCAATTCGCCTCTTCTGTGGATATATGTGAAGGAGAAGAAGAACGGCTTGATAAACAAGTTTTAAAATGAGGATAAAAAGATGCCGGAACAACAGAAGAACAAACTAGTATTAGACGATCGAATGATCCTTCTTTTCGAAGGAAATATGAAGCGGATTTTCGCTATGAAAATCACCCGTTCCACTTTTAGAGAGCTGCAAAACGTGATTCTAAATTGCGCCGATCAAAATCAAGAGATCGCTAATTTTCTTTTTGAAACATTATTGACGGGGCAAATCAACGCGTCCGTTCCAAACGAAAAGCATCGAGAAATCCTGGAAGAGGTTATAAAGAATTTTACCATTCCAGCCCGTCTTTCCCAGGAGGTCTATAAACGGGGTGAATATATTAATATCATTACCTCGGATCTTATCTCTAACCAGGAAGAGCTCTCTTTTCTCAACCGCTTGAGACGCATTGATGGAGAGGAATTTGTTTTTATGTCCGACTCTCAAAACACAATCAATCTGCTTCAACATTTTGTAGGGCGCCTTCTTGAGCTTGAAAAAGCACCGAAGGGCAATGAAGAGCTTAAAAAGTTTAAAAAAGAGCTAAATATATTAGGCGAGCGTCTGAAACAATTGGCGATGTAAATTCAACAAATTCTTCGGAGAATCCTTATTACTTTTATCGTCGACTTGGGAGTTCAAAATTTCTGTTAGGATTCAATGCCATAGTTGCATATCCATGTGATTGTTGTTTCAATTCTCGAATACCAATCTGTTTCGTTAAAAATTCTTTTAATTGATCTAATCCGGATTTTGGATCTTCAACTTCACTTTTAAGCTCTACTTCCAAAAAAGAACCTATATTTTTCACTTCATCTAAAACAATCTCAAAAGGGGCATAGAAATATTTGCTCCTCTCTTTAGAAACTTCAATAACATCAGTAAAACCCGCCGCATTCAGAATCTTTAACATCTGTTTTACATTGTGAATTTCTATCTCATATTCATCACAATATAAACATTCTTCTGTATCAAGATCACGATGCACTTTTTTATAACATAATCGAGCTCCATTCTCGGAAGACCTTACTCTAAAATATTGATTTGCATCACGAAATCCCTTTTGATTCAAAAAAACAAAAGATGAATGAGGATTATCAAGATAATAATCCGTTTGTTTCAGACGGCTTATAAATTTAGCATGAATAGAAAGCCACTTAAGTATCAATTGTTTATCTAACTCATTAAGTTTGACTTTTATTTCAATCTCTTTAGATCCAGATGAATAAATAGAAGACCCTCTTTTCATACAACATATTCTATGATGAACTATATTCTTTTTTCTAGCTTGCTGGCTTTTCGTATTTCTTGATCTAAACGCCCAAGTTCATACCCATCATAGTCGACAAATTTAAAAAAACACTCAAATAAAGGGCATTTTTCAACCACTTGTTTGGCCATCTCTTGTGCTACGTGACGGTAATTAGGGTGGCCTGCAGCCTGCGACCGAAGCTCACAGAGCCACTGTAAAGCTCGCAAGTTAATATGAAAATACCAGCGCACATTAAATGCCATTGGAACGATATACTGCGCCTCTTCCACTAATTCGCTTGCGATGCGAGCATGCACCTCTTGCGCACTTTCCATCGCCTCATGATACGTTTTTTCCATTGGAGTGTCGATCAGCTCGGGAGGGGTAAAATAGCCGTAATCGGTCGTCAATAACTGCCGCTGTTGAGTTAACATGCGATGTCGATGGAGATCTCTGTAAATGCCAAAATCTCCTATGATTTCAAAAGTAAAGGTGGCGTGCTCTAAAGCTCGAGGCGATTTATGCCGGCGGTTTTCTCTCATGGATGAAGCCGCATCAAAAATTTTAGCCACTTCCTCGTCCGGAAGCGTACGACAATGCTTTTGCAGGCTTTCTAAACTATGATGTCCATATTCATAGAGCAGGGCAGCAGCTACTTTGTAAATGCCATCGGGATCATGGCCAATTAGACGGACCCCCGCTTGAGTGCTGCTTTTGGGAAGAGAGTGCTTAGAGGCAATTTTTTGCAGCTGCGTCTGCATGGACTCAAAAAACTGAAGATAGGCTTCGTGATGGGGATGATGGTCTTCGGCCCGGCGCACAAAAGAGGGAATAACGACGGAAAGCTCTTCAAATGCTTTGTGTCCGATGTCTTGCATTTCAGCAAGTGTTTGACATTGAAGTTTGTTGATCAAGGTCTCCCAAAAACGACCATTTCCGTAAATTCCCATGTTAGTGAGAGTCCCGGCAGGTAAAATCCCGCGCAAGCAATCGAGTACTTTAGCTCTAAGCGCTGCCGTGTAGGCTACCTTAGAGGTCTCTTCCCCCTTGGGGAATTGCTTTTCCATCAATTCGGTCATGGGGGCAATGAGTTTTGAATAGGTTTCAAAAAGCTTATCGCATGTGTTGATATAAGCCTCTTTGTAAGCCGAGGTCATTAAAATGGGCTCTCGATAGTAAAGATAGCGGTCGTTGACTTTCTGGTCGAAATAGATATAGCGAGTTGATTTTTCAAGAGGAGAGCCACCGATTCTGCTATCTTCCAACATTTTAGCAGCAAGCATGGAAACATTTTCAATAGCCAGGTGGGCTCCCCCCAACTCTCCGATCGAGTCGTCCCCATAGCCATCCAAAATACGGTCGTAAAAGTTTTGAGCCCGTTTGATCGCCACGACTTGACCGGCGAGCCCTTGATCCTCTTCCTGCAGTTTCTCTCCCCCTATAATCGCTTCAAAGGCCGCCTCTTCCCCTTGGATGAACTCTTTCAATAAAAGAGATCGAAGGCCAAGGCTAGAACGTGAGTAACGAGAAAACAAAGCCCCTTTGATGACTTCGGGTAAATTGCGTAAGACAAAGACATTGCTCGAGAGATTTGAAACAAAATTCTCAAGGATCCTGGCTTGTACTTCAGAAAATTCTTCGTATCCTTCCATAGGAGGTTCCATTTCATGGTTGCCTGAGAAAGGGTGCCATAACTTCCTTCGAACAATCAAGGAAAAAAGCGATGTGGAAAAAGTGTAAATAACCACGTTGACAACCTGTTCACTATAGGTCAATAAACTGTTGACATATTCCAGATTGTAAAAAATTCATTAGATATCAACTCGTTATAGACATTCCATCGACACTCTTTTGCAGACTGTTTGGGGTCGGGTTATAAACATATCCACACCCTTTTAGGAGGAAGAGAAATAAGAGATCTTTACTTTTCTTCTTTCTCGACTATACTCGCCTATCATGCAGACTCAGGTCAATTCATTAAGACTTCTTCAGCGGCCTCGCCGCAACCGAAAAAGCGAAGCGATACGAATGATGGTCCAAGAGACCCGCCTAAACACTAGCAATCTGGTCTATCCGCAATTTGTAATGGAGGGGAGAGGGGTTCGGGAGCCCATCCAAAGCATGCCGGGAATTTATCGCAAAAGTGTGGATCTTCTTTTAAAAGAGACAGAGAGAGCTTTGGAGTTGGGTATTTCTGCGATTGCTCTATTTCCGGTGATTCCAAGAGAGTTAAAAGATGCAAATGGGACAGAAGCTACAAACCCCGCGGGAATCTTACCAAGAGCCATTCATGCCATAAAGGAGGCATTTCCTCAGATATGTGTCATTGCAGATATTGCGCTTGACCCCTACACCTCCCATGGACACGATGGGTTAATTGATGAGAAGGGAGAAGTGTTAAACGACCAAACGGTAGAAAGATTGGCTGAAATGGCTCTTGTCCAGGCTTATGCCGGTGTAGACATGGTAGCGCCTAGCGACATGATGGATGGCCGTGTGCGATTCATTAGACAAACCCTCGATGAAGAGGGGTATCAGCAGGTGAGCATTCACGCTTATTCGGCTAAATATGCCTCTTGCTTTTATGGCCCCTTTCGAGAAGCGCTTTTTTCCGAGCTATCCGGAAGCGATAAAAAAGGGTATCAAATGAACCCCGCCAATAGGCGTGAAGCTATTTTGGAGGCTAGGCTGGATGTGAATGAAGGGGCTGATTTTTTAATGATAAAGCCGGCTCTCCCCTACTTGGATGTGATTGCAAAGGTGCGCGAGGCAACCTCACTGCCTGTTTCCGCCTATCAGGTAAGCGGAGAATATGCAATGATCATGGCTGCCGATCAAAAAGGGTGGCTTGATGGGCAAAAAGCTTTTTGGGAGAGTGTGCTTTCCATCAAGCGGGCGGGAGCTGACGTGATTTTCACCTATGCAGCTCCTTTAATTGCTAAAATGATCACTAGCGGCGCTCACGGTTGATGAGATTGAAAAGAGATTTGCCCGTTGAGATGGAGTAGCCCGCATCCCTAAGCCAAGCTGCCATTCCGTAGCTCCAGACTCGACGGCTGCTGCATTTGTAAAAAAAGTCGAGAGGGATCTCAATTGCAACGCCTCGATTATAATAGTTTTCCCCATGCATCGTGTCTCCCGCATTGGTATAAGTAATCCATCCTATTAGGCGCACTCCATTATCAAAATAACGCACCCCTTCAATGCCTACTCCTTTGTCTCGAGCTAAAAATTGCCCTACCATGATTTTCGTAAAAAAGCCAAGTGCGGGGATATCGAGGTAAAAATCGAAAAAATATTGCTGAAGCGTTGTGTACGGATGAAAGGTGGGGCGTAATCCGTCTAACTGTCGCAACTTAGATTGGAAACCTAGTCCTGTATAGTTCCGTTTTTTCACCACAGCCCCTTCAAGCCCTAGGGCAAAAGTGAATTGAGTCGGATACCACAAAAGCTCCCCGGCAATGCCTGCATAATTCACCTGAAAGTAGCCAAGAGCCGCTTTTCCAAAAAGGCCTCGCCCAAAATTCCAGTTTTTTTGGAGATAGATTCTGTCCCAGGAAAAATTCCCCTCTTGGCGATAGCGGATGTAATCAGTGGCTACATTGGGAAGTTGGGAGGGGTTCAAGAAATCGAAATCACCAATACCGTCTATGTTGGCTAAAACAGTTTGGCTAACTTGAAATTCGTAAAAGACATTATAGGGGAAAAACCCTGACAGATTGGCTAACGCTCCCACGTCATATTTTACTTTCCCTTTTGAGGATCCAAAAAAGCTTTCAAATCGAGGGCTTATTCGAAACCTCCAGAAATCATAGCGCTTGTGGTAGATAAGTCGAGAACAGTCAGAAGGTGGGGAGCAGGCGTTCAGCCGGGGGGTGACGATATCGAATTCGTAAGGGCTAATCTGGTGATGGATGTACTTTAAAAGCCAGGTCCGGTTAAAAATATATTGCTGACAAGGGAGCCCGGAAGACTCAACAATCACTACAACATCAGACACATCGGAAGGGGTAAGGGCTGCCAATAGGTATTGAAGCCTTTTGCGAAAAACACTCTCTTGCCGGTAGCGGCAATTGATGACTGCAAGCCACAACCGCTTTCTGGGGTGTTTTCCTGCATCAACCCCCTCTTCTATCCACGCTTTTGTTAATTGAAACCCTTGGTCTTTAAGTTCATAATTTAAGTTTTGAATCATCACGCTCTCAGGGCGATAGCACCCTAGGGGTTGAGTGTCAACGGGAGCGGTATAAATATGTGCGTCTTTAATTTTAGGGATAAATCCTTCTGTTTTTCCCCAATTATAATGCAGCGAGCCGGCGAAAGCCGAAGCCTCCCCTCGAATCCGGCTGGCAGAAAACTCGAGTAAATCGAAAAGGTTGTATTTCGCCCCAAAGTTAATAGGAGTATGTGTGGTTCGACCATAAGGGTGGGGTTCTCTTTCCGGGTTGGCATAATCGACCGGGTCGTACTCGGCGGTTAATGAGATCCCCTTCGTCCATTTATTGCCTGAATTCCACAAGGGAAACCAGTTAGCTCCCCCAAAAAATCCTCTGGAGGGTCCATGAGTGTAGCGTCCTGCTCCCCATCCCAAGCTCGTCTCTAGTCCAAACTTGCGCCACACCTGTGTTCCCACTATGAAATAGGTTGTAAACCGCTTGCTGCCCATAAAATCCTCCATCCCGAAGGCCAGGCCGGGAAGATGATACATCGTGTCTTCCGGGGTTGTGATGGCTACTTTAAAATTAGCTCCCCTGTCAGCAAAGTCTCCAAAGCCGTGGGGGCTTAAATTTGGATCCTCAATCCCCCGAAAAATCCGATAGTTTAAACTTAGTTCAAGATGAGAATAGAGTTGTACTCTCGCATTCCAATTCAAGTAGGGGGGTGCATGGGCGACTCCCAGCCCAATTTCTCCTGTTTCTGCCATCCGTGCAGATGGAGTAGTGAAGTAGCCGGTAGAAAGAAGATGATTATAGGTGACAGGGAAACGGACGTAGAGCTCATCATCGCAACAACGCGTTGTCTCAAGCGCTTTGAGCATGGCCTCGAAAGACTCCTTCCCTCGGAGAAAAATAGGAGTCAAAAGGATAAGGAGTAAAAAAAATCTTGCCATCAGTGTTAGAAGGGTAGCAAGAAGAAAAACAGGAAATCAACAATGGATTATTCTTGGGTTGCCTTTATAGCAGAATAACTTCAAAATTTTACAAATCAATCCGGATTTTTTGGCGGGAAAGATTGCGCTCGATATCGAGTAGGAGAGGGCCTTTCGACCCTCGTCCTCTCACACCACCGTACGTACGGGACCGTATACGGCGGTTCACGATCACTCTGACCTAGCT
>JBAPRV010000129.1:0-9303 GCA_049281295.1 Chlamydiales bacterium
GACCTACGGATTATGAGTCCGCTGCTCTAACCCCTGAGCTACTGCCCCTGTTCAGAGATTTTGGTCCAGAAATATACCTCTACTCTTAAAACAAAGCAATCTTCTAATTCTTTTAGTTGATAAGTAAGTTCTTTTTTGAAAGAAATAGGAATATATTGGTGCCGTCATGCCTGTTTTGCTCTTTGTGATTTTTGCTTTGATAGGAGGTACCCTTCACGGGGAAGAGAATGACATGGAATGCATTGCCGGCCGATGTGGTCATGAGCATGCTATAAATCCGCGTACCAATAATATCCCGTTTTCTCATGTGGCCGGAATGAGTGATGAATACCTTACCGGTTATGTCCAATCGCTTGTCGATATGCACTACTATGAGTTTCAAGTTCGTGTCCTCGCTCGTCATGGGGCGATTTTTGTCTTTAATCTGCCGAATAATTGCCTCATCTCTCATAGTATTCTCTGCTTTATCTATGACATTCCTTGCGTGAAATGTGTCCACCCTATTAAAGCCTGCCTCTCCGATTTCATCTGCTCTTTGCAGCAATCCGACCCTAAGACAGCCGAGGAAATCCTCTCCTCTAAAGCTTTTCAGTCTATGTGTAAAATGCCCCCTCCTCGTTGTCAGATTCGGGGGATTTGGTTTCCTCAAAATACGCTCCTGTTTCTCCCTATTATCGCTGATCCAAGACAGGTAATGAATGCCGCTGCTCTTCGGTTCGATGATAATGTAATTGGAAAACATGTGGGGGCTGTCTCCTTTGGGGATGATTTTATCTTTCTCCGACTTAAAGATGTTTTATGGTGGCATGGTGATATGGATCTCGGGATTGAAGGGGGGATTTTTTCGGTTTTTGATCTAGATCATGCAGAGGCCTGTTTTGTCAATAGTGACTTTTATGTAGCCGCTTTGATCACCTATGCTTTCGATTCGTGGTCCTTTCGCTTCCGCCTCTGGCACCTCTCGTCTCACCTTGGAGATGAGTTTATGCTTTCTAATCCTGATATCGATAGAAAAAATCTTAGTGATAATGGTGTGGATTTTTTTGTCTCCTTGCAAATTTGTAGGACGGTCCGCCTCTATGCCGGTATCGGAGATATTTTTGCTCATGATGACTCTTTCCCGGAACATCCTCTCTATTTTGGATGGGGAGGGGAGGTTCGTGTTTTTGGAGACCTCGACTGTTTTAATCGCCTCCATGTGCAGCCCTTTTTTGCGACCTATTTTAGTACGTGGGAAAGAAATAGTTTCTTTGTAGATCAAAACTACGATATCGGGGTTGAGTGGAGTAAGATTCAAGGGGTGGGTCGGAAATTTCGTATTTGGTTTGAATATCATAATGGTTTCTCATGGGAGGGGCAGTTCCTGAAAGAGAGAAGCGACTATTATGCTATCAAGATGAATTATGGCTTCTGATCAAGGGTGCGATTCACAAAGCCCTCTTCGTAAACAGGACCCTTATGCCCAATATTGAGCTTGCCGGTAAAAAATTCTTCGTAAATTTTGAGCCCTTGCTCGGCTGTTCGTATGCAGAAAAAGCTGTTGCTTACCCACTCGGATCCTTTGATTGTCCCTGATTTTAGGTTGCATTGAAATCGTGAGGTGATTTTATCTTTCCAATAGTTGTGCTCGCCAAAAAGAAGTATGGGGCCAAAGGCGCGTGAGCCTACCTTGTGGCGAAGCTCTTCTAATGCAAACTCAAAGTCGGTCCCTATGCCGCCCATCACAAAGATAGGAAAGTCGAGGTAAAATTCCGCCTGCCGCTCAATTAAATGGTCAAGTCGATAGGTCATTTTAGCTTCTATATAGGGGTTTTGTTTTTGCTCGTTTACTATCCGGTCTTCCCGAGGCATGAAGTCTACGATATGGGCGCATGATAATATGCCCAGCTCTTTTGCCATCCGATTCCCCATCTCCATAGCCCCCGGACCCCCTCCTGTTACTAAGGCAAGGGGGGTCTCTTTGTTAAGGAGTGGGTGGTTTATTTGATGACGCATGGCTAAAAGGCTAGAAAGAAGCTTTTTAAGCTCGTTTCCAAAGTTTCCCTCTATCAAGTTAGAGCCGTAAATTCCAAAAAAGGTCGCTTTTTGGAAGGTGTCGACTTGCTTGGGAGGGACAAACATCCCTGATGTTTTATGGGGCCTTTGTACATATTGAAGAAGCTGGCCGGTGATGTCGTCGGCCCAATAAACGGGAATGCCAAAGGTTATGAGGTCGATGAGCATCGCTCGGTCTTCTTGAGAGAAGTAAGAGGCATTCGAACGAGAGGGTATTTGAAAGTAGAGTCCCATTAAATGGGATTGAACATAATAAGATAGAAGCATCCGTTTTAATAATGGAGAGGGGAAATAGCGGGTAAATAGGGCTCCCTGGCTTGTGATTAAGCCGCTTTCAATCGCTTTTAAAAAGGGATAGCAGGGTTGTTGCTCGATGTAGCGCTCTACCATTAAGGTTTTTCGTATTTTGTGCTCGATTCCAGGAAAGGGCTGGAGAGGGGGATTGGTGACAATCCAATCTTCTTTTTTAAGTCTGAGCATCTGGCTCCCTTTGAAGATGAAAACGGCTGCTCGATGCTCTTTGGGTTCGGGCGCTTGGTGGAATGTGTCGAAGATAACTTTCCTGTCTTCTAAACACTCTTGCAGTTGATCTCGATCCGAAAAAAAGACGTGCTCTCTATGAGGTTCAAGGGTGAAAAACTCAAGCGGGATGTCAAACAGCTCTTTTTCCGACTCTCCAAATAGTTCGTAGACATCTCCTGAGGCCTCGGTGTCAGGCTGTAGTACGCTGGCCGTGGTATGTTGTATCCCTTTTGGCAAAAGAGGGTTAACGACGCGGCCAAAAACGGTGCGTATATGAAGCGGTTCGGTGCAGACGAGAAGGATTTCGCCAGAGGAAACGGTGCGTACTGCGTTGGCTTTCCATATCTGATGTAGCCGCAAAAGAGTGCGAAGTGCCATCTTTTTTGTAAGGGCTTTGCTCAAAGTAGGTAAAAACCCATTTATGGATGCGTTGTACTCTATTCTTCCTTTGCGAAGCGCCAAAAAAGCAACAATTCGTCCGTCAACTTTATCAATGACTAGTTGCTCTCCTCCTTCCATACCCCCAAGTGAAAGAAGGGGACGCCCTTCACGGTCGGAACGGCCGAAAAGGCGGGCAAGATAGTCCGGGTTTCTTACTCGTCGTCTTTCATCCGCAGCAAATAGCTTGCCGATATATGCTCCCGGCTCGAGCAGTGTGAGCATGGTTTTTCCTAAGGGGCTTATAGTCGCAAGCTCCACTCGTACTTCGGCTCTGTGGTGATTGGGGTCAAAAACAACCTCTTTCCCTATCCCATTCAATCCGAGCTGAGCTAAAACACTTTTAAAATTGAACATAACCTGGCTTGGATCAATGATATATCCAATAAAGGCGGGGGAGATATTCTCGATGACCACTTCCGCAATGGCTGTGTTAGAAGAGGTCATATCGATCTTTCGAATATAACCGTCGGGTGTCACTAGATCAAAATGGCCTGGATGAAGGTAACTTGTCATTTTCAATTAATCATACTCTACTTAGAAATATAGAAAAAGTGCACTTGATTATAATTCAAAACTCATTAAAATTTATGGATTCATTTTTAACGATTGTTTTATATGAAACGTCCTAGAAGTGTTGGCGTTCACGACGGCACCTTTCATGCTGATGAAGTGGTGGCAATCGCTCTTCTTATCTTGTTTGATTTGGTGGATGAAGAGGGTATTGTTCGAACTCGTGATCCGGATCAATTAGCTCTTTGTGAATATATTTGCGATGTGGGCGGGGTTTATAATCCGAGTGAAAAACTGTTCGACCATCATCAAGCTGAGTATGAGGGGGAGCTGAGCAGCTCGGGAATGGTCCTGCTTTATTTAAAAGAGCAAAAATTGATTTCCAAAGAGATGTACACTTTCCTCAATAATGCCTTGATTTTAGGGGTAGATGCTCATGATACGGGCCGCTCTTCTTTGGAAATAGGATACTGCTCTTTTTCCATTATTATTGCTAATTACAATCCGATTACCGATCTCTCGCAAGAGGCTCTTAATAAGGCTTTTTTTGATGCCCTCCATTTCACTATCGGGCATCTTGAGAGGGTGATTGCCAGGTACAATTATAATGTGGAGTGTCGAAAAATCGTTAAAAAGGAGATGGAAAAACATAAAATATGTTTAATGTTTGATCGTCCCATCCCCTGGCTGGAGAGTTTTTTCGCACTTGGAGGTGAAAACCACCCAGCCCTTTTTGTATTGATGCCGGCCGGGACTCATTGGAAACTGCGCGGCATTCCTCCCGATTATATGCATCGGATGCAAGTAAGGTTGCCGCTGCCTGAATCTTGGGCCGGCCTTTTAGGGGGGGAATTGAAGCAAGCCTCAAGCATTCCCGGCGCGGTTTTTTGTCATAAAGGGCGTTTTATTTCTGTTTGGGAAACTCGCGAAAATGCTCTGCAAGCTTTAAAATCTGTTCTAAATAGGCACAGGATTAGCTATGAAAACGATTTTTGAAAAAATCATTGATAATGAACTCCCTTCGGATAAGGTGTATGAAGATGATCGGTTTGTTGCCATTAAAGATAAATATCCCAAAGCTCCCGTCCACCTTCTTATTATTCCTAAGAAAATGATCGCCGATATTCAATCCTTGGAAAAGGAGGATTTCTCCTTAATGGGAGAGGTGTTTAGAGTCGCTCAACAATTAGCTAGGGAATTTGAGTTGGAGGATGAGGGGTATCGCCTTTTGGTGAATAATGGGCCTAATGCGGGGCAAACGATCTATCATATTCACTTTCACCTTTTAGGAGGAAGACCTCTAGGACCTATGGGATGAGCAGGTTATCTTTTTTGAGAAAAGAAAGTACCGGTTTGTGGGTGATCGATGTGCAAGAACAGCTCTTCGATAAGGTCGACCGCTCTTCAGAAATTCTGGAGAAAATCTGTTTTGTAGTAGAAGCGGCCTCTGTTTTAGACCTCCCTATTATTGTCACTGAGCAATATCCTAAAGGGCTTGGCAAAACGGTTAAGCCTATTCGCAAGAGACTTAGTAAAAAACAACCCATTTATTCAAAGACAACTTTTTCCGGTTTGGGAGATCCGATGATTCGCCAAGAGGCGGAAGGTCTGTTGGTGGATACTTGGATCTTGGTGGGCATAGAGGCACATATTTGTGTGCTTCAGACGGCCAAGGATCTGTTGGCCGCCGGAAAACAAATCGTGGTGCTCAACGATGCTATTAGCGCTCGTTCTGTCTGTGACGTTTCTATGGCAGTAGGAGAGCTTCGAGATATAGGAGGGCGTATTAGCAGCTCTGAAACTGTCATATATGAGCTGATTCAGGACGCCTCCTCAACCGACTTCCAAAAGATTCTTCCTCTCATAAAGGCATATGGCTAAGAAAATATATCATTCGTGGATATTGGGCTTTTTCCTCCTCTTTCCTATTTTCATTTTTGCCTCTCCCCAGTCGCAAAGCCGTAGAGTCCAAGCTCGTCTGTTGATTGGAGATATGAATGGAGCCGTCAGGGAGGCAAGAAAAGGGATCGAGCTCTATCCGGATGATCCTTTAGTTTATGAAATGGCGCTAAAGAGTTTGGCTGCCTCTGGAGAAGATAGGGAGCTGATGCGGCTATGGGATCAATTTCATGAGGCTTTTCCTGAAAGAGCGTATAAACAACAGCTTTTGGAAGATATGTGTTGGGGGATTTTGAACCGAGGGAAAAAAGCTCGCTCCCTCTCTCCTCAACTGATCAGCATTATTGGGGCTGCTTTGACGCAAGATATACGGGCTGTTCACTTTCTTCGTGAAGCGATGAACCATTCCAATGCGCTGATTCGCTCAGTTGCCGTACAGCTGGCGGCTATGTATGGTGATCAGCCTCTTGTTGAAGAGATCGTGCGCCTCTTTTCAACTGAGAAAGTGTTAGAGGTAAGGTTGGAAGTGATTCGAGCGATCGGGAAATTGAAGGTGCACACTCTTTTGCCCGAGCTGATTTATATCGTCGGCGATTCAAAAAGAGGATCAAAAGAACAGCTGGCCTCTATTCAAGCGATCGTCAATATGCGAGAGAGTGTGGGTCGAGAAGAACTGGAAATGCTGGTGGCCAGTAAACGTTCGGGAATGCGCCAGCTCGCCTCGGAGGTCATTGCTTATTGCAGACTTGAAAATTCGGCCGATCTTTTGATGGAATTGGTTGAAGATACACACCCTGAAGTGAAAGCTTCCGCTTTGAGAACATTGGGATTGCTCCGTATTTCATCTTTTGAAGGAAAATCAATTGTGAGCTATGTACGTCCTCTGGCTCTGCACTCTCTTGACGCTCAAGTTGGCGTCACAGCAGGGTGGGTGTGGTTGTTAAATGAGCCGGATACGGCGGAGGAAGGATTCAAACGGTGGTTGGAGCATAGTGATGAAACCGTGCGCACTTTAGCGGCTGCAGCTATAGCCTCGGCAGGTTCTTATGGAGTAGAATTAGCTCAGAAAACTATTGAGAAAAAAACAGATCCTTATGTGCAAGCTAACCTGGCTTTGGGGTTGATTGGTCAGCGTGAATCGTGCGATGTTGCCTGTCAAATCCTCGCGGCCTGTCTTAAAGAAAATCATGAAAAATGGATGATGGCTGATGAAGGGCCTTTTAGTGTTCTAAAAAGCAGCACTCTCTCCCATAATCCAGCTATCCCCAATTTCCCCGATGTTGTAGATCAAACCGTCCGTCTTGAACTGCTCAATCTTTTGGCCATTTTAGAGTATCCCGGGGCGCAGGAATCTATTAAGGCATTTCTTAAACAAAGAGAGTGGAGAGTCACTCAGTTAGCGGCTGAAACTCTTTTGGGAGAAGGAGATGAAGCAGCTGTTGATTTAGTGCGAGAGCTCCTCAGTGATCCGGACAAAAAGATTCGATGCGAAGCCGCTCTTATTTTAGCTATTTGGGGAAGGGATGCCTCGGCAATCCCTATTCTGCTAGAGGCTTACCCTAAAGCAGACAGGCAACTTAAAATCAAAATCATGGAAGCTCTTGGAGAGATCGGAGACAAAAAATCCATCCCATTTCTTGTTCAATGCCTAAAAGAACCTTCTCTCACACTGCGAATGATCTCTGCCTCAGTACTTCTTCAAACTCTGAATCATTGAGTTGTAAAATTATTTTTGTTTTTTAAAAATTTGGTTACATTGGATTTAACTGAATACATTGACCCTATTAGCTCTTTTACTAACAAGGCATGAAAAAAGCCCATTACATTTTATTAATAGCTTTTATTCTATCCAATTCAACCTATTACGCTTTTGTCTATAAAGTGCCTGATGGAACAACAGAAACAACCAGCATAGTACTGCCTAACGCAGGAGATAGCGCTATCATCGAAGAGGGGGGCGCCATTGAAGTAACAGGAGGCACTATTGGCATTGTAATGAATGCAGCTAGTCAAAAGGTACTCAATCAAGGGATAATTTTAACTGAATCAGGGACAGGAATTAATAGCAATAATAATGATTTTATACTAATTGTGAACAATGGGCTTATTTCAACTTCAAGCACGAGTGCTCATGGTATCTTGAACAACGGCGGCTCCAATGCAGTGATAACAAACACAGGCCTGATTTTAACTCAACTTCAAGGCTCTTTTGGAATTGCTAATGGTAACAATTCCAATGTAGTGATAACAAATACAGGCCAGATTTTAACTAAAGCACCAGATTCTTTTGGAATTACTAATGGTACCAATTCCAATGTATTGATAACAAATACTGGCCTAATTTCTACTTCAGGTAATGGTGCCGTTGGGATTCTCAATGGTCAAAATTCCAATATAGTGATAATAAATTCCGGCCAGATTTCAACTTTAAGCGGTAATGCTCATGGGATTTCCAATTCCTTAAACGGCAATAATATAGTGATCAAAAATCATGGTCTGATCTCAGTTGCATCTGCTACTGGTGATGGAATCCGCAGCGAAGGGGATAATGTTCAAATCATAAATTCAGGTACGGTGAGGGCCCCATCATCCGCTATCAATTTAATAGGGACGAACCAGGTCCTCACTTTGCTTAAAGGTTCCAATTTGCAAGGTAGCGTGACATTCGGAACAGCTACCCATCTCAATGTTGAAACGGGGCTGCATCTTGCTTTAACGGTTGACGGCAGCTTTGGTGCTTTAGGCATTGAAGCGCCATTCGCCCTCTCAGGAGATAATCTGGTAGCAGTGATTGATCCAACAGGCTTAGCCATGCAGGCCGATATGGCTGCTGATTTATCAGATGCTATTCTAGATTCGATTTATCTTCATCGGATAGGATTTCCCAACTGCACTCCCTGTGGATGTGGAGTATGGGCGCAAGGGATTGGCAGCAGTCGTAAAAGGAGTCGTGGTGATGACTTTGTTGGGTATGACAACTGGCAGGGAGGCTTTTTAACCGGGTTCGGTATTCCTCTATGGGGAGGAAATGGGGGGTTATTCGGAGGCGTTTCATTTGGCGAGGCTGAAGTGGACCGAGAGACGCAAAGAGCCAATACCACCAGCTATGTAGGAGGTATGACTTATGAGTGGTTTTGCAAGGATACTTTTATCGGAACGGCCTTGGTAATTGGTTATGTTGATTGGGACAATGAACGGTTTGTAATGAATAATTTAGAGGCTGGAGGTGTGCAAACGGCAAAGGCTGATACAGGAGGCGGGTTTGTTACAGCCGATCTAACAGCAGCGCGCCACTTTGATGCATTGTGCTGCACCACTATGAGTTTTTCTCTGCGCTACGCCGGTCTCTTCTTGGGAAATTATGGGGAAAAAGGATCTATCTCTAATCTCTTTGCCAAAGATCGTGAGGTTGATTTGATCACGACTCGGTTTGAATTTTCCCTCCCTTGGACAAAATCGGAAGGGGATTGCTGCTGGAGTGTTGAGCCATACGCGGGAGTGTATGGACGATATCAAGTGGGCGGTAAACATGTTGATGCGGTCCTTTTAGGCCAATCTCTTCACTTTGATCCGGGCATCCCCCACAATCTCGCCGCCTTTCTTTTCGGTTTTCGAGGCGTTCAATCTATCGGCTGCTTCGAGCTCTTTCTTAACTTGGAGGGAAGCTTCGATAACTACTCAAGCTCTCGTATCCTTGGTGAAGGAGGAATTGGCTTGAGTTTTTAATACAAAAAAAATAATTTAAAATGGAAAATTCAATAGGCCGGTTTTCTATGAAGTCGATTTTATTAGTTCTCTTGCTTTCAGCATCTACTCTTTTTGCACAAAAAGCTCCGTTTGCCGCTCAAAGCGACATGGTTGCAGATCTTTCCGATG
>JBAPRV010000130.1:0-17389 GCA_049281295.1 Chlamydiales bacterium
ATGGCATACCAACCTGGCGGGATAACCGAACGACCTAATGCAAATCAGTGGGCTGAGGCTAATGAGGGAGAAAGAAGAGGGAGCTTTGGAGAAAAAGTTGTTACGGCTATGACATACTTAACGCCGACTGCAATTTTTGTGTTAGGCTGCCTTACTCTAAATAGCACCCTGTCAGGAGTTGTTGTAGGAGCGAGTGCTGTAGGTTTAAGTGGAGTTTTATTTTTTTCCCGAGCCCTATCGAGTTGGCTGCAGTCCTCCGAAGGAGAAAGGAGCATTGCTCCCACCCCTCGATCAAAGGTCGTGTTAGTGGGATGCGGATATGCCGCTCTTGTTGGAGCATTAGGAGCTACAGGAATGATCTCAGCAAGCACACTAGGCTATACGTTGATTCTACCGGTGATGGCAATAGCAGGGCCAATCATTGCCACTTGCTGTTGTTGCTGCGGCTGTGCTTTATCCTTTATCCCTTGCTGTGCAGCGATCGGCGCCTATCTATTTGGAGGTCCCGACAATGAAACCCGTGACCCATCCTGGGGAGCTTGGTCGAATTTTGAGGATGTAGGCACTAGACTAAGAAGCTTCTATCGAGGAGGGATACAAGGAATGCAAGCTTCATCCAGAAATAATCCTTCGTGAAATGGATCAATCTGTCTCATTTCAAATTGAATCGACTTTAACTCTGATAAATTTTTTTCTCGGAGAGAGCTTCAATAGCAGGAAGTGTCCCCGATTCAAGATATTCTAAGGTGGCCCCTCCACCTGTAGAAACATGACTCATGGCCTCAATGGCTTTTGTCCCTTGCAGAGCAGCAATTAAATCTCCTCCTCCAATAATGGTAGTTGCGTTGAGTTTACTTATCGTATCAGCTAGAGCAAGAGTCCCCTGGGCAAAGGAGTCAAACTCATAGACACCAAACGGGCCGTTCCACAATACAGTATGGCTGTTTTTCAGCTTTTCACTAAACATTTCTAGAGTATGAGGGCCGATATCCAATCCTTGATACCCCTTTGGGATCCCCTCATCCACCTTCACCTCTTTGTAGGGAGTCTCTTCACTACATTCCGTAGCTGCCAGAACATCTATTGGAAGAATTATTTTTTCCCGATGGGCTTGTAAAATTTCTTTTGCCAGAGGAATCAGATCTTCTTCACAGAGGGAGTCTCCGATAGCGAGCCCCTCTGCTTTTAAAAACGTATACGCCATTCCTCCACCTATAAACAACTGATCCACTTTTTTTAATAAAGATTTTATCACACCGATTTTGGTGGAAATTTTTGCCCCTCCAATAAGCGCATAAAAAGGGCGCTTAGGATCGGTCAGTAAATCCCCTAAAAAATGCATCTCTTGTTGCAGTAGATAGCCTGCAGCCGCTTTTCCTGGAAAATAGCGAGTAATGGTATAGGTAGAGCTGTGCTTTCTATGAGCGCTGCCGAAGGCATCATTGACGTAGAGATCTCCAAAACTCGCCAGCTCTTTGGCAAATTCCGGATCCTCTTCAGGATGTTCTTCTGCGCGGTGGAAGCGCAAATTTTCTAAAAGGAGAACCTCTTTTGCTTGAAGGGCATTGACTGAATCGAGAACCTGTTCTCCTAGGCAATCCTTTGCCATTTGGACCGGTTGATTGAGCAGCTTGGAAAGAACTTTTGCAACAGGTGCTAATGAAAGGTCCGGGCGAGGTTCATATTGAGGCCTTCCCAGATGGCTCATCAAAATCAGCGCTCCTCCCTGATCGAGAACGTAGCGTATAGAACGCAGAGCTGAATCGATGCGTGTTGTGTCGGCCACATTCAGCTCATTATCAAGAGGGACATTAAAATCGACCCGCATCAACACTTTTTTCCCTTGAATGGGAAGATCTTCAATAAACAGCTTTGACATGCTAAACTTATCCTAAATTTTTTAACTAATTCTGCAATATATTTCTGAAATTGGTATACCAACGTGTGATGAAACAATCTATAGAGAAATTACGTCATGAATACGGCGAAGTTCCCCTTCTTGAGAAGGAGCTTCATAGCGATCCGCTAAAACAATTTTCGATTTGGCTGGAGGAAGCTATTCAAGCTGAAATTATGGAACCGAATGCCATGGTGCTTGCCACCGTTTCAACAACGGGACGCCCCTCTTCAAGAACCGTTTTGCTCAAAAAGGTAGATAAAAGAGGTTTAGTGTTTTTTACCGATTCTTTAAGCCGAAAGGGGACGCAGCTAAAAGCATTTCCTTTTGCATCGCTTACCTTCTGGTGGAGAGAGATGTATAGACAAGTCTGCATCGAAGGGGAAGTGAAAGCTGCTACACGTAAAGAGGTTCTTGCCTATTTTCATAAACGGCCGCGAGGAGCGCAGCTTGCAGCTTGCAGCTCGGAGCAAGGGACGCCGCTCGCTTCTCGCTTTCAGCTCGAAGAGACCTATAGAAGGTTGCAGAAAAAATATGTGGGGAAAAATATTCCCTGTCCTCAAAGATGGGGGGGCTTTAGGGTGATTCCGGATCGCATCGAATTTTGGCAAGGGCGTAAAAATAGATTGCATGACCGATTTTTATATGTGCGAACAGATGGAGAATGGGTTCTCACCCGTCTTTCTCCTTAGCTCTGCGTTTTTTTCTTTCATCCGTTGCTGAAATGCGATTGTAGCGGCGAATATCGGCCTCCTCAAAGCGTCTTTTTTGCAGGGGTGTTTCCGCAATAAGACGAGGGATAGCTGTGGGCTTATTCTCTTTGTCCAGGGCCACAAAGGTAAAGTAGGCCGAAACGATGTGCTTTGTTTCTCCCTTGTCAATGTTTTCTGCAATGACTTTGGCTCCGACTTCCATAGAAGTGTTCCACGCCCGGTTGAGAGAGGCCTTGAAGATCAAGATCTCGCCGAGAAAGGCGGGGGCTAAAAAATTAAGCGCATCTACTGAGACGGTCACACATATTTTCTCACTGTGCCTTTCTGCGACCACCAAGGTAATCCGATCGAGAATACTCATCACCAATCCTCCAAAAACGGTTCCGTTGGTGTTCAGATCGTTAGGGAAGATCTTGTGGGTGTGATTTTCGACGGCTGTTGAAGCGACTGTTTTTTCTTGTTTATGCATAAATGAACAAAATATTGATGGATAAGGAAATTGTTTGTCAACTCAGGATGAAAAGCGCAAGCCAGATGATGCTTTTGCTGCACGCAGACCGCTTCCCCCTCGTATTGCGCAAGCACCTTTACATGAGTGGAATGAATAGAGATTATTCGGGGAGCACGTATAAACAGAGCTTGTGCTGTTTTTCCGGAAAAGAACTCCAGCTCTGTCGAAAAAGAGGCAGATTGATTGCCATAGGCATTTCGAGAGATTTCTATATCGAGCAAATTGAGAGCTCCCTTTTGAGCCATCAGAATCATACCGGCACAGGTGCCAAAAAAAGGGATGACTTGAGCCCGCTCTTTTAGTAACTGTAATAAATTCAGCCGATGGATTTGCAAATTCATGGTTGTTGATTCTCCGCCGGGCAGGATCAAGCCATCACATGAAAGTAAGGCTTCGGCATCAACCACTTTAAGGCATTTGATGCCCATGGCTTGGAGCATTTCCTCATGTTTAGCGAAAGCTCCTTGCAGGGCTAGGACTCCAAGGGTAAGATCACCAACCACGGGTGGCTAAAAGCTCCTCAGGCTCGAGTTTGCGAACATCGATTCCTGTCATTTCTTGTTTCAATCCTCTAGAGGCTTCCACAAGGCGGGGAGCGTCATTGTAGCATGTGGCTGCCATTACAATTGCCTTTGCACGATTTTCCGGATCTTCTGACTTAAAGATACCCGAACCGACGAAGAGGCTTTCAGCTCCGAGCTGTCTCATCAAAGCAGCATCCGAGGGTGTGGCGATCCCGCCGGCAGAAAAATTAGGGACCGGTAGGCGCCCTTCCGCTGCCACCCTGCAGACAAGGTCATAAGGGGCTTGGAGCTTTTTAGCTTCGCCCATTAACTCAGAGGGAGGGCAGCTCGCAAGATGCCTGATTCCACTTTGAATAGCTCTCATATGTCTGACGGCTTCCACAATATTACCCGTTCCGGCCTCGCCTTTAGTCCGGATCAGAGCAGCTCCTTCTCCAATACGACGGAGAGCTTCTCCAAGATCGCGGGCTCCGCAAACAAAAGGAATATTAAATGAGTGCTTATCGATATGGTTTTCTTCATCTGCGGGGGTCAGCACTTCGCTTTCATCGATAAAGTCGATGTCTATAGCTTGCAATATTTGCGCTTCTACAAAATGACCAATTCTACATTTGGCCATTACAGGGATGGTAACACTTTTTTGAATAGCTCGAATCATATCGAGATTCGACATCCGAGCAACCCCGCCCTCAGCTCTTAAATCCGAAGGGATCTTTTCCAAAGCCATTACAGCAACAGCTCCCGCTTCTTGGGCTATTTGAGCTTGCTCAACAGTGGTGACATCCATGATGACACCCCCTTTGAGCATTTCTGCAAGTCCCACTTTAATTTCAAATGTTCCTTTATGCTTCATAACTCTGCAAATGGGTTGGCCGCTTGGGAAAACCCACCCCCCTTTTTTCTTTTTTTAAGTTCTAGCCGGATAGAATAGAGAAGATCTTTATCAAAGTCCATATGGCTTGCCCATTGCAAATATTGTAGAGGAATTTCGGAAAAAAGACGTCCTTTATGTTTTCCTAAGGGCATATATTTCATTTTAATGGGCTTAGAAAGAATCTCAAAGAGTCTCTCAACCGTTTTGTGACGCCGGGCCAAATGTTTGAACACTTCGATATTCAGCTTCACATCATTCATGGCTCGATGAACCCCTTCCTTGGGGAGATTGAAATGATCGGCCAGCTTTTCAAGAGAATTGTTGGGGCTGTCTCCATAATGGCGGGCAAGACGCAAAGTATCAAGGTAGCGCTGTGTTTTGAGTGAACAGGGGATATGAGCTCTTTCGGCGGCGACAGTGAGCATATCGATGTCAAAGTTGACGGCATGGCCAACAATCAGAGTGTTGCCGATAAATGATAAAAATTTAGGCAGTACCTCTTCAATTTTCGGCTTGCCTCTCAGCATTTCGGAGCTTATTTGATGGATAGCCAAAGAGGCTTCGGGGATAGGGCACTCGGGATCGATTAAGGCTTCAAATTGATCAAGAATGTTTGAAAAAGTAAAACGAACAGCCGCTACTTCAATGATTCGATCATTTTTAATATCTAAACCTGTCATTTCACAATCGAGGCAAACAAATTGAGCATTTTTAAGAAGGGTCATATAAGATTTTTAAGATCTGGGCGATCAATTGATTGCGCCCTTTATTTTGCATTGCCGAATAGTGTACATAAGGAAATTGTTTTAGCCCACTAATAATTACTTGAGTATTATTTAAATAGAGGGATTGATTGACTTTGTCGGTTTTAGTTAAGACCACAACAGCAGGAAGATGGCGAAATTGGATCCATTTGAGCATTTGTAGGTCTTTGTCACAAAGAGAGCGGCGAATATCGACAAGTAAGAGGAGAAGCCGAAGAGGTTCACGTTCATTGAGGTAATTTTCAATCATCACTCCCTCCCTTTTAGACTCCTCGATTGAGACCTTTGAAAAACCGTAGCCGGGTAGATCCACAAAAACGAGTTGATTATTCAAGGTAAAAAAATTGAGTGATTGCGTTTTTCCCGGTTTTGAAGAAGTTTTAACAAGTCCTTTGGTTTGAAACAGATGGTTGAGAAGAGTAGATTTGCCGACATTTGAACGGCCCACTACTGCAATTTCGGGAAGAAGATCTCCTTTACGGTCAACCAGCCGAGGACACTGCTTGAGAGAGAAAGCCGATTTGACAAATTCTGGATGTTTAAATTCAATCCGTTTCATAATTCGATCATCCGCCGATTCTCTCCCATGTGGGAAAGAAAAATGGCTCTTTGGTTTCTCTGTTTTGGAGGAAGAATAGAGGCGATCCTCTCGCTCCATTCAATACAGCAAATTCCTCCTGCAAAAAAATACTCTTCAAAGCCCAAACTTAGAAATTCATCCACATCATTGAGACGGTAGAGATCGAAGTGATAGAGAGCCATGTGGCTTTCAGCGCCGTAGACATTGAGATACGAAAACGTGGGGCTATGAACCTCTTCAGGAGCCGTATGATTGACTCCTTTAGCGATTCCTTTAACCAATGTTGTTTTGCCTGTGCCCAATTCCCCAAACAAACAGACCAAAGTATTAGGTTTGAGTAATTTACCCAAACGACATCCAAAAGCGATCGTCTCCTCATCGCTTGCCGTTTCTATTCTGCTTCGACCCATTTATTAATATAACCATGGAAAGCTTCATCTGTTGAGAGAGAGTCGACAAAGGCGGTGATTTTATCTTCCTGGAGCTGGCTCTGGATGAAAGCTAAGAAAGAGTCTTCTAATTGAAAACGGTTTTGATTTTGAACTTCTACAAGGTTCATTGGCCTGAGATAGTTCTCTTTAAAATCTTCAATAATCGCCTCTTTAGAGTTGTACAATTTTCCGGTTATGGCGGAGGAGAACACGGTTTTAGAAATAGATTCTTTACGAGGTTGAATATAGTTTTTGATCACCTCAGGGTCCTCGGAGACAAAAAAGCGTTTAGCACGGACCCCTCCATAACGTTCCGTATTTTCCGGACATTTAGCAACCCAATCATAAATAGCATCTTGGGGATTAGGATGGGTATTGTCGGCAAAAACTTTTCCCGTAAAAGGGCAAATGTAGATTTTCTTAGTCTGTTCATTGACGGAGGGAGGGCCATATCCGATTTTGATTTCTGTCTCTCTCCATATTTTTCCTTCATCTACCAGTTGTTTGATAGCGATCTCCGTACTTTGATAGATGATTTTATCACGTACAAAGACAACAGGATGAAGGTGAAAATTCTTTTCAAGGTAATAGAGGTATGCAGTGAGAAGGTCGGGGGATCGTTGGGCTTTTAAAAATTGCAGCAGATCTTTTTTTACTTTTTCCGAAATGGCCATTAGTTACCTCAAAAACATTCAAATTGAAGAATAGTTTAACAGAGAGGAGGTTTATTTCTCAAGCAGGGTTAAGCACCCTTTCGATAAAGGTTGTATCATTCAATTTTTATTTTATTACTTTGAATAAGAAAATCTTGAAATCGGCAGGTAATGAGTGCGGCCAAGAAGACTCGAACTTCCACCGAGATAATCTCGACTAGATCCTGAATCTAGCGCGTCTACCTATTCCGCCATGGCCGCAATTGTCAATATCAACGAAAGTCAGTCCATAAATTTAGACGGTATATCAGGTCATTTTCGAGTTGTCTTTTTTTTAAACGATAGCTCAAATCTGTCGCAGGTCTAAATCTCTGAATCGACTTTTTGCCATTAGTATAAGTGCAAATAGTTTAGCGTCCCAAATAGAAAAAAACAATGTTTAACATCATAGCGCAGAAGGTCTCTGTCTATAGTTTATCGTCCAAATAAAAATTTTAGGTTGAGGTAAATTATGTTAATTTTTTATAAAGATGACTCTCTTTTTTGATCACTGAGATTGCCATAACAATGAAAGCCTGTCCCTTCTTATAAGGGCAAAGATAACCGGAGAACTTTTCCGAGAAGGATGTTAGAAATTATACGGAAGTAGGTAACTGATGGCCATTTCGATTGGTGTGCCCATTGGATCATGACAATGGATATTATTGCGCTTTAGGGGACACAGTCTCGCAAAAGAATAAGTAACTCACCAAAGCCTTACTCAGGGAAAAGTTGAAAAGAAAAACACCATGATCAGAAAAACCAGCAAATTTAAAGACTAAAGAAGTGAAATTATGGCATGCGCAATCCAATATGCATCGGGTAGCAAAGGTATAAACAGGGGGGACGACAATCTCCGTGAAAAGCCTGTGTCAGGTTTCCGAAAAGTAGAACAAGCCGAAGTAACTGAAGTTGAATTCCTCCAGTTGAGATATCCTTTAGAACCAAAAGACCCAAATGTTTCTAGAGAAAATAGCTTTTATGCTGCGGTTGGTAAAACTATGAATATAGCGAACAATAAACTTCGTATCTCCGTATGTCAGATATTGGGTGACAATGAGGGGTTTTGTATGAAGCTCCGTCATAAACATTGGTTACTCTGTAGCTCTCAACTAGCGCCGCGAGTAGAACAATTAAACAGTGCTTTAAGAGGCTTAGAAAAAAAATGCGTAGAACAAGCCTGGAAAGATTATGCTGAAGCATCGATGGAGGATAATGTTGAGCCTGAGAATCTTGAAATACTACAAACAGCGGCTATTCTCAGACGCACAATTATAATCTACATGACATCAAGATATAGAGATAGAGAAAAACCGCTGTTAAAAGCTTGTCTAAGTAGACACTATAATCCGAATCATGAAATCGGATTTAACCTTATCGATGCTGCAGGTGCTCTCATCCTGTTTAATGACGAGGGATATAACCGCACTATAGCTGATTCAGCTTGATCAATCGATAAGATATAGCAGAATAACAAAGACATGTCTCTCATGGACGTAGGAAGAGAGACTCAGAAATTTTTTAGAAACTATAAAATAAGGAGAAAAATAATGGCATGCGAAGTCCAATGGAACGTAATCGTACCACCTGCAACACACATTGAAATCGAGGGAATAAAATATCCTTTAGAACCAAAGGACCCAACTGTTTCTAATGGAAATAGTTTTTATGACACAGTTGGTAAAACACAAAACATAGCACACGATAAGTTCCGTCAAAACATATGTCTGAAGATGTTTAGCAATAAGGATCTCCATAAAAGCTATTGGTTGCCCTACTGTGCTGAACAACGATTAGAAGAGGAAGGCTTAAAGCGCTTAGCAGAAAAAGGCAAGGAGTGCACGGAAGAAGAGATAGAGCAAGGATGGATGGAGTATACCAGAAGTTCGATGAGGGATAATGTCATTCCTGAGATTCTTGAAAGGCTGGAAACAGCAGCTCACATTAACCGAGCAATTACAGTTATCGAAACTTATGGAGAGCACAGGTTAAGTGTGATGCGATTTACACGCTATACTCCAGACCGTGAAGTTGCATGGGATCTTCCTAAAAAAGACGGAGATCTCGTCCTGGTTTATGACAATGGCTACTATCGCCTTTTAGCAGACAGGGTTTGATCAGTTGGTAACTCACCTCACCCAAACAATGTCTCTCATGGACGTAGGAAGAGAGACTCAGAAATTTTTTAGAAACTATAAAATAAGGAAAAAAATAATGGCATGCGAAGTCCAATGGAACGTAATCGTACCACCTGCAACACACATTGAAATCGAGGGAATAAAATATCCTTTAGAACCAAAGGACCCGGCTGTATCTAACAACAATAGCTTTTACGCTGCGATTGGAAAGATTCAAAACGTAGCGCACGATAAGCTCCGTCAAAACATATGTCAGAGTATGTTGGCCAATAAGAATCTCTATGATAACGAATGGATATGCACTTGTGCTATATTACGAGCAGAACTGAATGATATAAAGCGCTTCCCAAAAAAAGCCGAGGAGTTTACGGAAGAAGGGGTAAAGCAAGTATGGATTGAGTACACCCAAAATGGGATGAGGGATAATGTCATTCCTGAGATGCTTGAAGTGTTGGAAACAGCAGCTTACATTAACCGAGTAATTACAATCGTCCTACTAAATGGACAGTCACAGATAGTGCTGGCTACATGCTTTACTCCAGATCGTGAAGTCATACGTCGTGATCCTAATCGAGAAGGAGATCTCATCCTGGTTGATGACAATGGCTACTATCGCCTTTTAGCTGACAAGGTTTGATCAATTTATGAAGTGAAAGGGAGCGATCCCTTTCACGACGGCTCCTTGGAGTGGTAAAAATAAATTAAATTTGTTAAAATTCAAGGTGTTGAGAAAAATAGAGCTTACAGGAGAGGTTTAAGAGGAGTTGAACTTTTTCTTTCAACAAGATAATATCTCTTCTTTCTTAAATTAACTTGCAGGAGAAAAAGCTATGGCGGCATCCGATTTAATCAAACCATTAAATGAAGAAAATTTTGATGAAGGAGTCTCCGAAGGCGTTGTTTTAGTCGATTTTTATGCGGATTGGTGTGGCCCTTGCAGGATGCTGACCCCGGTTGTAGAAGACCTGGCTCAGGAGATGGCGGGTAAAATTGTAGTGGCTAAAGTGGATACGGATCAATCAGTCAATGTTGCCGCTAAGTTTGAAGTGACATCCATTCCTACCCTTATTTTATTCAAAAATGGCGAGGTAGCTAAACGGGTCGTTGGTCTGAAAGATCTGGATGATCTTCGTAAAATGGTTAATGAGGTTCTATAGCGCAAACCCGTTTTGTTTTAGCGCTTCATACAAAACAATAGAAGCTGCATTGGAAAGATTTAAGGAGCGAATACTGGGTCTCATGGGGATGGTGTAAAACCGATCGGGCCATCGAGTGTGGATGGACGAGGGAAGCCCCGCTGATTCAGACCCAAAAATCAAGGCAGCTTCATGATTGAATCGGATTTCGGAATAAGGGATTTTTGCTTTGGTAGAGAAAAAATAGAAAGTTTCTTTTTCCTGAAGATAGGCCTCAAGCGAGTCGACGAGTTTGATTTCAACCTTATCTAAATAATCGAGTCCTGCCCGTTTTACCCATCTGGAACTTAAACTAAACCCGAGGGGACGCACTAAAGTGAGGCTGCTTCCTGTTGCGGCGCACGTTCTGGCTATATTCCCTGTATTTTGGGGAATTTCAGGTTGGAAAAGGATAATCTCAGTCATTATTCATTTTGAGCGATTTCCTCTTCCGCTTCCATCCCTGCTTTTATAACCTCAACTTCAAAGATCAGTAGAGAATTGGGTGGAAGTTGACCCGACATGCCGTAGGCGAGCTCCGGGTGAATATAAATGACTCTTTTCTCTCCCTCTTTCATGCCCGCTACTCCTTGGGCGATGCCGGGAATGGTTTGGGTCAAAGGCAAAGAGATAGGCTCCCCGTTCTCCTCAGAGCTGGCAAAAAGAGTCCCATCTATTAGACTCCCCTTATAATGAATCAAAGGAGCCGATTCCTGTGAGACCTCCGTCCCCTCTCCGGCTTGGATCACCTTGTATTGAAGCTGAGCATCTATAGCTTGAATGCCCTCTTTTTTACTGTTCGACTCCAAAAAAGCTGTAGCCTCTTTGAGGTTTTTCTCAGCAGTTTGAAGATAGAGTTTTTCCTGTATTGCATAAATGGTTTGCTCATACTCTTCTTCGGTCAGGGGAGAGGGCTTTCCTGCCCGTTCGTCCTGTATCCCTTTGATCACTTTGTCCAAATTTAAATCCAATCCTGGATTCATGGCATGTCGAACGACCAGGTGGCCGAATGCTTCGGAGAGTTTATCGTAATTAATCTCGTCAGAAGAGTCGTCTCCCATCAAAGGGAAGGCCAACAGCATCAATAAGCAAAGTACTTTATTCATAACTCGGGGGGCTCCACATGTATTTTTAGTTCGGTCAACTGTTTTTTCATTACCTCAGCCGGAGCCTCCATCATTAGATCGGTAGCTCGCTGCGTTTTTGGGAAAGCGATCACGTCTCGAATGCTTTCTGCCTGTGTAAGCAGCATCATAAGACGGTCTATCCCAAGGGCAATGCCTCCATGAGGAGGCGTTCCATATTGTAATGCTTCAATAAAAAATCCAAAACGTTTTTTTATATCTTCTTCTGAGAGCTTTAAAAACCTGAAAATCATTTCTTGCAGCTCCCCCTCATGAATCCGTTGGGAGCCTGAACCGAGCTCATAGCCGTTTAAGACGAGATCATAGCTCAAGGCGCGCATCTTTGAAGGGTCCTTTTCCAGCAGGTCAATATCGTCCGGATGAGGAGAGGTGAAAGGGTGGTGCTCGCAAGCGAAGGTTTGGGCCTCCGGATCCCATTGAAAAAGAGGGAAATCTGTGATCCACAAAAATTCGTAGCGGTTTGTGTCGATTAAACCAAGATCTTTCGCAATATGGAGGCGGAGATGGTCGAGCGCTTGATGCGTAATTTTTTTGGAGGCGGCCACGAAGAGAAGCAAATCCCCTGTTTCTCCACCCATCTTTTCAATCAGGGCATCTAAAACGGGTTTGTCAAAGAATTTTACAATGACAGAAGTAGGCCCCTCTTCTAGAAGTTTGATCCATGCCAGGCCCTTAGCTCCGAGTTTGCCCACCAGCTCTGTATAGCCATCGATTTGGCGGCGCGACATCTGGGCTCCTCCTTTCACGCAAATCCCTTTCACAGTCCCTCCTACTTTGAGCTGGTCTAAAAACACAGAGAAAGAAGAATTGGATACAATCGAATCAAGCCCAATGAGCTCCATTCCGAAACGACAATCGGGCTTATCTGTTCCAAATCTCTCCATAGCTTCTTGATAAGGAAGACGAGGGAAAGGGGTCGGAAGTTCGATGCCTTTGATTTTTCGGAAAACGTCCACCATAAGAGTTTCAATAAGAGGGAACAGCTCTTCCGGAGTACCAAAGCTCATTTCCAAGTCGAGTTGTGAAAACTCGGGCTGTCTGTCAGAACGGAGGTCTTCATCCCGAAAACAGGCGGCAATCTGAAAATAGCGATCCATCCCTGAGATCATCAGGAGCTGCTTGAAGATCTGAGGGGATTGGGGAAGTGCGAAAAAGGTGCCGGGGTAGATCCTTGAAGGGACTAGATAATCACGAGCGCCTTCCGGAGTGGATTTGCCCAGAATGGGTGTCGTTATCTCAATAAATTGATGCAAATCCATATAGTTGCGGATAATCTGCATCAGCCGATGGCGGATAACGAGTCTCTCTGCAATGGGACCGCGCCGGGTATCGAGATAGCGATATTTTAATCTAAGCTCTTCATGCACATTGATGCTTTCGTCACATATAGAAAAGGGCGGGGTTTTTGCTTTTGATAAGATAGTGAGCTCGGAGGCTTCAATTTCAATTTCCCCTGTTTGTAGCTTGGGATTGACCATCCCATCTGCTCGAGCCACTACTTTTCCCAAGACGGTGATCACCCACTCTGCACGAAGTTTATTGGCGAGGCTGTGTATAGCTTCGTTTGTGGCGGGATTAAAGACGATTTGAGTGACGCCGAAACGGTCTCTCAGATCGATAAAAATCAATCCGCCATGATCGCGCCTTCGGTGCACCCAGCCGGACAATCTCACTTGCTCTCCTACCTGTTGAGAGTTTAAAGTGCCGCAGTCATGTGTTCTTTTGTAATTCATAGGTTAGCCTCGTTAATAAAGCATCTAATGCAAGGGTTTCGCTGGCGCCCGTTGCCATCTCTTTTAAATGGGCTTCTCCACTTGCTAACTCCTCTTCTCCCACAACAAGAGTAAAATGGGCTCCTCTTTTGTCGGCATAGCGCAGGGCGTTTTTTAATTTTCTGTCATTCATTTCCATTTCCGCTGAGATATGATGATGCCTAAGCTGACAGAGCAGCTCAAAGCATCTCTTCTTGGCAGCCTCCCCGATAGGGACGAAGAAAAGCAGGACATGGGGAGGGGAGGGAAGAGGCACTTTTTGGGCGATCATAGTTTGAATGATTCTCTCCAACCCGGCTCCGAATCCAATAGAGGGGAGGTTCGGCCCTCCTAACTGCTGGATTAAATCATCATAGCGCCCTCCACCTCCTAGGCTATTTTGAGCTCCGAGCTCATCGGAGGTAATCTCAAAAACCGTGTTGTTGTAGTAGTCCAGCCCTCGAACTAGGTTTGGGTTGATCTGATAGGGAATCTTTGCTTTTTCCAATAAAGAGCAGACCGATTCGAAATGGGCTTTCGAATTATCTGAGATATAATCGAGGATAGAGGGCGCTTCGCGCAGCAGCCTCTGATCTTTTTCATTTTTGGAGTCGAGAATCCGCAATATGTTGACCGAATAGCGAGCCTGGCTTTCGCTGGAAAGTTCATTGAGATGGGGATGTAGATATTTTTTTAACTCATGTTGAAACGTCTTTCGATCTTCCAACCGGCCAATAGAGTTAAGGTGAAGAGTTAATCCTTTAAGCCCTAGTCTCTCATAGAGAAGCCATAAAAGATGGATCACTTCGACATCGTGATAGGGAGAGTCGCTGCCGATAATCTCAACCCCGAATTGATGGTGCTGCCGGTAGCGGCCGGCCTGCTGTCTTTCATAGCGAAACATGGGAAAGAGGTAAAAAAACTTGTGCAAAGGGGCGAGTTGATCGAGGTTTTTTTCGATAAAAGCCCGCATTACAGGAGCAGTTCCCTCAGGCCTTAAGGTCAAGGAGCGATTCGCTTTATCGTGAAAAGTATACATCTCCTTTGTCACAATATCTGTTGTTGAGCCGATACTTCGAGTGAACAGTTCCGTTGTTTCAAAAAAAGGAGTGCGAATTTCTTGGAAACCGTATTCGGAGGAAATGTCTCGGATCTGCTTTTCTAGATATTGCCAAAGATGAGATTCCCGCCATTTCCCTTGAGGGTCGGGATCTTGAGGGAGTATATCGAAAGTTCCTTTTGCTGTTTTGTAATGCATAAAATCTCCATATATGTTGCCCATTAGAAGAAAAAGCCTCAAGCAATATTCTTTATAAAAAAAATAGATGGTAAGTTATTCACTATTTGTTCCATAGTTTCTTGACTCAACAGATGGGGATCTATGTCTAAAGGAGTTGAAGAGCCGCCGAAGCTCTCTCCTATGATGGAGCAGTGGCGCCAATGTAAAAGCAAAGCCAAAGAGGCTATTTTGCTATTTCGGATGGGAGATTTTTATGAGGCTTTTTATGAAGATGCCGTCACATTGGCACAAGCGCTCGATCTGACGTTAACCAAAAGACAGGGAGTGCCTATGAGTGGAGTTCCTTGGCATACTTGCGATGCCTATATCGACCGCTTGGTTCGTAAGGGGCATCGGGTAGCTGTGGCTGAGCAACTTCAAGATCCCAAAGAGGTAAAAGGATTAGTTCCAAGAGAAATTGTCCGTTTTGTAACACCTGGAACGGTGGTGAATTCGACCTTAGTGGGAGAAAAAAATAACAATTTTATTTCAGCTCTCAATCGGGTCGGTTCAATCATCGCTTTAGCTTCTCTTGATCTGACAACAGGGATATTTCAAGTGGCTGAGATGGAAGATGAGCAGGAGGTGCTCAATGAGATCGACCGGATCCGACCCTCTGAACTATTGAGTTCTAAAAAATTTTTTGAAAAACACCCCTCTTTTGTTGAAGAGATCAAAGCCGGCTTTTCTTTACTACTCTCTATGCAAGAGTCGTGGCATTTTGACCACAATGTGGCTTATGCCTATTTGACAGAGCATTTTAAGGTGCAGCACCTCGATGGTTTTGGATTGAAGGGGTTAATTCCTTCCATTAATGCGGCAGGGGCGCTTCTCGCTTATATTCATGAGGAACTTTCACTGCCCATCGACTACATCCAGACCATCAAACCCTATTCGACTCAAGAGGTTTTGTCGATTGATCGGGTGACTCAACGCCATTTAGAGCTCACTGAATCGCTGCAAGATGGAAGCCGGAGCCATACTTTACTCGATGTCATTGACCAAACATTAACCCCGATGGGGGGAAGGTTGATCGCTGATTGGCTAAAAAAACCCCTTCTTTCGATTAAAGAGATCAAGAGAAGACAAGATGCTGTGGAGCTTTTATATTACGCTCCTCAAGATAGAGCTCAGCTGAGAAAGCAGCTTTCTAAAGTCCGCGATCTACAAAGACTGATGATGAAAGTCTCGACGCACTGGGCCACGCCTCGCGATCTTGCGGCTTTGAGTCTCTCTTTAGAGGCGATCTCTCCCATTAAAAAGCTCATTGGTTCCATGAAATCTGAATGGATAGGCGAATGTGCAGAGCAATTAACCGATTTGAGCGAGCTGACATCTATTGTGAGGAGAGGGATTGTAGATGAACCGCCTGTACGGAGTTCCGAGGGGAACATTTTTCGCGACGAATTTCACCCCCCTCTGGATGAGCTCAGACAACTGAGACGTGGAGGAAAACAGTGGCTGGCCCAATATCAAAAAGAGGTGCGGGAAAAGACGGGGATTAAGAACTTAAAAGTGAGTTTCAATAAGATATTTGGCTATTATATTGAAGTGAGTAAAGGGCAAGTGGATCGAATGCCTGAAACTTTTCAGAGAAAGCAAACCCTCGTCAACTCCGAACGATTTATCTCTCCCCAATTGAAAGAATATGAGAGTCAGATACTAACCGCTGAAGAGCGGATATATGCTCTGGAAGAGGAACTTTTTCGAAAACTGTGCAAAAAATTCATCCAGTTTGAGCAAGTGATTTTTAAAATGGCCGACGCCATTGCCCGAATTGATGTCATAGCCTCTTTGGCAGAGATTGCAAAACAAAGTCATTATTGCCGCCCCCTCATAGATGAAAGCAAGCAGATCAAAATCATTGAAGGGCGCCATCCCGTTGTAAGCAATTCGAGTCTCAGCCAATCTTTTATTCCCAATGATACCGATCTGGATGGCATAGATGAGCGGATGATGTTGATTACCGGTCCTAATATGGGAGGCAAGTCTACCTATCTAAGACAGGTAGCCTTAATTGTGGTATTGGCTCAAATAGGCTCCTTTGTCCCGGCCGTCCAGGTGCATATTGGCATAGTAGATAAAATCTTTACCCGCATTGGGGCAAGCGACAACCTGGCACGTCAACAATCCACCTTCATGGTAGAAATGAGTGAAACAGCTAATATCCTCAACAATGTCACTCCCCGTTCGCTGGTCATTCTCGATGAAATTGGACGGGGGACGAGCACCTACGACGGAGTTTCCATTGCGTGGGCGGTGGCGGAACACCTTTTAACGGTGGGAGCAAAAACTCTTTTCGCAACTCATTACTGGGAACTCACAAACCTTGAACTCTCTATTTCGGGAGTACTCAACTATCATACGACCGTCCAAGAGTTTAATCATGAGATTATCTTTCTGCACAAAATAGAAAAGGGAAAAGGGGATCGAAGTTACGGCATTCATGTCGCACAGCTAGCCGGCCTTCCTCTTTCCGTCATTGCCCGGGCTCAAGTGATCTTAAAAGGGCTTGAGGCCAATAAAGAGAGCGCTCCGAAAGTGAAAATAAAAAAAGAGAGCGAAGAAAAGCAGTTAATGCTTTTTTAAAACCTCTACGACTGTCTACCTCTGAATCTTTCAATTGAACCCACTAATAGATTGACTCATTTTTGAATTTCACATATTCTTAATAAAAATTTTATTTTTTAACATCTTAGCCCATTAATTTTTAGGTATCTATGTTCAAGATATGCTTTTGGATTTTCTGTTTTTCGATTCCTATGTTTGCTGCTTCAAATGTAAAGCCATTGTCGGTTGATGACCCCAAATGGCGTTGGATGGACAAACAGATCAACAAACAGTTTGCTCCTTTTAGAAAAGGCATTACTAAAGAGATGCTTGATGAGACCATGAAGAACGCTCCTAAAATTCCA
>JBAPRV010000131.1:0-2203 GCA_049281295.1 Chlamydiales bacterium
TCCTACGAGCATATTTTGGAAAGCTGTTGTAGTGCTTGGAATGCCTTTACTTCAACGGCTGGAGCTGTGCGACAATTGTGCTTAAGAGAATGGATTTGAACTAAACTTTATTTTTGATAAATGGTATAACTTTCATCTTTTGTCCTATTGTGCCGGATATAGCACTTTTATATTTGGCACAATATTAAAAAAAATACAATTATTATGCCAGATATAAAATATCTGTATTTGGCACAATCCCATAAAATTTGTGATTATTATGCTGAATATAACAATATTATATCCAGCACAATAAGTTATTGTAAAGGTTAAATAAAGACTCACTTCCTTTTTTCCCGACTTCAGCACTCAGGGCAGTTTAGTGTTTAAGCTTCAGTAAATTAAATTTTTCACCACGTCACTACATCTTTTTCATATTGATCGATCTTTTCACTCCAATTATTTGATAAATCTTCCTTGCTTCTTCACTAAAATTAGAGGGCATTCGATACCAATTTTCCGTTCCTCCTTCATGAAGAAGGCTCACTTGTACGCTCCACAATGCTGTTCGTACTTCTTCCATTGACAGCCCCATCTCAAATTTTTTTATCTCGTATTCAAGATATCTCATTAAACTGAAGGCCATATAACACAATAAGATATGAGCTTCTATTCTTTCCGGTTTAAAATGATATATAGGACGTATTCTTAGTGTATGCTTCTGGATTCTAAATGATTCTTCTATTACCCAAAGTCGTCGATAATGACTCAATAGTTCATCTACTTGCGTTTCTAAACAATTTGTAATAACTCCATGAAAGCCATCCCATCCCTCTTCTGATTTGACTTTCTCTTCATCCAGTTTTACTTTACCGTCTCCTTCAATCTTGATATACTTTTGATAACCATAATTGGGTATTAATCTCTTAAGGCTTTTTCCTTTTCCTAACTTTTTCTGGACCCTCTTTAGCCCTCTCTCTCTATCCTTTTTATCTTTCTCTTCTCTTCTCATGCTGTGGCTAATAATTAATCTTCTTCCGTTTGCCAAAAGCATATCTTGATAAGCTTTGTCTGTTTCTTCCTTTTGTTTAGGACCTTCTAGAATTTTTGTCTGAATATTCCCTTTCATCTTTTTAAGCTTTGCTGCTACCACATAGTTAATTTTAGCTTCTTCAAGCAATGCCAAATTCGATTCGCTCATCATCGCTCGATCTGCTACAAAAATTACTCTGTCGATTGGTAAGGTCCTTCTCCAATCCTGTAGGCTGGAAATCAGGGTGGACACTTCTGCTGTATCCCCTGGAAATAATCGGTAACCTAAAGGAAGCCCTTCTTTTGTTGTTGCCAGAGCAAGCACAACTTGTGTCATGTGAAACTTTTGATCTTTAGAAAAACCAAAATCTCTTAGTTCATCCTCTTCGACGCTTTCAAAATACAAAGTCGTCACATCAAACAATAGAACATCAACTTCTTTGTTACATATATTCTGGGTAGTTTCAAAAATTTTTCTCTGAATCTTATCTTTATTCGCTATAAGAGCATCCATCATGCGATAGATCCGATCTAACGAGATATCTTTTCCAAACTCTCCCGAAAGAATCTTTTGTGTTTTCGATTTGCTGCAGGGAGCTGCAATCCTAGCTAGAAGCACATCTAGCAGCACTTCTGATTGGCTTTTGGGTAAAATATCATTGAATCCTGCTTGGGAAAATATCTTACCAAAAATATCATGAAACCCTTCGATATGCCTTCCTTTCTCCTTGAGTGCAAATAGGTTTACTTGATTAGATTCTTGAGGTTCTTCGACTATTAGCTTAGAAAAAGACAATTGATTCTCCAATTCAATTTGGGCTTTAATCGTAGCTGCTAAATTCTTTAATTCCTGCAATTCATTTTCATTTCTTGCAGTTCCAATATGACGAATGACTTTTTGACGCGACTTACCTTCTTCACGAAAACTGTGACAAATTTGAACTTGTTTATGAGGTGAACTGGGATGTGTTTTGACTCGCACAAACATGCGACCATTTTGAATAGGAAAAGAAAAAAAATAAATCAAAAATTTGTTAACACGGCATCTCAATCACTTAAGTCAGGAAAAAATGCCAGAGTGGCTGGCTGCAGAGGGCATTCTATTTTTTTTGGAAAAAAACCTATAAATCTTTAGAAAGTTGAAAGAGAGGTGGTCTTGTTGTAAATAGATCGGTTCGTAATTTAAAGGAGA
>JBAPRV010000132.1:0-2398 GCA_049281295.1 Chlamydiales bacterium
GCACTTTTTTGAGAATTATTTGTATTTACTCCTCACAATCAACTTGCCTGGTGTTCACAAGGCCTAGCATAGTAAAAAATATTCAAATTTAATGTAAAGATTTTATATAGAGTTTTTGTCTGAAAAAGCTGTATTTCATATTCCCCTCTTATTTAGCGCGATCAATTTAGGCCTCTTTGCGCATTTCCTACATCTTGAATTGAATCATTCGCCAGGCAGACAAAGTCCCAAAAAACGAAAAAGTCAATGTCTAAAGTTGAAAATTAATGAGGAATATGAAGCATTTCGTACGATGTAAAACAAAGGCCATGCTAAGCATAGAGTTCTACAACTTAGGGAAATGTAAATCAACAAAGGTTAGCCAAAGAGCCATATCAGCTCTTTGGTCTAATTGATTTAAATTGTTATTGCACGATATTTTTCATTTCTTTAAACAGTCTGTAATGCAGCAATATTCATTCGATAAAATGATCGCATCTGCAATCAATCGATTTCCAAAATTGTTTGATGAAAGGTTGCAAAAAAGCTGGTACCAGCTCCTGGCAAACTCTGATTCTCAATTCTTTAAAGCTCGCTCTACCAAACATCTAAGGAAAACTCTGCTCCTCCAATTCTTACTTAAAAAGAAAATCGAATCGGCTCTAGAAAAAGAACCAAACCAAAAACATGTTTTTGTAAAGGGATTCTTAATTTCTTCTAATTCTTTTGCCATTGCTATCTCGATTTCTCAGCTGCATTCCCAGGAACAAATAGATTATCCCCTCATTTTCTCCCATCTAGGCAAAATCTATCCTGGCTTAAAGGAAATTGCCAACTCATTTCTTACATGGAAACACCCTAGACTTCCTTATGCTTTCTATTATATTGAAATCCAAAAACTTCGAGGCAAATCTCTCTGCCAATCCGAAATTAAACAAATTCAATCTCTTTTACAGGAAAAAATCTCCCATTCCCCTCCTTCTCTTATACAACCTGTTTTTTGGCCCTATAACGAAGAAGAGGCCTATCGACAGCTGCTTTTTTTAAAACAGGAAATCAACTCACCCAGTGATTATCCCCAGCTCTCGATTCACTTCCATATGCAAGATAGCTCTTCTTTAGAGTTTTTAGTCTATTTGGCTCGACCTCAAACTTCCTCTCCTCAAATTCCAAGCTATTTTACAAGCTCTTCATTGAAAATGTATTCCCGCTTACATGCTACCTTTCCCGGTGTACCCAAGACGGAGGGATATGTACTCTCCTTCATCATTCCTGCTGATAGTTTTTATGAAGAAAGCATGGTCCACCTTTTGCATGCCCGCCGCCGTATCACAAGGCATATTGAAGAGCTCCTTGGCCCCTTTAGAGATTGCAATGGAGGGTTGTTCGAAAAACAACAAGCTTCTTTTGAAACACTAAAATCAAAATTGCCCGATAAATTAGACGCTTATCTTTTCTTAGCCGAAAAACTTTTTTATGCCATCCAACCTGTTGAATCCCGCTTCTCTATCTCTTCAAGCGTTTTCAATTCTTTATTAGATACCCTCGTCACAGCTCACTCTTCTCGCCAGCAAACTGTCATTAATCACTCACACATTTCTGTTGTAAAATCGAAAGATGTAAAAATTGCTTCTCTATATCCTTTGAAAAAAAGTGAAACACTTCCTCTCCATGCCCTTTTCTCTCATTCCGGATGGTGCTACCTTGTGATGTTATCTTCCGACCCTCCTACTCCAAAACCTGTACAACCCTATTCTTATAAAAAAAGAATTTTGCAAATTGCTTTTCAAGAAGGCCCTCTCCCCTCTCTGCATCCACATGATTTGTTTTCTGATATGCGTAGTTTAGTATTATGCAAAGCCCTCTTTGAAGGCTGTACCCGATTAAATGAAAATGGGAAAACTGTTTTGGCGGGCGCGGAAACAATCAAAAATTCTTCAAATCAAACCTCTTATGATATCTCACTTCGCAATAATCACTGGTCTAACGGAGAAAAAGTAACCGCTTTTCAATATGAAAAGAGCTGGAAAAAAGCTCTTTTAAAAAATCGATCTTCTCATGTTTCGTTAAATCCCTTTTCATTTTTGAAAAATGCTCAACAGATTTGGAAAAGCCGCTGCCCTATCGATGATTTAGGAGTTTTTGCTTTAGATGAAAAAACCTTAAGAGTCGAACTTGAGTTTCCTTGTCCTAATTTTACAAAATTTCTCTCTCATCCGATATTTTCTCCTTTTTACTTGGATAGTCATTTTCCTAAGCATTTTAATGGTCCTTTTTTGATTCGGAAGTATTTGGAAAATTCTTTAGTTTTGGAAAAGAATATTCATTACTGGAATGCCTCTTCAATAAAACTACAGGAAATTAAAATTGACTTTCAAGCTGACCCAGATGAAATTTTCTCCTCTTTCCGGGAAGGAGA
>JBAPRV010000133.1:0-25778 GCA_049281295.1 Chlamydiales bacterium
TTTTGGGATATACACCTATGATGCAGATAGTCCAAGCTAGGTCAGAGTGATCGTGAACCGCCGTATACGGTCCCGTACGTACGGTGGTGTGAGAGGACGAGGGTCGAAAGGCCCTCTCCTACTCGATATCGAGGGCGAAATTTCTATCGAAAAGGATCGGATTGATTTATAAAATTTTCAATCTATACCACTATACCATACCCCAAACATTAAGATTGATTTTAGGCATAAAATATCTTAAAATCTTTCTCTTTTTTAAGCCTAAAAACTAGATTTTTATATGGAGATATTATGATGGCAATTGAACAAACACTTTCTATTATTAAACCGGACGCTGTCGGGAAAAATCAAATCGGGGAAATATTGAGCCGCCTTGAAAAGGGGGGATTGAAGATGGTAGCAGCTAAGATGATCCATATGACCCGCACGCAAGGGGAAGAGTTTTATGAGGTTCATCAAAAACGCCCTTTCTACAATGATCTCGTCGCGTTTATTAGTTCGGGGCCGGTTTTGGTTTTAGTGTTAGAGGGTGAAAATGCGATTGCTAAAAACCGGGAGATTATGGGCGCTACAAATCCGGCCGACGCAGCTCCCGGAACTATTCGAGCTGATTTTGCCGAGTCGATAGATCAAAATGCTGTCCATGGATCAGACGGGCCTGATACGGCTGTTGTTGAAATCAATTTTTTCTTTAAGCCTGAAGAGATTCTCTCGAGAGAAGGAAATTAAGGGATAATAAGCTCTTGCCCCGGATAAATGGTGTCGTTTGTTAACTGATTTCTCTCTTTGATTGCCTTTATGTCGGTCTTGTACTCTAAAGCGATTTGTCCCAGGGAATCTCCCGATTTTACCGTATAGGTTTGACCATTTTCTTTTTGAAGCAGAGCAAGCATCGAATGTAGAGAGCTTTTAAGCGATTTTACGTCCGAAGAGATTTGAGAGGTTTTGTCTTGGCATTGGGCCAGAGCGCTTTTGGTCTCGTTCATATGCTTTTTTAAAGTGATGAAATCATTTACAAGCGTTTCATGCGCCTTCTCTAAAGAAGAGAACCGCTTTTCAAGAGAGCTCTTTTGATTTCTATGCATCAGTTCCTGGTGCAGTTCGGTCAGAGCCGTTTCGAGCGACTGAATCCGTTCATATAAAAGTTCTATCTCAATCTTATGGTTATTGAGTTGGTAACCATATTGATCTAAAGTCAAATGCATTTGCTGCATTTCTAGAGAAGGGGCTCCCGAAAGAGACCCTCCGATTAATAGACAAAAAGCTAACAATCTACTTTTCATAGATTTTAAACTGCCCTCTTCGGTTTTGCCACCAGGAGGATTCTTCATGACCCATAGCTACAGGCCGCTCTTTCCCATAGGAAATGGTAAAGACTTGGTCCGGGTGTGCTCCGTTTTGAATTAAAAAATTACGGATAGCATTTGCTCTTCTCGAACCTAGGGCCAAATTGTAAGCAGCCGCTCCTCTTTCATCTGCATGCCCCTCCACAGAAAGATAGGTCGTGGGATGCCGGCTCAAATAGTCTGCAATGGCTTTAAGCTTAGAGAGGTTTTCGCTCTCGTTCACGGAGTAATTATCTGTTGAGAAGTAAATGTTTTTGAAGATAGCAGCTGAAGGGAGATAAAATTGATGAATCCCCGGAACAGACGAACCCGGATCTCCCGGAGACTCCTTGGGGGCAGGGATGTAATCACTCATCTCTCGGTGTTCGTAGGGAATCTCCTCCGTTAGGGATAGATAGGCATTTTCTTCCTGATAATTGTCTAAATAGGTCACATACTCTCGTTCATCTTCATGATGGCCAAAAAGCGAACGCATTCCTTTTCCAAAGTATCGGCCGCATGTTTTTGTATCTTCCCATACCTCGCACCGGGAACGACAGCAAGAGGTGCAAAGGATAAGGATAAACAGGGTTGAAATCTGCAATGTCTTTTTCACGCTTTCCTCACTTTTTATGAATCTTATCTTTTCATATCAAAAAATTCCCACGCTGGAAATCTTTTTTCACCCGGGCCTCTTGTAATTTGAACGGCTTTTTTTTGATTCAGATTAGTCAAGAATAGCTCGGAAGAGTTGGGGGATGAGCTGTTAAACATCAAGTGTAAGCTGTTTGGAGCCCAAACAGGATTCTCTTTATGACCTTCTCCCCCGGTAAGCTGGAACTCTTGGTCTAAAGTTATATCGTAAATCCAGATTTGGCGAACCCCATTTGTTGATGCGCTATACGCAATTTTTGTCCCGTCCGGCGACCAGACGGGAGATGTGTTATTCCGATTTTTTTTGGAAATAAGAATGACACTTCTCTTTTTTGAGGAGGGTGCTACCTCGATTAGATAAATGCGAGGGGTGCCGTCTTTATTGGAAACAAAAGCAAGCTTTTTCCCATCCGGACTAAAGGCGGGGCTTCCTTGCGTCGCTTGGGGGACGGAGAAAATTTTCTCAGGCTTTCCAATAAGTCCTCTATCCAATGAAAAATCTTGTATAAAAAGATCGGGATTGCCAAAAGCATCGCTGATAAAAGCTATCTTATCTTTTCGAGGGGAAACAGTCGGCATTAATTGGTTTCCTCCTAGATAGGTGAGCCGCTTGCCAATTCCTTGTTCAATGGAAGCAGCATAGATTTTGGGCTGCCCCACTTCGTAACCGACGTAAAGGAAATGACTGCATCTTCCCCCTTGCTTAGGGGGTACATAGGTCGGTGTGACACAAAGAGTGTCGTCATGGGTCACTTGCCTTGCATTGGCTCCATCATAGTCGCTTTCCCATACTTCGGTGACCCAATCTGAAGAGTTTGTACTTTTCCGGCTTCTAAGTGTGTATAGGATGCGTGTATTGGCCACTCCGATCTCATTGAAAAAAGCTTCATGAACAGCATCCGCCACCTGATGGATCAGGCGTCTGTCTTTTCCCAAATTACCTGAAAGCGAAATGCCATTTATCTTTTTTGCAAAGGCTGCGCGCACAGAAAAAGCAACGAGATTAAGTTGCCGATCGGAGATATCCCATTTGACGACATAATCGATAGATCGTTGCTTCCATTTCTCGTGATTAAAGGGATCGTCCGGCGGGTCAACTTTTACAATTTGGGTTTTTCCGTTGTAAGAGAGGTCAAAACGAAGTATCTTTTCAATCTGAGAGAGATAAGAGGAGTCGAATCCTGAGTTTCGATCTTCCAATGAATAAAGATAGAGAGGATTGAGCTCTTCTTGAGTAGAAAGGTGGATGGTAATGGTTTCTTCGGCAACAAAAGAGGGAGAAACCAAAAGAAAAAAGCATAAAATAAACCAACTCATGAAACAAAAAAATATCGAAAAAAAACGGAAAAATCAACTCTTTTTAGTTTGCTAAATGCCAATCAAGATTTAACTCATCTTACTCAAAAAATGCCGTGAAAGGGGTGAGCGAAGAGGGCAAAATACAAGTATCGAGAGGAAGCCCAACTACTTGTTAGTTGGGTGACGAGCGATGCTTAAGTAGATTGCCCTCTGCAGCCAGCCTATTCTGGCATTTTTTGCGTAAGGTGAGTATTTAAGGCATACTAGTTAGGGTAAGTAAAAAAGTGTGCTCTTTTTCTCCCTTAAACTGAGTTCCAAACGGAGGAAGAAAGAGATCGGGAAGGGTCGATGTGATGTAGTGGCGATTCTCTTCATCGGTTGTGCTTAGGATCGTGACTCTTTGTACTTTCCCTTCCCTTGAGAGGATCACTTGAACGGTTACAGTTCCACGGTGAGGTAACTTTAGTATGCGTTGCAGATAGCTAGCCAACTCCTCTTCGTAGCAAGCTTCAAAATTTAGCTGCTCGCTTGCAAGCTCTCCGATAGGAAGAGGGCGGGAAAGGGCTTCGGGTTGATTGGACTCAAGATCATTTAAACTCTCTTGCATGAGAGCTAGCAGTTTTTTCCTATTGGTAGAGTTCTCCTTTGCTTTTTGAGGTTCTTTTTTTGTGCGAGGCATAGGATTTTCAGCAGCTTTTTTCTTCGATGGGGGACTCAAATGAGTGACGTTTTTCTCTTCGCGCTTCTGAGCGGGTGAAGTGTTCAGAGGAGGCTGGGGCTGCTTGAGAACAATTGTGCGTATTTGTGCGCGTTTGGGCAAAGGGGCAACGGAAGAGGGTCGATAGAAATACGTGAAAAGAGAAACAATCAGGAGGTGAGCTATAATTACAGCGATCGAAAGACGCATGAACCTCTTTATTAATCAGGCTTTAGGATCACATCTATTTGTGAAAATCCACTTTTTTCTATCACGTTTTTTACCTGTTGGTAGGTTCCAAAAGTAGCTTTGGAATCATGATAGAGCTGAGGGTGCCCCTCAGGATATCTTTTTTGAGCCTTTCGCAAATGCCCCTCAAGTTCCTTCAGGGTGACCGAATGCCTATTATAGGCGATCGAATTATCGGCGTAAACATGAATAGTAATAGGGTTTTTTTCTAAAATAGGGTTGCTTTGTAAAGAGGAGCTGCTGGCTAGCTCCACACGATCAATCTCTAAAAGAGGAGCTACGGCAATAAACATAATCAAAATAACAAACATCACATCGATCAAAGGGGTTAAATTAACTTGAGCCTCTTCAAGCTGCTTGTAGCGTTTCATTGGATATCTATTTGGCGGTAATGGAGTTCGATGGAAGTAAGAAGAAGGTAAGAGAAATCTTCTAAATCACCTGATAGGTTGGCAATGGACGACTTCAAATAGTTATAGGTGATTAAAGCGGGAATCGCGACCAATAACCCCAAAACAGTTGTCCCAAGAGCCATCGCAAGCCCTCCCAACACCGTTGAATTGGCATTAAGAGCGATGTTTGTTTGCATTTCATTAAAAGTTAGTAATATACCCCATACCGTGCCTAAAAGTCCGAGAAAAGGGGCCAAGGTGTAGGTGGTTGAAAGTACAAACAAATTTTTCTCTAACTCCTTGACCTGTCCGGATACACGATTCATCATATGGGCTTCGAGCTGCTCGATGTCGGAGTGAGACAATAAAACTTTTTGATTTTTATTAAGAAGTTCGGTCGTGGAGTGTTTTAAAGTGCGGTAAAGATCGGCAAATAAAGGAATTTCTTCAGCGACCTCAAAAGAGAGGGGGTTAATGCTTTTTTTTTGAAAAAGATCTTGAAATCGGGCTCCTCCCTGCTTTAAAGCTTTGTGTAAAAATAATTTTTTTAAGAAAATAATCCATGTAAGGATAGATAGAAGTAAGAGGGTAAAAAAAATAAATTTACCGAATAAATCAGACTGAAAATAAGAATTGATTAAAGGATTTGAAAGAATCATAGCTCCAAAATGTCAAAAGGGAGAATTTTATTCCACTCTACTTTAAAGATTTTTCTAGTTCTATGGGTATAGAAAAGTTTAATTTTAATGCTTTACAACAGGATTTAGAGCGTTTATAATATTTACTAAAACTTAAAAAACAGGAATAAAGTGTTTAAAAAGCTTTCTATAATTCCGATTTGTTTGTTTCTTTTGTTTCAATCATTTTCAATTTTCTCAGCTGAAGAACCTGCTGAGCCCGTTTCTGCGAGATTGGTGGCTGAAGAGCAATCGATCCAGCCGGGGCGCCCTTTTTGGGTAGGGGTAGAGTTAAATATGGAGAAAGGGTGGGATACTTATTGGATCAATCCCGGGAGTTCCGGTTTTCCGACCCAAGTGGACTGGCAGCTTCCTGAGGGGTTTCAAGCTGATGCCATGCTTTGGCCTTATCCTGAAAAATTTATTAATGGCTCTCTGGTCGCTTTTGGGTATACCAATAAGGTCTTGTTGCTGAAAAGAATTATTCCTCCGGAAGATTTATCGGCTCATGAGTCTATCGATATTGGCGCCCAGGTAAATTGGCTGGCCTGTAATGAGTCTTGTGTACCGGGAGGAAGCGAGCTTTCTCTTAGCCTGCCCGTTAAGGAGGGCGCTCCTCAACCTGATTTATCTTTAGTCTCTTTTTTTATGGAAACAAGACGGGCTCTTCCTCAAGAATTGTCGAGTGAAGATGGCTCTCTTACGGTGCAGGCAAAAAAAGAAGAAATTATTTTGAACTTCAAGCCGCAGCCTGGAAGTTTTGCGGAGATTAACGAACTCTCTTTTATACCTGAACAGCCGGAAGTGATTGATTATATGGCCCCTCAAAATGTTCAGCGAGGAGAAGAGGGGATTACACTCAATATTAAACGGCCCGAATCCACAAAACAGATCCCTGATCATGTCAAAGGAGTGCTTCTGGTCGCTGAAAAGGGAAACACGATCAAACGGGCGATTCAGGTAGACACCACCGTTACCGCATCCCAACCTAAAGCTTCAGCCTCCACGGGTGTGACGAGTTTTGGCATTGCCCTTGGATTTGCTTTTCTTGGGGGGATTATCCTTAATGTGATGCCTTGCGTGCTGCCTGTGATTGCACTTAAGATCTTTGGATTTGTAAAAATGGGGCATCAGAGGCGAGGCATTGTTTTAAAACATGGGGCTGTTTTTTCGGTGGGTGTCCTTGTCTCATTTTGGATTTTATCGGGAGCATTACTTATTCTTCGTGCCTATGGAGAAGGAATTGGATGGGGTTTTCAGCTGCAAGAGCCTATGTTTGTAGCGGTTCTGATAGCGATTTTATTCTTATTAGGCCTGAGCCTCTTTGGAGTCTTTGAATTTGGAACCTCGTTGATGTCTTTAGGGCAGAAGAGCTCTTCAAAAAGCGGCTCCCCTCTTGGTAGTTCTTTTATGAGTGGTATACTAGCGACATTGGTAGCTACCCCTTGTACCGGGCCTTTGCTAGGGCCCGCCTTAGGATTTGCAATGACATTGCCTGCTGTGCAAGCGCTTGCTGTTTTCACATCGATGGGAATAGGGATGGCCTTCCCCTATTTTCTGTTCTCTCTCTTTCCCAATCTAGTTCGCTTTTTGCCCAAGCCGGGTAACTGGATGATTACCTTCAAGCAGTTGATGGGCTTTATAATGATGGTTACAGTTGTTTGGCTTGTTTGGGTTTTTGGAGCGCAAACTACCCACATAGCTACCTCGGTCTTGCTGGTGTCTCTCGTATTGATGGCAATTGGAGCCTGGGTTTTCGGAAAATGGGCAACCCCTTCCCGTTCTAAAATCTCGCGATGGATCGCTATGTCCCTTTCTCTGCTTATGATAGCTATGGGAATGACGGCTACCATAAAGTCGGTCAAGCAACAATCTGCCATAACAGGAAATGAGCTCACGATCGTTTCAGGGTCATCAAAATGGGAGCAGTATTCACCCGAGCGTGTTGAGCAACTTCGCGCGCAAGGAGTCCCGGTTTTTGTTGACTTTACAGCTAAATGGTGTTTAATTTGTCAGGCAAATAAAGTAGCCCTGCACTCTTCGGATGTTCAAAGAGCTTTTGAAGAGAGGGGAGTGGTGATGATGATTGCCGATTGGACTAAAAAAGATCCTGCCATTACTCAAGAGCTCGAAAAATTAGGGCGTAGCGGTGTTCCTGTTTATGCTCTTTATCCGGGCAACTCTAATGAATCTCCCTATATCCTGCCTCAAACACTTACCGCAAAAGTGATTCACGACTACCTCGATAAATTGAAGATTCTCGAATCCACTGTTTATGCTGATTGATGCGCATGCTCATCTCACAACAGCCTCCCTCGAAAGCGATTTAGAGTCCATATTGGCTCGAGCTCAAAAAAATGGCATAGAGGCGATTGTCAATATTTGCACCAATCCTCAAGAGCTTGAAAAAGGGGTGCAGTTAGCTCAAGTTCATCCCTGGATATACAATGTCGCTTCAACTACTCCTCATGATGCTGAAAAACAAGGAGATGAGCACTTTGATTTCATGGCCTCCTATGCACGTTCCAAGCAGATCGTAGCGATTGGCGAGACGGGCTTAGACTATTACTACTACCGAGATACAGCTCCTATTCAGCAAGCTCTATTGTCTCGTTATCTCCATTTAGCCCGAGAGTGTTCCCTTCCTGTTGTGATTCATTGCCGTGATGCTTTTACCGATTTATTCCGGATTCTCGATAAAGAGGGCAAAGGCGTTACAACGGTATTACACTGCTTTACAGGGGACATGGAGGAGGCGCAAGAGGTGATTGAGCGGGGCTGGTATTTATCGTTGAGCGGCATTGTCACTTTTAAAAAAAGTGAAGTTCTCAGGGAAGTCGCTAAGATAGTTCCTTCTAGCCAATTACTTATTGAAACAGATACCCCTTACCTGGCTCCTTTTCCCTATCGTGGAAAACGAAACGAGCCGGCCTATCTCAAAGAGATAGCTAAACTCATCGCCGAGCTACGCCACGTTTCTTATGAAGATCTAGCGCAAACAACAGCTGAAAACACCCGCACGCTTTTTCAACTGAATCGTCAATAGCTGCGCGAGTCATTGTGGTTAAACCATTTTAAATAACTGTTATTTAATACTGCCAACCCTCCCGGAGTAGGGTAATTGCCGCTGAAATACCACTCCCCTTTATACTCTGGGATAGCTTGATGTAAATCTTCCAGAGATTGGTAAATACATTGAATCGATCCTTTCCAGTCGGTATCAGAAGGGGTGAGTAGCTGAGCTATTTTATCGGAGATCTCTTCAGGGGAAAAGAGCTCGTAGATTCTCTTCACTTCATTTTGCATTTCGGCTCCCTTCAAACTTTTTTGTTTTAAACAAAGATCATAGACCTCTTGCAATAGCGAGGATTTTCCCTGCTCTTCAAGCAGAGAAGCAGCCGCTTGAAAAGCAACAAAACGGCCAACCTGACTCATATCGATCCCATAACAATCGGGATAGCAAATCTGGGGAGCTGAGCTGACGATAATAATTTTTTTTGGATTCAACTTGATAAATTTCTCAATCAGCGACTCTTTTAAAGTGGTGCCCCGAACAATAGAGTCTTCCACAACAACTAAGGTATCTCCCTCTGTCACTATCCCTTGAGTAACATGATAGATTTGTTGTACCAGCTCTTTTCGAATCTGATCCGAGCTGATAAAGGTGCGTAGTTTTTTCTTCTTCTCTACGATAAATTCCACTTTCGGTTGTATGGGAGGAATTTTTAAAATCTCTTCCGACGCGACTTTTGCTCTCTTCAAACCCTCCATAGTGTGTTGATGCGCTATCTTTGCGATCTCTTCCACCAACCCTTGAAAAGATAAAAGGGCTGAATTAGGAACATAAGTAAAAACAGCGTGGCTGAGATCTTTTCCAAGCGCTTCGAATACTTTGGGGGCTAACATCCGCCCTAATGCTTTTCTTTCTCGATAAATCTGGGGATCGTTGGCGCTGCTGAAGTAAATTCTTTCAAAAACACACTCTTTTTTAGGAAGAGGGGGGACAAAAGGGCCCTCTAGCAGATCGCCCTCTTTTCGGATTACAAGCAGGTGTCCCGGCTTGATGGGTAAAATATCTTCCTCTTTTGTGTCAAAAGCTTCCATTAAAGCAATCTTCTCGGAGGCAGCCGCAATAACCTCTTCGTTCTCAAAGTAAAAGCCAGGCCGTATCCCCGCTGGATCTCGGCATATAAAAACGTTTCCGTTCTTTAAAGCTCCGCAGAAAACATACCCCCCATCCCACAGAGTTGCCGCCTGCTTCAAAATAGCGGCTATATCTATTTCCGAAGGTTCATTTTCTCTGTCAAGATAGTAAGCGATCGTTTCAGCAATAACTTCAGAGTCGCTCTCCCCTTCATAAGAGATGCCCCAATCTTTAAGCTGCTGACGTATTTGGGAGGTGTTGGACATATTGAAGTTTCCGGCAAGGGCAAAATGAGAATTTGGGTTGGAATGGGAACAGATAATAGGTTGACAATGAGTAACTTCAGATCCCTTATAGGTGGCATAGCGCATATGCCCCAGATAAATTTCCCCGATAAAAGGGGAGTGTTGTTTTAATTCAAAAATAGGAACAGTTTTTAATTTTTGCAGCTCTTGTGTGACATAGTTAACAAGATGAGTAAAGGGATCTTGAATCGCTGAGCGAAAGTGATGCAGATTTTTTTGATCGGAAGGTCTATCTAGCTGCACCACGGCAATGCCAGCCCCGTCCTGGCCTCTATTTCTCTGCTTTTCCATAAGTAAAAGCAGCTTTGTAATTCCCCATGAGGGATCGCCGTAATGTTTTGCATAATGCTCGATTGGCTTTTTGAGCCGAACTAGAGCTATTCCGCATTCATGTGTTAACTCATCTACGGAGTCTTCTGTTGATGTTGGCTGGAAATAGGGTAGATCCTTACACATCTCCAGCTTCCAAAACAGATCGTTTGTCTCCCCAAAAACGGGGAAAGATAAAAAGAAAAAAAAGAACCAAACAGTTTTCATCTTTCTGCGATCGCTTCCTAAAGCTTTTTTTCTTGTCCAAGTTTTGATTTGAGTGATACATTTTACCTAAGATGGCAACACCGACTCAAGAAAAGGTTTTCCCGAATGAAGAGAAACTTAAACTTCCCCGCCCTTTTATCTTGCGCCGTCTCCATTCTCTATTGGGCATCTGGCTTGCAATCTATTTATTTGAGCATCTTTTAGTTAATTCACAAGCCGCTTTTTTTTATAAAGATGACGGGCAAAGTTTTGTCTCTATGGTCAACAAGATTCACGATCTGGCTTTTTTAAGAGTCATTGAAGTAGTTTTTTTGGGGCTTCCCTTTTTGATACATGGGCTTTGGGGAATTTCCTATTTATGGACAGGGAAACTAAATGCTCACCGAACGAATGGGACTAGCCCATCCCTTCCTCAATATAGACGTAATCGAGCTTATAGCTGGCAGCGAATCTCTTCGTGGATTCTCCTGGTAGGCATTATAGCTCATGTCATTCATATGCGTTTTTTAGAAAACCCGGCTCACGCACAATTTGGCGATCGAGAATATTATATGGTTCGGCTGGATTATGACACCGCGCTTCCTCTTACAGCCGAAAAGCTGCATACTTCTCTGTACAGCACGGCCCAAATTCAAGAGCGTCAAGCAGAGCTTGAAACCGAGCAATCTGAGCTTAATAAACTTAAAGATCAAAGTCCTGAGTATGAAGAAGACGATCCCTATCACGAGCTTTTCGGCGAAGTGACAGAAGAGCAAGATTGGTTGAAAGCAGCCCAAAAAACCCCTCTCAAAAAAGGGCAGGTGCTTGCTGTAGCGCCCAGCGCCGGGGCTGCTTTTTTGTTAGTGGTTCGAGAGACCTTTAAAAGCCCCTTGATGGTGATTCTCTATTCTATTTTAGTAGTTGCTGCTGCTTATCACGGTTTCAATGGACTTTGGACTTTTCTGATCACATGGGGGATCACCTTGACACGGCGATCTCAAAAAAGAATCTATTGGGTGACGACGACTTTAATGGGAGTTGTTATGTTTTTAGGGCTTTTGTCCGCATGGGGCACCTATTGGACCACCCTGTTTCAGAGGTAACATGGCGAAAAAGATGAAAAAAGTGATCGTTATCGGCGGGGGGCTGGCGGGCTTGGCTGCCACAATGCGCCTTGCGGAAAACAGATGCCATGTCTCATTGGTCTCTGTTACGAAAGTAAAAAGGTCTCACTCTGTCTGTGCGCAAGGCGGAATCAATGCGGCGCTCAACCTCAAAGGAGAGGACGACTCCCCCTATAGCCACGCCTATGATACCATCAAAGGGGGTGATTTTCTTGCCAATCAGCCGCCCATTGTTGAAATGTGCCTCTCTGCCCCGGCTATTATTAAAATGATGGACCGTTTTGGTTGTCCTTTCAACCGAACCCCCACAGGACATCTTGACGTCCGTCGTTTTGGCGGAACTCTCTATCATCGCACCGTCTTTTGTGGAGCCACAACAGGGCAGCAGCTTCTCTATACGCTTGATGAACAGGTACGGCGGTGGGAAAGCAAAGGGCAAGTGGACAAATTTGAGAATCATGAGTTTTTACGTCTGGTCTTCGACAATGAAAGACGTGTTCGTGGCATTGTCATCATGAATCTTTTCAATCAAAAATTCGAAACCCTTAAAGCCGATGCTGTTGTCGTGGCCACTGGAGGGCCTGGCTTAATTTTCAAAAAATCGACCAATTCGACTTTTTGCACCGGCGCTGCCAACGGACGGCTTTATAGGCAAGGAATGCATTATGCGAACGGAGAGTTTATTCAGATTCATCCTACGGCTATTCCTGGAGCCGATAAACTTCGATTGATTTCGGAATCGGTAAGGGGAGAAGGGGGAAGAGTTTGGGTTCCCGGCGACAGCTCAAAGACTATCGAAGCGCCTCATAAAGGACCCATCCCCTGTGGAGAGACAGGAAAGCCTTGGTACTTTCTGGAGGAGATGTATCCGGGATATGGCAACCTTGTCAGCCGCGATGTGGGAGCGCGCGAAATATTGCGCATTTGTGAGCTCGGACTCGGTGTCGAGGGTCAAAAACAGGTTTATCTCGATGTCACCGCACTCCCAGAAGAAACGCTTCATAAACTTGATGCCGTGCTCGACATCTATCAAAAATTTACAGGTGATGATCCGCGCAAAGTGCCGATGAAAATCTTTCCGGCTGTACACTACTCAATGGGGGGAGCGTGGGTCGACTGGCCTGCGGCGGATGATCCGGATCGAGAGAAACGGTATCGTCAAATGACCAATTTACCCGGCTGTTTCAATTGTGGCGAATCGGACTATCAATATCATGGAGCCAATCGATTAGGGGCGAACTCGCTTCTCTCCTGCATATACAGCGGGCTTGTTACAGGCGACGAAGCCCCTCGCTATATTGATAGTTTAACTTCCAATCATGAATCACTGAGCTCAACCCTTTACGAAGAGGCAATCGGCGTAGAAGAAGAAATTATGCGAGATTTACTCTCTCGGGAGGGACCTGAAAATGTACACAGGTTGCATGACGAGCTTGCAGAAATCATGATCTCCCATGTTACTGTAAAGCGGAATAACAAAGATCTTGCTTCTACTTTAGATAAAATCAAGGAGATTCGTGAGCGGTATCAAAAAATTTCACTCGATGATCGGGGACGGTTTACAAACCAGACCTACCAGTTTGCCCATCAATTTATATCGATGCTCGACCTTGCCCTTGTGATTACCAAAGGAGCGCTTCTTCGAAACGAGTTTCGCGGGTCTCATTTTAAGCCCGAATTTCCAAACCGCGACGATAAAGAGTGGTTGAAAACAACCGTGGCAACTTATAGTCCGGATGAACCACTCATTGACTATGAGCGCGTGGATATCCGTCATTTTGAGCCTGAAGCGAGAGATTACACTGTAGCCAAGAAAAAACGGCCCAAAATACAAAACGTTCCGTCACAGCTTCAGTTGCCGTTAAGTGAGTAAAAGGGGGGATAAGATGGAAAAAAATAAAACATATGTGTTGAAAATCTACCGTGGAACGCCTGGCCATCAATATTGGGAAGAGTTTGAGCTTCCAAGGAGGGCAGGGGAAAATGTGATTAGCGGTTTGATGGAGATTCAGAAAAATCCGATCAACCGCAAGGGAAAAAAAGTTGAACCGGTAGTCTGGGAGCAGGGATGCTTAGAAGAGGTTTGCGGCTCATGTTCCATGTTGATCAATGGCTTTCCCCGCCAAGCCTGCACTGCACTTATTGAAAATTACATTAGAAATAGCGGCAAAAAGACCATTAAACTCGCCCCATTCACGAAATTTCCTCTGGTGCGTGATTTGATAGTAGATCGCTCTCAAATGTTTGAAAACCTTAAACAAGTCCATGGGTGGATTGCTACGGAAGGCTCAAGAGAGAGTGGGTTTGGGCCGCTCATTTCCCAGGGAAAACAAGAGGTGATGTATTCTCTGGCTACCTGCATGACCTGTGGATGCTGTTTAGAGGCTTGCCCTCAAATCAATAAGCGGTCTAAATTTATCGGCCCCGCAGCTATTTCTCAGGTACGGCTTTTCAATGCCCATCCTACGGGTAAAATGCAGCGGAGATCGCGCCTTCGTCCCCTTATGGAAAAAGGGGGGATTAGCGATTGTGGAAATGCACAAAATTGCGTAGAGGTTTGCCCTAAAAATATTCCCTTAACCGATAGCATTGCCGTATTGGGCAGAGATGTGACTCTGCAGGCTTTACGCGACCTCTTCAGCTTTCAGGATCGAGAAGACATTTGATGCTAAGCTCTTTATAACCAGTCTCCTTATCCATCTCTCTAGAGAAAATATAATCTGATAAGCCACCGATGACTATTTCTGCAGTGGTGCGCACCATGCATCCGTCTAAAACATGCCCTCCAAATGTTTCCCCTTGAGGGTTTGATATGGCCATATGAATATGCATCCCCGTCTTGCATAGAGTTCCGGTGCAAGAGACGATTTCAAGATCCTCTTCAAAAAAGGAGCCTTCCTGCTTCCCGGCAAAGCGGAGATTGGCCCTACGCAAGCTTCCCACTACCGCCAAGATAACCCCTGCTTGAATATTTTCTTTTTCAATGAATTTTCCAAGCTCTAGTTTCAAATCTTGGCCGGGAGTTAAACGGATGACATAAGTTTTCATATCGATTTTAAAATAGGATAGAGAATAACTTATTTCATTTTAACTGCATGGAAATATATTATTACAGTTAAAATGAAGACACCTACTTATTTTTTGCTTCTTGGCCTGCTTTTGATTAAAGCGGCCGTTGCGATTGTCATGATCATTACCTATGGAGTGCACCTCTCTCCCGATGAGGCGCAGTATTGGACATGGAGCCGTGTATTAGACTGGGGCTATTATAGCAAACCCCCGGCCATTGCCTGGCAAATAGGACTTACTACCTCTCTTTTTGGAGACACAGAATTGGGTGTCCGTATAGGAGCTGTTCTGATAGCCTTTCTTCTTCCGCTGGCTGTCTACCATCTGGCATTATCGGTTGGACTTAAACAAAAAAGTTGTTTTTGGGCTGCCATAGCTATGGCTTTTTCCCCCTTAGGCATCTACTTAACCTTCGCTGCCACGACAGATGGGGGAGCTATTCTCTGTCTCACTCTAGCTCTTTCGGCCATTGTCAAACAACCCAATTACCCCCTTGCCGGCTTTTGGATATTTTTAGGCGCTCTCTATAAATGGATAGCCTTTCTCTTTTGGCCCTTGGTTTTACTCTTCTCCCTTTTCTTTCCTGAGATGCGCCGCAAAAATCTGATCTGGGGCATGCTTTTTTCATTTCTCGCTCTTTTTCCTTCCATTTATTGGAATATGTCTCACGAATGGGCGACTTTTAAACATGTAGGCAGCGCGGTGGGACAGTCATCGGGAGGGAATTTCCTCGATTTCTTGGGGGCTCAAGTCGGTCTCATTTCTCCCATATTTTTTTGCCTGCTCCTTATCGGGTATAGATACCTTTGGAAAAGTGCAAATCATTCGCTTACACTATGCGCCCTTTTCCCAACTTTTGTTTTGGCGTACCTTTCCCTGGCCCTCTTTAAGAAAGTGCAGCCTAATTGGGCTGCCTATCTTTACCCTCCCGCCATGGTTCTAATCGGGTGGGTTGGCTATGAAAAATTACAATCAGGGAGGGTGTGGTTGCCTATAGGGACGGCGCTATCTATCCTTTGTACGAGCGGTGCCATTGTCATACCGGCTATCCAGTCCCATAATCTTTTTTCTAAATTTCATATCCCTTACAAAGTGAATCCTTTTCGTCATTCTATGGGATGGGATCAGCTCCAACCTATCCTTGAAGCGTCAGGGTATCGATCAGACAAAGATTTTCTTTTTGGAGATAAATATCAGACAGCCAGTCTGCTCAGTTTTTATGGCCCCGAGAAAAAACAGGCCTACTTTTTCAATATTAGCGAGACACGGAAAAATCAATTTTCATATTGGCCCTCCATGCAAGAAAGGGAGCTTGGGAAAACAGGGTTTTTTGTGGTTTTAGAACATGCAAAAGCCGACTCTCTTTCGTGGTATGAAAATCACTACCTCGAGCGCCTTTCGCCCTATTTTGAGGAGGTGGAGTGGGTAGGCTCTTATCCTCTTTTTTTGGCTTATGGAGAGGCGGTTAAGTATGGGGTTGTTTTCAAATGTAGAAATTATCAGGGAGAAGGCCCTATAGACCCGGAAAAATATTAGCAGTAAAACGGCTTATAGCTCTTCGTAAGCCTTTTTGAGTATGAGGCGATTTGATAAGCTGTGTTAAGTAATGGAGGAGGAGAGACGCGTTCAGAACTTTTGATTGGAATAGTTTTCCCAAGAAAATTGATTCAGTTTTCCGAATTCCCCTCCAAGAGCGATAGCTTCTGGTTCATATACTGTGCCAGCACCGTGAAGAACTGTTGCTATTTCTCTTGTCTTCACAAAATGAGACAGGGGATGATCTCCGTTAATTATTTCATGATCAAACCATGACTCATAAGTTTCAATTAGATCCGTGATTATAACTATCAAACCGTGTTCAGCCTCAACTCCTCGTTTTTTTAATTGATACTCTTTTTTTGAATATTTTGATTTAAGTAGGTTTGTTAATTTTCGAGAGTATTCCCATTCATCTAAAAGTTTTTTTCTTTTTTCTAAATAGTCTTTATCAGAAGGATCGATAAGAGTATCGATTGAACTAGGGTTATTATGAAACGTTTTAAGATTAGGACCATGTATATAAGTAACTTCAATAAAATACAGTCGATTGTTGAAGTAGGCTTGAAAATCTGATCCTTCCTGTCTAAAATACTTTATCTTCTTAAACCCCTTTTGAATTAGATAAGAGGCAGCCCTAAATTCAGCAAACATTTCTTCTATCGGATTGTCGGGATTTTCTGTGTTCCTTATTTCTTCTTTTCGGGAAAAAACTCGTTTTCCATTTTCCACAACCGGTATTATGTTATTGATATAATCTCGAAGTGTTTCCCAAGTGTGACTGCCTTCAGTTTTAATCAGGGTCTGAATTAATCTAGAGTTGGTTGGATTTTCTCTAGCCAAACGTTCATTAAGCAGTGGTTTTAGAAGACAAAACCATTCTGCTTCTTTTTCTGAGTCTGGAATATGGTCAAAGTTAATCGATAGACTCATACAGCTACCAGTTCAGTTGGAACGTCAAATTCAAGTGGTTCAATCGGGTGGGAGTAATCGGTCATATGAACAATTTTGAAAGCTCTACGGAAATCATCATCTTTGGTTAATAGCTGGTCAAGTAGCCAAAGCCTCAAATCTCTTTGTGTTGTTAAGTTCATTTTAGAACCTTTATTCCCTGTTTTTTCCCATTTTACAACGGCGGGATGTGTGACGCCAAAAAGTTTACCAAATTCAGTTTGAGTTAAGCCAAGCCAATTGCGAACAAAACGAATTTGGTTTCCTGTCATATCGGATGGATGGTGTGCAAGAGCTAGCAGAACAACCTTTTGCAAATTATTGAGGTCAACATCTAATGCCCAAACCCCACGAAGTTCTATCATCGGGACATTACGAAGAATAACAGGAAAACCCAATCCTTCGTAAACAATTTCCTTTTCAACTTTTTGTTTTTTCATACTTTCAGTGCCTCCCTTCTAGATAAAAGGCTGTTATGATTAAAAGGTCTCTTTCTTCCTCAAATGAGACGATGACTCTTAACTCTAATCCATCTATCGTCTTTCCATGTATGGCATAATTCCAAGCATTAAAAGCTTCTTCAAAGTGGTCTTTGCTTTTTTCATGCCTTCCAGTTCTTAGCACATGGATAATTTCGGGTAGGGTAATGTTCCGCTCGGCTTTTCTCTCAATGGCATGAAAAGTATCTCGATATCCTCCTGAACTAATGCAATCTTTGATATGTTCTAAGAGTTTCTCTATCTTTTTCGGTTTTTTCGATGCCAAGAAAATTTATCCCTTTTTATCCTTAATGTAACTGAGTGACATTTAATTGTCAAGGGTAAGAAGATGGGTAGATTAAAAAATATAGACTTAACATATTGATTATAAGATCTATGAAAAAGATAGTTGGAAGAGGAGAGACGCATTTAGAACTTTTGATTGGGGAAGCGGGCAAAAAATATAGCAGCTTGATTACTTCTTGAATTCGAACACCAAAGCTAGAAATTCAGCTGGCCCAATGTTTTGGTATGAATAGGCATGAAAACTTCCTTCAGATTTTTCTGCCATTGGGGGCCAATCTTCTTCAACTAAGTTAGAGCCATCATTACATCTAAATTTCGAACCTTGTATGGTCAAAATAATACTATCCAATGGATGAGTGTGAAAGGGAACTAGTTGTTCAGATTCTAGTTTGCTTTCCAAAATGCGCAAAAAATCATTCTCAAAAATAATTTGATGCGCCTTCAGCGCCACTACTGTAGCATCTTTTTTTACAACCAAAGGAAAAATTTGTTGTGAAACAGAGTAATGTTTTGCACTTATTTTGCTATATTGACGTCAAGCTGTCTAAGCCCATCAAAGTTCTTTTCAGCTAGTCGGCAGATCTCTTCAAATAGTGCCTCATTATTGCCTCTTGGGGCAGTTAGGAGGGAATCGGTTCTTTCGAACAGATGCTCCAGCAGAAGAGGATCTGAGAAAAGAAAAGGCCTTTTCTGTCCTAAAAGATCACATATGGCATGCACTTTATACGTGTTGCTGTTGAGAGCAATAAACGGGGTGTTTAAGCAAAATGCAGCAATGGAGTAATGAAATCGCCCTGACAGTAAAAAGGCTGCCTGGTTGATGGTATCCAACCATTCATCCAGGGAAGTGGCTTCGATCAATTCCCACGGAGCCTGGCAATTTTCATCCAGAAAGGCGACAAACTTTTTATCATCGGGGGCAGGAAAAGCAGCAGCTCCTACTAAAACCTGAATGTGATACCCTTTTTCGTGTAAGATTTCTAAATAGCGGCAGATTTTTTCTGCTCCCTCATTTGTAAACGCGGCGGATCCTGCCACTAGAACATTTTTTTCCTTTACAACCTTTGGCGTGAAGTAGTGCTCTTTAATATAAAGAGGAAGGCAATCAAAACTCAAAGTGGAGTGAATGCCGATTTTTTCCATCTCCTTGCGGCTTTGCGACTCTCTAATAGCGATAAAGTCAACTTCACTATAAATGGTTCTATAAATATGACGTGCTCGTTCACGCTCCTTTTCACTTTTTTTCTCTTTTGAGAGAATAGGGTCATCGTTAGGATAAGCAGAATGATTGATAATCTCGACGTGCTTTCCGAAAAACTTTTTAGCAACATGTGCTAAGTAAAGAAGATGCATGGGACCGGTGCGCAGGTCATGAATTGTTCCCTCCCCTGTGATCACTACCGCATCTGCACTTTGAATTTTCTCTAGAATCTCCCTATTCTGTTCACAAAATTGTGTATACGACTCATGATCATCAAAGGCTTCAAAGGAAGGGACACTTTTCAAGGCATAGATTGTATTAATGGGAACGGCATTAACCTCATATCCTAATTGCTGCATCCTCTCTTTTAAAGCGGTACTAGTCCCCGAACATCCCCAATGGTACCAAGAAGACGTATCGTTAAGTAGAGTAAGCTTAGGACTTGAAAACGCTGGAGAAAAAGCCATCAAAGTTATTAAGAAAAACCAACGTAAACCCAACTGGATACTGGCTCTATTCTCGAAAATCATTTTTTTTGACCCCATAAGACACTACAAAGCACTTGATTATAGGACAGCTATGATACGAAATCATGAGTTGTGTTTAAAGATATTTTAAATAGAATCAAATTACAAATTGAGCTACTCAAGACATTTTTGATGGAACAAGCTTGAAAACTGCACGAAGACTATTGCTCAGCTAATTATAGAAAGCAGCCTTCCGAGTAATAAACTTAGAAAATTGCCCGGAGACTGAAGGCGCCAACACAACATTCGGATAAATGACCCATATCGAATGGTCGGGATATGGCCTCCCTCTAGTTATTAACTCAACGGAGTTTGTGCTAGATTCACCCCACAAATGGTCTACCAATTCGGTGGAAATTGGTAGGGATTTAGTGAGAAAATTTATGATTAATGGGAAATCTCTCGGCTGAAAAGCCTGTATAAAACAGATGTTCTAGCTTTCTAGAGAAACATTGATAGTAGATTTACGATGAGGCCGCTCTAAAATGTGTTGGACATCATCAAGTAAGGCCTCTTTCACATCGAGAGTGGTTTGAAAATGTTGAGACAGCCTTTCAATAAAGGCTTCCTTTTGCGGGAAGTAAGAGCGTAGAGGCAAGAGAAAATCTTTGTGCCTTCGGCTTTGTCGGTATTTAGGACGTCTCTCAGGAAGAAGAAGGTAGTCCATTTTTTCCATATCATAGTCCCAGAGGAAAGAGGTGTGGTGAAGCCATCTTCCCCTTTGAATATATTGAGCATTCCCACCAAATTTGCGTCCCTCAAGAACATAGTCGTTTTCGATCAGTTGAAAAGGGAGGGGGGCAAAAAAAGGTTTATAGATCGTTTCCGACCATTCCATGATAGCGCGAGATTGGACAAAGGTGTCGCTATTGCAAATAAACGTGACAAAAACGGTATGAGGATCGACATACACTGTCCCTCCTCCGGAAAATCGCTTGATAAGGGGGACTTGGTCCTGCTTGACAAGCTCAAGGTTTAATAACTGGGAGGGTTTGCCGGAAATTCCCATTACAATTGCCTCGGGAACTCCGGTATTGATCAAGCACCAATTGCTTGAATCAGCTCGAAGCAGCGCCTCTTCAAGAAGAAGCTGCTCCTTAATAGGCATCTGATTTATTCTGAGTAGATTAATAGTTTCCATATCCCCTCAAATTGACGATGAGCACTTGAATATCAGCAGGGGAGACACCGGAAAGCCGCGTCGCTTGTCCGATGGTTTGAGGCCGAAAACGAGCCAATTTCTCCTTGGCTTCCTGCCGTAGGCCTAAGAGCTTTTCATAATCAATATCTGGGGGAATAGGTTTGTTTTCCACTTGAGAGAGTCGTTTTATATCTCTCTCTTGGCGCTCCAGATAGCCCGCATACTTCAAGTTGAACTCTATTTGAAAATTAATCTCGGGGCCATGGTCGATCAAGTCCTCAGGAAAATCTTGTAGAAGTGAGGCATAACTGTTTTCAGGTCGGCAAAGTAGCTGGGCAAGTGAGCCCTTATGTTGGTAGGCCTTTTTCAGACGATCCATTTCCTTTTCGACGATCTCTTTTTTCTTCGCCAGTTTTTGATAGCGAGAGTGATTTATTAACCCAAGCTGATACCCATAGGAACGAAGACGTAGATCGGCATTGTCTTGTCGAAGCAGCAGACGGTACTCGGCCCTTGAGGTAAACATTCGGTAGGGTTCTTCCAGGGGCTTGGTGATTAAATCGTCGATCATCACCCCAATATAGGCTTCATGGCGATTGAGGACAAAAGGCTCTTGTTTCAGCACCTTGGAAGCTGCATTTATGCCGGCCATCAATCCCTGAGCGGCCGCCTCTTCGTAGCCGGTAGTTCCATTGATTTGACCGGCAAAAAAAAGGCCTTCCACTCTTTTCGTTTCTAGCGACATGCCGATCTGCCCACTTTCGACATAGTCATATTCCACCGCATAGGCCGGGCGAGTGATTTCAGCCCTTTCCAATCCAATGCATGAGCGAACCATCTCTTCTTGCACATCAAAGGGAAGGGAAGAGGAGATCCCATTGAGATAGACCTCTTCAGTTTGGAGCCCCTCCGGCTCAAGAAAAATCTGATGGCGCTCTTTATCCGCAAATCGGACGATTTTATCTTCAATGGAAGGGCAATAGCGAGGACCTACGCTCTCTATTTTTCCACTATAGAGTGGAGATCGATGGAGATTTTTTTTAATAATTTCTTCGGTTTTTGGGGTGGTATAAGTGATCCAGCAACTGATTTGATCAAGGAAAGGCCCCTCTTGATCGTCAAAGGAGAAACGAACCCCCTTTTCAGAGGGCTGCTCTTCCGTCTTAGAAAAATCTATAGAACGTTTGTGAATACGAGGGGGAGTCCCTGTCTTTAACCGGCCAAGCTTAAATCCTTCCTTTTGAAGAGAAGCGGAGAGCCCTATAGATGGCTGATCGCCGGCTCGACCCCCTGAACGCTCCATTTCACCCATATGAAGCAGGCCCTGCATAAAGGTGCCTGCTGAGAGTATAGCCGTTTTACAAGGAAAAAAAATACCCTCTTTGGTGAAAAGTCCGGATATTTGACCATTTTCTACCTGAATGGCTTCTGTGGTGGCCTGAAAAAGATATAAGTTTGGAGTGTTTTCAAGACGCCGCTTCATTTCGACCTGATAGGCTACTTTATCAGCCTGTGCCCGAGGAGCCCAAACAGCCGGCCCCTTGGTAGAGTTGAGCATACGAAACTGAATGCTTGTCCGGTCGATAACTTTACCCATCTCGCCCCCCAAAGCATCGATTTCCCGAACCATATGCCCTTTACCGATCCCGCCGATAGCGGGATTACAGCTCATCTTAGCAATGGTATCAAGGTTCATAGTCAAGAGCAGGGTGGAAACACCACGCCGAGCAGCCGCAAGCGCTGCTTCACAGCCGGCATGTCCTCCTCCAACTACAATTACATCATAAGTAGTGGGGTAACGCCACATGGGATTAAAACAAACTATTTATTTTTATGACGGTCGCGACGACGACGCTTCTTTCGTTTGTGCTTGGCGATTTTATACTTTCTTTTTTTCTTTACAGAAGACATGGAAAACCTTCTTTCGAATTATGACAAGTATTATAAAAAATGGTGCTTAAAAAGTAAAGCAAAGATCAAATGCGGGCAAAGGTCTCATCCACCTGAATAGGGGTATAGTTTCTAAATTGAGCGAGTTCTTTGATATAAGTTAAATTTAAATTACCTATACCTCCGTGCCGATTTTTAGCTACAATGAGCTCAGCCATCCCTGGTTTATCATTAGGATCGTAATACTCTCTTCTGAGTAAAAACATGACAATATCGCTATCTTGCTCGATGCTGTTGTGGACAATAATATCATTGGCGACAAAATTGTGCACCGACTCCACCGTTGCATCATAGACTGGCTCAAGGCCCAATTCTGTGATCGAAACAATTTTTTCCCATTGGGTTTCAAAACGCTTTGATGCGGTTGCAATCTGCTCCCCAATTTGCAGCTGATCGAGCCGCTTCCAATCATTTTCTGTTAAAAATCGATGATTCGAACTGGCCTTAATGCTTTTATTTGTTTCCGTTAAAAGTTTGTAGACCTTTTTTTCTCCTGAATAAAAGGCTTTTATCAATTTATGTTTGCCAAGCTTGAGTTGTGGATCTACGCCATAGATGTCAATAGGAGTTTGTGGATTTCGATCGGCCAATTCTTTAATCGTATATCTTTTGTGACTGCCCATTACCTCAATCCATGTATCTGCCGTTAGGCATCCACTCTCCCGCAAATCACTCATCATGGGTCGATGACCTGCTCTATCTTCGACTTTTCTGGAGAGCTGAGAGAGACACATAATTGGGACATTTAACTCTCGAGCAAGTGTTTTCAGCATACGCGAAATTTCTGAGATTTCATTTTGCCGATTTTCTTGAGTTCGATGGGAACCGGAACCGGAGAGAAGCTGTAGATAATCAATAATGAGCAGGCGAATGCCGTGGCTCTCTTTCATTCTTCGGGCTCGGGCTCTAAGATCGGTAATTTTAAGGCCGGGTTGATCCTCTATCAACATGGTATACTTTTGCATTTCGCTCACGGTGGCCACAATTCTTTGAAATTCCACTCCACTTAAAGCGCCGGTCTGTATTTTATCTGACTCCACCTCAGCTTGGGAGCACACCATTCGATGCAAAAGCTGTTCAGCGGTCATCTCCAAAGAGAAGATGCCGACGGGCATTTTGTTTTTAAAACAGACATGTTCGGCAACGTTCAAAGCAAAAGCTGTTTTTCCCATAGCCGGCCGAGCGGCTAATATCATCAAGTTAGAATTATTCAATCCATTAATAAGAATGTCGAGATCGAGAAAATGGGTTGGAATTCCCGTAATTCTAGGCTCATCCGGTCCTCGCAAGCTAAATTTTTCTTGCCTTTCCTGAAGTTCCTTCAGATAAGGAACCCGTGCTTCTGAACGAATCCCACTCAACAATTCTGCAATAAGATATCCAACCCCAGGATTGGCTGATTGGCTGATTTTAAAAAATAAGTTTTGAGCCTCATCGAGAGCCCCATGAACATCTTGAGGCTCCTCCAACGCTTTTTTTTCGACCGATTGAGCGGCCCTAATCATTTTTCTCAAAATAGATTTCGATTTGACAATTTCGGCATATTCTTCGATATAAGCGGAAGTTCCGACATACTGTGCCAAAGTAGCGACATAAGCTGCCCCCCCTACAGCGTCGAGTTGATCGAGACGCTTCAACTCTTCACAAACAAGATGGACATCAGCCGGTTTATCTTGAAGGAAAGCGTTTTTTAAAATTTGAAAGATAAGCCGGTGCTCAGAGTAGTAAAAATCTTCTTCAGAGAGGTAGTCCGCAGCCGTATTGAGGCTGTTGATATTTGAAAGCATAGAGCCCAACACCATCATTTCTGATTCTTTGGAGTTGGGGGTGGTTCGAATTTTGGTGCTTTTATCCGCCATAGATAAGGGAAGATACTACAGCTGTTTTTTTGTGTACACTGGTTGCTAAAAAGAGGGTCTCAGTCTATGATTTAGGCTCGAATATTCCGTAGTGCTCATTCGTTTGGGGAAAGATGGCTGAGTGGCCGAAAGCACGTCCCTGCTAAGGACGCGTACCCTTTAAAAGGGTACCGAGGGTTCGAATCCCTCTCTTTCCGTTTTTTGGCGGCATCTTTGGAGGATCCTCTCCTCGGCCGTGCTAATTGCACTGCCCTCGTCGAGATCCTCCAAATCTGCTCGCCAAAAAAGAAAGCAAAAAGGGTAAAGAAGAAACCCCAATTATTGGGTTTTACATGTCTCGTTAAGTGTTGCTAGTGATTGATCAAGGTTTGGTTGGGGAAACTGAGTCTCGATTCCTTTTCTTTTTAATGCCTCGCTCAGATTAATGAGTAATTGACTGTTTTTAAGTTCAGCATTAACAATTCTATTTATTTCTTCTAAATTGCCAGCCTTAGCCGCTTGGAGACGCTGATTTTCAAACTCTATATCCTTTTTAGAAGCTATTGCAAAACGCGATTGCAATTCTTCTGCGGACAATAAATCCAAATCACAAGAGCTCTCAGATGGCCTAGAATCTGGCACCTTAATTTGTGGATGTATCTGTTTCTCTTCTTTTTGGAGACGAGCTGAAAGGGAATAGTCATTGGAGGTGACTACAAGAGTATATGTTTCTCCGATTTCCAATTCTTCGGGCAATTCTAATCTAATTTCACGGTCCGATCTGAGAATACGTTTTTGATGGGAAGCTGCACCACTGCTACCCATAATAGCAAGACCTCTATGAGGACTTTCCGTAAAAATGCCCGCTTTGAGTGTTAGATTGTGAATTTGTTCAATCGTTACACTAAGTCGACTCGGGTGAGTTTCTTGACTAAGAACCTTAAATTCGCGGCGATCACGATATCTCCGATATGTGAATGGAAGTTTTTGAACCGTGGATGGGGATATATTATCTGGTATGTGCACACTAATGTCATCTTTGGCATTTTTAAATACCAGGTTTACAACACTAATATCCGACCCACCATGTGACCATCCTCCGTTCCATCTGTTTGGTCCTTCCCATCCAAAATTTAAATATATTTTGGGTGTATCCGGTGTAGCCATATTTAGATCCTCCTGGAATGTTAAAGTTATGTAAAGGATGTATTACCATTCCGGAAGAAAGTCAAGTAAAAAATATGAGTCCATTTCAAATTAAAAGAACAATAACTCGCCTTACTCATTTAATCTCGGAAAGAGAAAAGTGCGTAAGGGGAGTTAAAAAATTCGGCAGAGGGTTCTTCCTTACTCTTTCAAGGATAAAAGAAACTCAGCGTTGCTGCTCGTTTTTTTGAG
>JBAPRV010000134.1:0-1555 GCA_049281295.1 Chlamydiales bacterium
CAAGGAACAAATTATAGGGATTATGCAAAAGATGGCGGGTGGCAAGACATCGCCTGTTTAGGTATTGGGGCTGCAGGAGCAGCTTTCACAGTTGTAGCTGGAGTTGAAGCCAGTATACACGCAAGCCATATTCCTCCGGATGCTCCCAGAAAAACGGTGACCATAACAAATGAGCATGGAACCCATGAAGTTACCATCATCGATCACCCTGAAGCCATGAAAAGTGTGGCTTGGGCTGGTGCTGCTGCGGTGACGGGAACAGTAACAGTCATAGGAATAGGGTACCATGGTGTCAATGTTTTACTAAGCACAGTTAATCTCAGTACTTTCTTTAATGCTGCGGAAAATGAAATACTTGGCTCCGAAAAAACTAATGTGATAGCAAAATTAATATCGCCCGATTTCCATAAATGGAAGCTAAGAAAAATGAAATACAATCTCACTTCAAACCCTCGTGGTTGGAGGCAAGACAAAGAGCTTAGTCAATTTGTATGTCCTATCTCTTTAGATTTCATGCACTTCCCTGTAAAGGATAGATGTGGTCATTACTTTGATTATCGTTCTGTAGTAGGGTATCAACAACAAAATAAAACAAACCCTCTAGAATGCCCACTTTCACACAAAAAAGGGAATATAGGTCTAGCGAGAATTCAGTTTGATAAATCTAAATTTGACGCTATCATGAGAAGAATACATGAAATAAACCAGAAACCGGGGGTTTAATTCGAGAGCCGCCTCTCTTGTCTTTTTTGGGTTAAACCTATCCAAATATGATTCTAAATTGTTGAGCATCTGATAATTCAAAACCGAACTGAGGTAAATGTAAAGAAAAGATTAGTTTTTTGCTAACAATGTCTCAATCATATCTTTATAAAAATTTAAAGAATTTTCTTGAGAAATATCGATAAGCTACCTACTATGTTTTTTACTTACCTTACGCAAAAAGTGCCGTGAAAGAGGTAAACGAACGGGGCAAAATAATCGAGAGGAAGCCCAACAACTTGTTAGTTGGGCGACGGAGCGATGCACAGTAGATTGTCCTCTACAGCCAGCCTATTCTGGCATTTTTTGCGTAAGGTGAATTTTTTAAACATAGCAATTGACCTATAAGAAGAAGGAGACAGAACCGAATGACGCTACAAATTTCACATTCTATTATTTCAGAAAGCAATATAACTTGGCCAACCAATCTGGAAGAGGGACAAAAAATGTCCTCTACTGCAGGTTCAATTACTGTTGAAAAAGATGTTGAAAAGAATGCAGTAGTAACTGCTCATTCTTTTATTAAAATTCATGGCAACTCTGGGGAAGGAAGTTGTCTAACTTCTAAAACCGGTTCTGTTAATGCAAATGATCTTGCAGATAGAGTAACGGTAAAGGCAAAAGAGGGAGTCAAAGTTAAAAACGTGGGAGAGCATGTTATCCTTGAGTCTGCTAACTTTTGTACTACAGTTGAAGACACCGGTAGTCACTGTCAAATTAACTCAAAGCGAATGGTAAAGGCAAATAACATTGGCCCGTCGAGTACGATCTTTGCAGAATGGGATGGCATAAG
>JBAPRV010000135.1:0-7980 GCA_049281295.1 Chlamydiales bacterium
TCGATTAGACCAAAAATGATAACGAATTTTAAAAAGATATTGGCATGAGTTTTCTTGAAGGCAATTTTGAGCTCCTGTTAACATAGGCTTCCCATTTAAGCCTATTCGAGTAAGCCCCTCGTAAAGCAGTTTCCCTATCATGCGACAACGAATTTCCCTGTAAATATAATGAGGATTAAGAGAAACAGGAGAACCATCATAAAAATTTAATCTGAGTATTTTTTTTTCATTGCTCTTTTTCAGTTTCAAAAGGTCAAGCACTTTAGAAAAATCGGATGGTTTAGTCACAATGGCTAAGTAGTAGAACCCTGATATCACACACTCTCCATAAACTAAGCTTAAATGTACCACTTTTTCAACAATACGAGAAACCTCGGCACTATGAAGGGATTTCATAATCAAGATGTTTTTAGAAGGCTCTATGATTTTTACACTTCCTTTATGTCTAAAGGCCTTAGAAAAAAATGCAAACAAGCTTTCTATATCTTCCATAGAAATGGAAATTTGTTTTTCAATCGGGCGAAGCGAATAAAAAAGAGGCTCGGCAAATCGAGAAAATAAGGAAATTTGATTTGAATATTTTAATTTGATTTCTTCAAATTGTTGATGTTGTTTCTCTAAGAGACCTCCATTATAATCTCGAAAACCCCCTATAATTCTTTCCAAATGCTTCACAACAACACGTCTAGCGCGCATCAAATTTAAAACACCATTCTCATAAAACTGATCTCCGTGAATATGCATCGAAAATATGTGTGCTTTTATTGGTGAGTAGTTCTCAAAATCAGAAAGATAATATGAGAGCCGAATCGAAGAGGGCAAAATATTAACTGCTGAATTCAAAGAAAAAGAGGAGACAGGGGTTGCGAGATGAATCAGAAATTCGAGAGAAGATTCTAATTGTCCTTTGAATTGAATCGCAACATGAGGAAGATCGCTTTTCCTCTCAATTTCTTGTTGTAGGATAAGGATTTGACGATAAGATTCTTCTGCATTATAAGGCCAAAAAACCGCAGGTGTATAAACAGGAAGGGAGCATAACAATTGCTCTTTAACACCCATTGAAAGGCGGCGTGTTTGCAGCTGAGAAAGACCTTTCCCACGCCATTTTCTCAACTCAATATAGCCACAAACATATGGAATTTCAGGATGAAACCACTTGATAAACGAGCGGGGAACTTCATCCATGCTAGGGTAAAGAGCTTGAATAGATTTAAGTAAGATACCTTTGCTTATGGATTCCTCTTCTCGTCTGAGGGCAAGCACAAAAATTAAACATAGGTGAGATTCTTGGCGAAAAAATCGAAGATAAAGGTGATGATATTGACTCCCCTCTTTATGCAAGATAGACTCAATTTTTTTCTGAAGAAAAAACTGAATCACTAAAAGCTTACGTAGGTGAGCTAAAGAGCGATGGACCATAAATCCATTTGGAGCCATGGCCTCTAATCGCTTAAAGCCCTGCTCAAGTCGGTCATCAAAAACGTTGGGAAATCTATTCAGCACATTTTTGATGGCCAAAGCGATCTTTTCTTTTTTGTCAGCTACTTGTTCCACAGATTGGATCATATAGTCGGTTCAATTGAGCATTTCACAAATTGATCCGCATCCGAGTGGCTTTGCGCTCGAACTCACTGACTGATTCAAGTTATGCTATTCTCAACTAAACCAATTATAGCTTATTGGTAAATTTTTCTTAAATTTTTTTTGAGTAAATCATAAAAAATTTTATTGACCCAAAATTCTGAATTGGATTAAAGATCATTCATAAATTGGGGTATATATCGCTTAGTTTAAGGGTTAGTGCTTATGAAGGAATGGACAAAAAAGATTCATCGGATTATCACTTTTTTCATGGTTTGTGTTTCGCTCACCAGTTGCAAAAAACAGTCAGACAATCATAACCAGATATTACGCATAAACTTCCACGATGGAGATCCTGCCCATCTCCATCCTTACCATGTTGCAGGAAGTATGAATCGTCGTATTTTGGGCAAGGCTATCTATGAGGGGCTGACTCGTCTGAATCCGGAAGGTAAAATAGAGGTAGCAGGAGCTAAATCTGTAGAAATTTCTCCTTCCGGAACTCAGTACCTCTTTACTCTACGCGAGCATCAATGGTCTGATGGATCTCCGGTTACTGCCTATCAATATGAAAGAGCTTGGAAAAAAGCACTCGCTCCAACCACCGACTGTCCCAGAGCCGATCTTTTCTATGTGATTAAAGGAGCAAAAGAGGCCAAAAAAGGGGAAATTTCCACTGAAGAGGTCGGTGTGAAAGCGCTCGATCATGAAACGTTGTTAGTTGAGCTTGCCTACCCCGCCCCTTACTTTTTAGAATTGATCTCTATTCCGATTTTTGCCCCTTTGGATGGGGAAAAGCTTCTCTACAATGGTCCCTTTTTAATAGATAAGTGGCTTCCTGACAATCATCTGTGCTTGAAAAAAAACGTGCATTTTTGGGATGCCAAAAATGTTGTTCTACAAGCCATAGAGATCTCTTTTGTATCTCAGCCTATGACCTCCTTTTCAATGTATGAAAAAGGAGAGCTTGACTGGATGGGCGATCCTCTTGATCATTTCCCTACAGAGATTATCGCTAACCTTCAAGAAGAAGGAACCGTTCGGCAACAATATGTAACACGTCCTCTTTGGATTTATTTAAATACAGATTACTATCCGCTCTCTTCCCCTTTTATCCGCCGGGCTTTAAGTTTGGCAATTGATCGAGATGCCATCAACAAACATATGTGGATCGGATCATCGCCTCTTTATACTCCTCTGCCGCACTCCCTTTCTCTTTGTGAAAATACTCTCTCCGATACGAAGTTGGCCGAAGCTAAAGAATGCTTTGAGAAAGGACTTAAAGAATTGGGACTCACACAAACCACCTTTCCTCCTCTGCACCTAAGCTATGTCTCTTTAGCGGCTTTTCCTGCTTTATCTGAATACTTTAAGGAAGTTTGGGAAAAGACCTTCGGCATTAAAATCTTTTTAGAAAAAAATGAATTTAAAGTGTTTCTCAGCAGGTTAGAAATGGGTGATTTTCAAATTGGGGGCTGCTTTGAAAGTTCCCTCTATCAAGATCCGATAGAGCTTTTAGAGAGGTTTGGTGAGCTGAATCGAGACAACCTTGCAAATTGGGTCTCTATTCCCTATCAGGAAATCATTGAGCTCGCACGACAGGAAACGAACCTTCAACAACGTCAACAATATCTTAAAGAGGCTGAAGAGATGCTTCTATCGGAAATGCCTTTCATTCCTATTAGCAATTTAGTCCATTTTTATGACCACCATCCCAAACTTATGAACTATGTGCTAGATCACACAGGTTGTGTAGACTTTAGATGGACATACTTCAAAGAATAAATTTAAAAAAAAGCTTGTCATTGACTGAAATTCTTAAGTTTTTGTAAAAAATCTCATTTAAATCTTCATATTGTTCCATGCCTCTTTCAACCCCAAAAGAACGCACCCTTAGCGAGGCAGTTGTCAAAACGCTTAAGCAATTTCCCAACTTTTTTGATTCCCGTCTTAGAAAAGGTCTTCATTTACTGATTGGAAATAGCGGTGCCGAATTTATAGAGGATCGTTCTTTATCTCACCTTCGTCGCTTTTTATTGATCCAATTCGTACTGCAAAAAAAAATTGAAGATCGTTTACGAAACCCTTCTTATGAAAAAAGACATCTCTTTTTAAAGTTATTTAAAGTTTCACCCCAGCGCATTTGCCTGGCCCTAACTCTTTCGATGAACTATGAAGAAGAGACATTTGGCCGTAAACACATTCTCAAAGTACTCAAGAAGTTCATTCCGGGCATTCAGGAAATTAGCCGATCGTATTTTAATTGGCACTCCGTTCCATCTTCTTATGTCTTTTGTTACCTGGAAGTACAAAAATTAAGAGGAAAAGCTACCACGATCGAAGAGCTTAGAGAAATCCAAGCTCCTCTGAAAGAGGCTCTATTTCAATCCATTACCCCTTCCTCTCCCCCTATTTTTTGGCCCTATAATCAAGAAGAAGCTTACCGTCAACTGTTGCTATTGAGACAAGAAATTCATAAACCTGAAGATCTTCCCCACGTATCGATCCATTTTCGAGAACAAACGCCTAACTCTTTGGAATTTCTAGTTCATCTTGTGCGCCCCGACTCTATCACTTCACTTGAAGTATTGTCTCGCCAATCCCCTCCTTCTCTTGGTTTTGTCCCCCGTCTTTTTTCCCGCTTTGAGACCCCTCTTGCCTGCGAAGCTGCTATCTTTTCTCTCTATGTTCCCCTCCAATATTTTTATGAAACTGATGCAATCAACCTTCTACAAGCGCGTCGGTATGTCGCAAAATGTGTTGAAAAACTGGTAGGAGTATTCCGCGATTACAATGGAGGATTATTTGAAAAGCAACAGGAGCGATTCGAAAAACTCAATGCACTCTTATCCAAAAAAATACCCAACTTTCACCTCTTTGGGGAGAGGCTTTTTTACTCTCTTCTACCCATCGAATCTCAAATTTCATTGAAAGAAGAGCCTATCTATCTGCTTTTTAAGACTTTTTCCGAGGTGATGCAAGAGACAAATGATTTTTATGTCGGACGTCATTCAGCTGGAATTCTGGTTATAAAAGCGGAAAATTTCTCCAACATTTTTTCTCTTATACAACATGCTCAAAAACAAAAAAATGCTGTTCATGCGTGGCTCAAATTATCGCAATACCACTATTTTTGTTATTTTGACCCTTCAAAAAAGCCGTTGATCGAGATAGAAAAACGGCTCTCTAAGACTCCGGCTCAGACACGAACATCTAAAGTGCTCAAGTTAGCTTTTCAGGAGGGGCCTCCCCCTTCCGTAAATCCTCACCTTTTTCTCCCCGATATGCGTTGCCGTACCCTTTTTAAATCCTGTTTCGAAGGGCTAACCCGGATCAATGAAAAGGGAGAGGCTGTCCTGGCGGGAGCCGAAAAAGTATATCTCTCTGAAGATGGCTTGACCTACCAATTCATTATCCGCCCGAATGGCTGGACCAATGGGGAAAAAGTGACCGCTTATCACTATGAACGGAGCATAAAAAAAACTTTGAGCACAAAAAACATCTCGCTCTTTTCTGCTAGAGTTAAGGCTCATGATGCCCAACATTTAGAAATAGAGCTTGAAAAGAGCGATCCTCTCCTTCTTAAGCGACTCTCTCAACCTCTGTTTTTTCCCACCTATGATGAAAGCCGCGAACCTCACTGGTTAAACGGACCCTATCTTATTCATCATCAAGATGAAAAAACTGTGATTTTGGAGAGAAACCCCTATTTTTGGGACTACAAACAGCTCTATTTTGAGCGAATAGAGATCAATTTAGACACCGATCCCGAGCAAGTCTTTTCGCTTTATAAAAAAGGGCAAATCGACTGGATCGGCGATCCTTTTAGCCCTTTTGCAAAAGAGTATTTAAACCAGCTAGAGATCCAAAAAAAAGAGATCAATCAATTTTTTTGGCTCTTTTTTAACACCCAACATCTTCCCTTCACTACTCCTTCGATTCGGAAAGCATTCGGTATGGCTATCGAACGACTGACTATCGTGCAACAACACTTGGTGGGCGACACTCCTCTATACACCCCTCTTCCCCCCTCCTTTGCTTTTTGCACTGAGTTTAAGCATGACTGTGCTCAAGCTAAACTCCTTTTTGAAAAGGGGTTAAAAGAGGTTGGGTTTACCCGAAAAACCTTCCCTCCTCTTACCCTCATCTATTCACACCAACCGCAGAGAAAGTCGCTTGCCGAATATCTCAAGACAGTTTGGGAAGAGACATTTGAAATTCGCATCCATCTGAAACGGCTTGAATGGAACACCTTTTACAATCATCTCCAACAAGGTCAATTTCAGATAGGGGGATGCTATGTGAGTTCTTTTCACAACGACCCTATTGAGTTTTTAGCACGACTGGATGCTTCAAGCCCTTTAAACTTTTGCCAATGGAAGCATCCTATCTATCAAAAAAAAATGACCGAAGCGAAAAAGACAGGTGCTTACTCTCTACTAAAAGAGGCAGAAGAGATTTTAATTGATCAAGTTCCCTTTATTCCCATAGCGAATCGAAATTACAAATACACTCATAACCCTCGTTTAAAAGGGTACATTTTAAATCGGACAGGAGAAGTTGATTTTCGTTGGTCATATTTTACAAAGGATTGAAATGAGAAAGCTACTGATTTTTTTATTTTTAGGATGTTTAGCCAGTTGTTATAGCCCTAAAGCAAAACCTATTAAAACACTACGCCTAAATCTGCAAGAGGGGGATCTTCCCTCTCTGCATCCCCACCATCTACAGCTGCACATCCGTGGATACACGATTGCTAAAGCGCTGTTCGAAGGATTGACTCGCATCAACCAAGAGGGGGAAGCCGAGCTAACGGGAGCCGAAAATGTCGAGATTTCTCCCTGTAAAACAAAATACACTTTTACGCTCCGCTCGTACAAATGGTCAGATGGCACTCCTGTAACGGCCTATCACTTTGAAAAGGCTTGGAAAGAGGCCCTTGCCCCTGACGCCAATTGCCAAAGAGCCGACCTCCTATACGTTATAAAGAATGCCTCTCTTGCTAAAAAAGGAGAAAAGCCATTAGACGAGATAGGAGTTAAAGCTTTAGATGAAATGACCTTATTTGTTGAGCTTGCTGTTTATGCTCCCTATTTTTTAGAGCTTATTTCTCAACCGATCTTTTCTCCCCTAAAGGAGCTGAAAGAAGAGCCGACCGCATTTAATGGCCCCTTCATCGTAAAGCGGTGGGAAAAAGAGAGCAGCCTTTGTCTAAGACCCAATCCTAATTATTGGGATTCTAAAAACATCGCCTTAGGTGAGATCGATATCAAAATGGTCACAGATCCCAACACTGCTCTATATCTATATGAAAAAAATAAGATAGATTGGATTGGAGAACCTCTCTCTGCTTTACCAACTGAGGCTTTGATCCAACTCCAAACGAAACAACAGAAAGTGGTCCGTCCCTACTGGATCTATATCAATAACACCTGTCCCCAGCTGCAATCTCCTTCTATTCGACAAGCTTTAAGCCAAGTGATTGATCGAACTGCTGTTGCGGAGCATATTTTTATTGGAGCGAGTCCTCTTTGCACTCCCCTTCCTCTTCAAATGTCTTCCCTTTCCAACGCTTCAAAGAAGGTAGATATAGAGAAGGCAAAACAACTGTTTGAACAAGGACTGCTAGAATTGGGATTAAGCCGCAAAACCTTTCCTCCCCTAACCGTCAGCTATTCCCATCAAGCCCGCAGGAAAGCCTTGGCTGAATACCTTAAACAGACTTGGGAAAATGCCTTTGGAATTGAGATAAAATTGGAAGGAAGTGATTGGAATAATTTTTATAGCAATCTCAGAGAAGGGCGATATGAAATCGCAGGCTGTTATGTCAACTCCTGCATAAACGACCCTATTGAACTCTTGGAAAGAATGAAAGATGACAATGCGATAAATTACTGCAATTGGATCGATGAAACTTACCGAGAGAATTTAGAAAAGGCGAATAAAACAGACTCTTTTGAAATAAGAAAAGGCTTTTTGAAAGAAGCCGAAAAGATTTTAGATAAGCAAGCGCCGATCATACCTGTTATTAACCAAAACCACAACTTTGTACACACACCTCAACTAAAAGGGTATATCGTAAACCATGCGGGGAGTATCGATTTCAGCAGAGCCTACTTTTCAAATGAGTAATTTTCAAAAGCTAAATCCAATTCCTCCCTCGCCGAGGATACGAGAGCTTGAATAGTTGTCGAAGCTTCCCTCCAAGTTAAGGAAAAGCTCGAAGCAGCCGATAGATTGAACGCCTCGAAAACCGAAAAGAAAGGCAACGAGATTGTGGGGGCTGCCGGGATCGAAGCTAAGAGATTGGTCTAAAAGGGTTGCATTTACCTGTTTGCCGCCCACTTGATACCGTCCATAAACCCCTATATAGGGTTCAACGCTCCAGCAACAATT
>JBAPRV010000136.1:0-11080 GCA_049281295.1 Chlamydiales bacterium
ACTCATATAGAGGTGTTGCCCGTTCAAGAGCATCCGCTCGATGAGTCTTGGGGCTATCAGGTGTCCGGTTTCTTTGCGACGACCAGCCGCTTTGGCTCTCCTGAAGACTTTCAGTTTTTTGTGGATCATTTACACCAAAACGGCATTGGTGTTATCCTGGATTGGGTCCCTGCTCATTTCCCTACCGATCAGCACTCACTGATCCGTTTTGACGGCACCTCTCTTTATGAGCATGAAGATCCTCGTCAAGGGTACCACCCTCATTGGAATACACTCATTTTCAACTATGGACGTCATGAAGTGTGCAATTTCTTAATTGCTAGCGCTCTTTTTTGGCTGGATAAAATGCATGCCGATGGCCTAAGGGTAGATGCTGTCGCCTCGATGCTTTATCTCGACTATGGCAGAGAGGAAGGAGCTTGGATTCCCAATGAGAGGGGAGGAAGGGAAAATCTTCAAGCCATAGAATTTTTAAAACACCTCAATTCAATTGTGCATCAAAAATTTCCCGGCGTATTGATGATTGCCGAAGAGTCGACCGCTTTTCCCGGTGTCACCCGTTCGGTAGAATGGAACGGACTCGGTTTTGATTATAAATGGAATATGGGATGGATGAATGATACGCTCCGTTATTTTCATAAAGACCCTCTCTTCAGACGCTACCACCATAATGATCTTACCTTTGGCCTTTTATATGCTTTTTCTGAAAAATTTATCCTGGTTCTTTCGCACGATGAGGTGGTGCATGGAAAAAAAAGCTTAATTTCAAAAATGCCGGGAGATTATTGGCAGCAGTTTGCCAATTTACGCCTCCTTTTAACTTATCAAATATGTCAACCAGGCAAGAAAATGCTCTTTATGGGCTCTGAATGGGGGCAGTTTAGCGAGTGGTGGGTTAAAGAGGAGGTTCATTGGCATTTGTTGCAATACCCAAGCCACCACTCAATGCAGCAGCTTGTTAAAGAGATCAATCACTTTTATCTTAACCACCCGCCTCTGTGGGAGCGTGACTTTGATTTCACAGGGTTTGAATGGGTCAATTTCTCAGATGTCGATAATAGTGTTTTGAGTTATCGGCGAAAAGCAAGTGTTGATTATGAACTCCTGTGTGTGCATAATTTTACCCCGACTTATCATGCTGACTATTTCCTTCAGCTGCCCCGAATCCAATCTATTCATGAGGTTTTTAACTCAGATGAAGAAAAATATGGGGGCTCTGGCAAGAAAAATTCAACCATTGAATGCGTCAAAGACAAAGAGAATCAGACAGAAGGGGTAAGACTGCAGCTTGCCCCTCTGGCTACTATGATTTTTAAGATTGAATATTAATTTTTTTGCAAAATTTCTCTTTTTTTTGTTACCGTCTTTGCAGATTCTTAACGAAATAGAAAGGTCGAAATATGGCGTGTGAGATCACCTTTACACTATTTGTGTGGGGACCCTCAACCTGGGTCAAAAACTCAAACACCGGAAGAAGATTTTATGCCACTTGTCCAAACTTAGCTAGGGGTTGTGTAAGTGCGATTGCCGTCATTTCGGCAATTGCGAATGTCTTTCTGTTTCCTTGCAAGGCTATTATAGGTTTTCTGTGCTTCCCTTTTATAGCTCTGTTTCACTGGTGGCAAGGGGAAGGGGAATCTTGTATTAAGCATTTAAAAGCTTGGGTATTTAGCCTTATTATTTACTCGACTCTCATTATACTTCTAGCGCTTTCAACCTGTATGCTCCCTTTTCAATACACAATGGCTCTTTACAGTTCTTTTATAGCTTTAAGCATTATCCTGCATGTTCAGGATGCGTGCAGTGATCCGCTTCATAATATTTAACATGATTTAATATATTTAGATTTTATTAACAGAATTAATTGATTTATATTTTGTTTTATGGTATAATATTTTATTGATTAATAAATTATCTAATAATTATGAATTCACTAAATCTTTCAACTGTTGCTGAACACGCTAAATACCTTTCTAACCCTAAGGAAAAGGCTTTGGAGTGGGTAGAAAAAGCGACTACAGAGAAACAGAAAAACACACGTTTGAAAATAGCAGGTTTGGCAATAGTTATCCTTGCTGTTGCACTTTTTGTGATTGGGCTTGTAGCTACTAGTTATCTATTCCCTTTAATGACCAACAACCCCCTCCCTTCCAGTTTGCTAGATGCAGTAACTGCGATGCTTTTTCCAACTCCTTCAACCAGCGCTCTTTCTATAGTCTCAATGCTGGGTGCACCGCTCATGCTTCTTAGAACTGTAGGCCAGATTGGCGAGGGATTGGGTTTGATGATGAGTTCTTCAAAAAAGAAAGAGAGTGAGGGAATATCGCAACCTTCACGATCTCCATATATGATGCTTACAGCTTGCGGTATTTCTATGATATGGCTTTCAACTTTTGGTGGAGTGAATCATATGCTATCGAGTGGCTGGTTTCTGGCATCGTTATACATATTCTATAAGGCTGGTCAAGCATATGACGATTTTCAGGATAGCTCAAGAAGCGTAAAAGAAATAAATGTTGAACGCAAACCTATTCAAAGCCATGCTCAAGAGTTAAGAAAAGAGCAAAGTCCGGAGCTGCGTCTACCGCTATCTCAAAGAGGGAATTCCCATGAAGAACCAATGAGATCTTCAGTGGTTTTTCAAAGAATAGGGCCTTCCATCGAAAATAATGGAGGTGCAAAGCCACCATCTGTTGGTGAACCCAATCGACATGGTCAGAGCGAGCGAAGAAGAGAAGATGATGAAAAACAGTTCCGAAGCCAAGAGGTGCGCGGTCGAAAAAAGGAAGAGCAAGCTCATTTCAGATTCAATCAGGCTCGATCCCCTTCTGATTAATTTTTTTTTCTAGCATTTTGTTTACGAGGGCAGGAGGCGCTTTTCCTTGTGTCGCTTTCATAACCTGGCCTACCAAAAAAGCAAAAGCTCGCGTTTTCCCCCCAAGGAAGTCTTGAACAGAGCTTTGATTTTCTTCTATCACCCGGTCTATAATAGATTCTAGCGCTTTTTCATCTACAAAGGGCTGAAATTCAGGATTTTCTTTTACGATCTCTTCAGAGTCTTTTTTGGGCGATTGAACCATCACATCGGCCACTTTTTTTGCTATTTTTCCCGTAATTTTACCCGAATCAATCATATTTACTAGATTAGAAATACTTTGAGGGGCAATTCCACTTGTCCAAACGTTTTTCCCTGTATCTTTGAAACGACCGGCAAACTCAACAATCAACCAGTTACAGAGGGATTTAGCATTCGAGCATCCTTTAAGCGCCTCTTCAAAATAGTCGGCAAGCGCTTTTTCATTGACGATGACAAGTGCAGCTTCCGGTGCAAGCTGATATTCTCGAATGTAACGCTTCTCTCGTTCATAGGGGAGCTCCGGAACCATTTCACGCAGAGAATCGATATACTCCTCTTCAAGAATAAGAGGAGGAAGGTCGGGTTCTATAAAATAACGATAGTCTTCTGCTGTCTCTTTACGCCTCATAAGAGCTGTTTCTTTTTTCTCGGGGTCCCAGCGGTATGTAGCCTGCTGGATCACTTCCTCTGGGGCTTTATCCCGATTCATAACATATTCGCGAACCTGCCTTTTAATCTCAGCTTCAAGGGCCATTCCCATAAAGCTAAAAGAGTTCATATTTTTAATCTCTATTTTATTCCTAAGTTCTTTAGAACCTTTTGGTCTCACCGAAATATTGGCATCAAAGCGAAGCGATCCCTCTTCCATATTACAATCGGATACATTGATGTATTGCAGGATAGCTTTGAGGGTTGTAGCGAAAGCAACGGCCTCTTTGGAAGAAAAGATGCAAGGTTGACTCACTATTTCAATGAGAGGAACTCCAGCTCGATTGTAGTCCACGCCTGCGAACTGACTGAAATGTTTGAGGGTTCCAGCATCATCTTCAAGGTGAGTCTGTTGAAGCCCAAAGGTTTTAGCCGTTCCTTCGACATCAGCAACTACCGTGCCTCCTCTGATAATCGGCATCTCAAATTGAGTAATTTGAAAGTTGCGAGGACTATCTGGATAGAAATATGATTTTCGATCAAATCGGCTGAATTTGGCAATATCGCCATTCACTGCACAGCCAAACAAAACCGCTTTGCGAACCGCTTCTTTATTTAAAACAGGAAGGGTTCCGGGTTGTCCTGTGCATACATCTGTAATGTTGGTATTGGGCTCATCGCCAAAACGGTTGGGCGCTGAGCTAAAGAGTTTTGCTCGCGTGTTGAGTGCAACGTGCACTTCAAGTCCAATAACCGGTTCCCAATCTGAAAAAATAGAAGGATCCATTGTTCTGTCATGCCTCTTGGTCAAATAATGGGGGAATTTCACGAGTATAGGGAGTCATTTGTTCATAAGCGTGGGCTAAATGACACACAGTAGCATCTTCATGTTTGGCCCCTATGAGTTGCAAGCCTATCGGTTTTTTTTCGCTGCTAAAACAGGAAGGGACTGAAATAGCCGGAAGACGGGCAAGATTGACTCCAATCGTATAGATGTCTTGAAGATACATTTGAAGAGGATCTTGAATAGCTCCTTTAGGAAAGGCGGTGATGGGGGAGACGGGAGTGGCTATGAGATCACACAGTTCAAAAACACGTTGAAACTCCTCTATAATTTTTAAACGCACTTTCGTAGCTCTTTTGTAATAAGCATCTTGATGACCTGAAGAGAGGACATAAGTTCCCAATAAAATGCGTTTTTTTACCTCAGGACCAAAACCCTCTGTTCGAGAGAAATCATAAATCTGGTCGAGTGTTTCGGCTTTCGAAGAGCGCCGCCCATATCGGATTCCATCAAAACGGGCTAGATTAGTGGAAACTTCGGCAGTTGCAATGATATAGTAGGTGGCGAGAGAGTAGTTTAAAATATTGAGGTCTATATTTACTATTTCGCACCCCAAATTCTTCAAAACATCGATAGCTTGTAAAAAGCAAGCTTTAGGCTCTTCTTGAAGATCTTCAAGGAAAGTCCAAGGAACTCCTATTTTTTTCCCTTTTACATCTGTTTGAAGAAGAGAGAGGTATTCATCAGGATGGGAACAGAGGCTTGTGGCATCACGGCTATCATGCCGTCCGATTACCTCCATTACCATACCGATATCTTCAACAGTGGTAGCAACAGGTCCGATTTGATCGAGTGAGGAGCCAAAAGCGACAAGGCCATATCGAGAGACTCGTCCATAGGTTGGCTTAAAACCCACTACCCCGCATAAAGCAGCCGGCTGACGGACTGACCCCCCCGTATCCGATCCTAACGTAACAGGACAGAGTCGAGCTGCTACCGCTGCCGTTGAGCCTCCGGACGACCCTCCGGGAACGCAATCGAGATTCCAAGGGTTAGAAGTAGCCTGCAAAGCAGAGTGTTCGGTGGAAGAGCCCATAGCAAATTCATCGAGATTATTTTTGCCGATGATGAGTGCATCCTCTTGTTCGAGCAGCTCCGTCACTGTTGCATCGAAAACCGCCCGGTAATTAGTAAGAAATTTAGAACCGCAAGTTGTAATTTCCCCTTTAACGTGTATATTGTCTTTGATTCCTATAGGGACAGCAGCGAGCCTGCCCAATTTCTCCCCGCGTGCCCGCTTTTTGTCGAGGTTGCGCGCTTTTTCCAAAACCCGTTCAGGAAACAGGGAAAGAAACGATCCTATCTTACTGTCATATTGCTCTATGCGTTTCAAAAAGTAGAGGCTAATGGCTTCAGCAGACAGGTTTCCCTCAAGAAAATGCTGATGGATGGTACGAGCGCTTTGTTGATACATATCCTAAGGATTTTGTTTAATAATAGGGGGCACGCGAATCATGCCTCCCACCTGATCGGGTGCATTATTTAAAAACTGTTCTCTTTGCAATAGTTCACCCACTTCATCCTCTCGAAGAGATCCTGTTCCTTGCTCTTCAATATGACTATAAGGTGAAAGATGACTCACATCCACTTCATTAAGAAGTTCGACATAATCTAAAACTCGTTTTAGATCTTTAGATAATGCCGGAAAATCTTCTTCAGCAATTTCAATGCGGCACAGAGCGCATAGAGTTTTGATGCTTTCTTCGCAAAAATCTGACATAGGAGAAGATATTACCCGTTTTAAAAATAAAACGCAATTGTATATAAAAGTGTTTTTATAGAGAGAGAAAAAATGAAAATTGTAATCGCAGGAAGCAGCGGGTTTATAGGCTCGCACTTAGTCCCTTTTTTGCAAGAGAAAGGTCATGAACTCATTTTACTATCAAGAACTTCCAAGCATAAAGCTCAATATTGGAACCCGGAGGCGGGTCAAATTGATCCTTCAGCAATTGAAGGGGCTAATGTCGTGATCAACTTGTGCGGAGCAAGTATTGTTGGGCGGTGGAACGAGAAAAAAATGGAAGAACTCAGGGAGAGCCGTTTTATATCCTCGAAGTTTTTATGTGACACAATCATGCATTTACGCAACCCCCCGAAGCTCTATATCAGCGCCTCAGCAATTGGTTACTATGGAGATAGAGGGGACAAGGTTTTAACTGAAACAAGCCTTTCCGGACATGGCTATCTTGCTGAAATTTGTCGCCGTTGGGAATCCATTCCCGAAAAATTAACAAAAAAATCAGTACGCGTGGTGCTGGCTCGTTTTGGTCCTGTTTTGGGTGAAGGCGGTGGGATTTTGAAAAGAATGAAAAAGCCCTTTCAGATGGGTTTTGGGGCAGTTCTTGGGTCGGGCAAGCAAATGATGAGCTGGATCGCTCTCGACGATGTTTTAGAAGGCATTATTTACTTAATCGATCATCCGGAAATTTCCGGCCCCGTTAATTTCGTCTCTCCTCATGCGGTTACAAATTACGAATTTACTAAAACAATGGCGCATCTATTAAACAGGCCTGTATTTATTACAGTTCCCAGGTTTGCGCTCTCATTTCTATTTGGATCCGGAGGATCAGAAGTGTTTTTATCTAGCACCCACGTTCAACCTGAACGTCTTTTGAAAAGTGGTTTTCATTTCGCCTATTCCAATATTGAACCCGCCTTAAAAAAATATTTGCAGATAAATACTTAAGTTGATAGTGATAGAGCTAATGTTAGAATCTATCTGTAAATCTTTGTCTTGTCTAAAAGAGTGTTTACAGATAGGTTCTAAATACATATCAAACGAGTATTAGGAGGAGGTACATGAGGGTTATCCATTGGATTGCATTGATTCTTGTCATTATTGGCGCATTGAACTGGGGAATGGTAGGGTTTTTCCAAATCAATGTTATTTCAAGTATTTTTGGAGGAGATAGCGCAGCGATTAGTCGTATTATCTATGCGCTTGTTGGGCTTTCAGGGCTTTGGTGTTTTTCATTCTTTAAAATCATAGCTGCTTGCGATCTCACCAAGAAGAAATAAGATCTTTTAAAAAATAGCGAGGTACCCAGCTACCTCGCTTTTTCTCTCTTCCAAAAAAATAAATCCGAACATCAAATCATTTTTCTTTTGATTTGAGCTTAATTTTTCTTTATCTTGCTGATATGTCGTCATCTGGAAATTGTAGTTTTAAAGTTTCGTATCATGGAAGAGTTGAGCCTCCTAAAGATTGGACAGTCAGAGTTATTGACGTGAAGTTTCAAGATGTAGATACAAAAATCGCTTTATATATCAATGAGAGCTCTGAGCGGTTTTTATCGATGTATATTCAAGATGAAGTTGGTGAGCGATTTGCAAATCGCATCTTTCTAAATCCTGAGCTTTTACGAACTATTAACCTTTCTGCAGAATTTTTTAAAATCTATGCCGATCCTCGTTGCGTGATCAGGGATCCTGATGGGATTGTCAAACCCAAATTGCAATCTCAACAAGAAACTCTCCCCATTTCTGTTTCTGAGTTGCCGGAGTTTGAAGAGGAAAAATGTTATCACCTAAGGATTGAAAATGATGGAGAAGGCCTAAAAGCAACATTTGTAGAGATTATAGATTAGGGACTTCCAGGTCTGTAAGAAATGATAACTGCTCAACATAACTCTGAATTAGATAATTTTGAAGTCTAGAAGCTTCAAAAACGTTTTGACACCGAGAATGAAAACTTAAAAAAGCTAGAATGCAACTTGCTAGGTTTAGCTTTCATACTTTAAAGGCACTTCTTAAGAGAGAAATTCTACTGCTAATTTCTTCCTATTAACGACATGGAAACCCATCCCTTCAGGGGTGGGAGGAAATGCCGCTCCTTATCCCTCGCTTTTTCTTTCTTCCAAAAAAAATAAATTCGAACATCAAATCATTTCCTCTTGATTTGAGCTTAATTTTTCTTTACCTTGCTGATTTGAAATTTAACTTTCTTTAAAGGAGTATCCTTTATGGCATCATCTGGAAATTGTAATTTTGAATTTTTGTATCATGGAGAAGTTGAATATCCTGGAGATTGGACACTCAGAATTATTAATATGAAGTTTCAAGATGTAGATGCAAAGATCGCTTCATATATCAACAATGGTTCTGAGCATTTTTTATGGATGGATGTCGGAGCTGATGAACCTTGTAAGCGATTTGCAAAACGCATCTCCCTAAATTCTGAAGTTGCACGAACTATTAACCTTTCTGCAACACTTTTACAATTCTATACCGATTCTAATTACATGATCGAGGATCCTGATGGGATTGTCAGACCCAAATTGCAGACACGAGAAAAAGTTCTTCCAATTTCTGTTTCTGAGTTGCCAGAATTTGAAGAAGGAAAGTGTTATCGCATTAGGGTTGAAAATGCCGGAAAAGGCCTAAATGCAACATTCGTAGAGATTGGCGAAGCTATCTCAAGTGCACAACAGAAAGAACAAGATGGCCCTGTAAAGCTTTTAGCAGTACACCCGGTAATGAAAACTTAAAAAAGCTAGAAGGCAACTTGTCAGGTCTAGCTTTCATGCTTTAAAGGTATTTCTCAAGAGAAGAAATCCTACTGCTAATTTCATCTAATTCTTCAGCTCGTACTTGTTTCACTGTGTGAATCGTACCCCCACTTCCGTTCATGCCCTTAGCTTTTGTGGTTCTAGAGCCACTAATCACAACAGTTTTGTCTCTCAATGATGAATCTTCCGGAATGCGTCTTCGATCAAATCCACAATTGAATGCTGAAATATAGATTTTTTTAGATGCTTGAGGATCTTTTACATTGATCATAAAGCGGGTTACAGAATCCTCACATTCCAATACCTTTATGTCGGAATCGGGCTTTTTTTTATGCGTTCCATCGCAGTTTTCACTTGTGGTGACAGTTGTTAAAAGCTGAAAATTAGATTTTTTTGGCAGAGTGATTGTAAGCTGCTCGTTTGGCTCTAAACAAGCATGAATAAAATTTTTTAGAAAATTGGGACTGAATTGCTTGTATTGATTCATTAGGCCGACAAGGGAATATTCACAAGGACCGCAGCAGGTCTTAGTTGAGTGCATATGAAGCCCCATATTGTAAACTTTAGAATGAATCGCTCCCGCGTATTTGGAGCGAATTTCCACTTTTAACCTATTTCGCAACATCTCAGCCGCTTCAGGAAGAGTCAAATAAGCTACAAGAAATTGTTCTGTGTGCCTTATATATTGATCATGGCGACTTGAAGTTGGATCAAATAGAGGGGTATGTCCATGTTTGTGGCCATTGCTAGCCATTTTTTTTCCAAAAGTATAGAGGCTCTTCATGGCAGAGTAAAGTTTATCCTTCCCTCCATAAGCGTTTATGAGCATTTCATAAGAAAGAACTGCCTCTTTGTCCGTATTGGTTCCCGGAATTCTTAGATCAAAGTGAATATAATCGCGTATTTGTTCTCCGGAAGCAGTTGTAATTAAGCAATTAAAGCTCACTTTGCTAACCAAAATATTTGATGCTCCTGAAGCTTGAAGATGAAGGGAGTCTAGTTCCAATTCACGATGCAAGAGGGTTAAATCTAATTGGTTTTTAACGACTCTCTGCTTAGAGAGATGCGTAAGCATCATTGTGGTATATTCGTGAATAACTTGTCTTCTCTCTCCATCAGGCAAACTCCTCTTTTGGTAAGAAGGAACTAGCTGGCGAGGACATCCTTTTCGAACAAAGTCTCTTGGGGTTCGTAGATATCTTTGGGTAGATGCAGCTGAAATCGTCATAAATTTCCCTAAATGATAAAAATTTAAATTAAAGAGAGAATAAAAGCTAAAAAAATATCGAGGTGTCCATATCCCTCGTTTTTTCTCTGCCTCACAAAAAATAAAAGTCTGAATATCAAATAATTTTTCTCTTGATTTGATCTTGATTTTTCTTTACCTTGTTAGCTTAAAATTTAATTTTTTTTGAAGGAATACTCATATGGCATCGTCTGGAAATTGTAGTTTTGAAGTTTCTTATCATGGAAAAGCTGAATATCCTGCAAATTGGACAATCAGCGATATAGACTTGAAGTTTCAAGGTGTAGATAAAGAAATCGCTTGCCGTATCAATAAAGAGATTCCTTCTTCCACTGAGCAGCTTTTGCGGTTTACTGTCCGAGATCAATTAAATAATTGGACTGGATATCGCATCTCCCTGGCCCCTGAACTTGCAAAAACCATTAAGCTTTCTGCAAAAATTTTCCAATACTATGAAAGTTCTCGGCACATGACTAGGGGTTCCAATGGGATTTTCAGGCCCGAAAGACGAGCTAGAAGAGATAATCTTCCAATATCTGTTTCTAGGTTGCCGGAGTTTGAAGAGGGAAAGTGTTATCGCATTAGGGTCGAAAACGACGGAAAAGGGCTAAATGCAACATTTGTGGAGATTGATGAAACTATCTCGAGTACGCAGCGCAAAGAGCAAGCAGACCAAGCGCGTGCGAAAGCACAGCATGAGTTGGGGATGAAATTGATTGAGCAGAGAATGAATCATTTAGGAATTTTTCAAGGTACACCGGGTATGGATCAGCTATTCCTAGGCTTGCAAGAGATGATAAATGCCCAACAAGCTCAACAAAGCCCTCAATTAGTTGAACCTCCCTCGCCTAAAGGCGAGGGATTCCTGATTCCTCGCTCCCAGCAACCTGGGCAGCTCCACAGGCTTTAGACCGACATCCCGGCGGCCCTTAAGTTTAATGCTGCATTATGATCCCGATGCATCCGGTGCCCACAGC
>JBAPRV010000137.1:0-13231 GCA_049281295.1 Chlamydiales bacterium
AGAGATTTTAGCGAGAAAGGAAGCGCGGAAATCGATGCTGACTTATGTAAGTCAGCGAGATCGAGCGCAATCTTTCCCGCTAAAAAATCCGGATTGATTTGTAAACTTTTGAGCTTATTCTGCTATACCATTTCCGAGAAATAACTTCCCTATCACCTTACGCAAAAAATGCCAGAATAGGCTGGCCGCAGAGGGCGATCTAATCTGATTCTGATATAGCAGAATAAGTTCCCTCAATTGTTTTCTTTGAGGATATTATCTATTACCGATTTTAACTTTGAAATCTCTTCCTCGCCACATTTTTCAGAAATTGGCGATGAAACCGGAGTACCATTTACTTGTGAAGATGAATTAGCAACACTAATTTCATCAATATTCGTTGATGCTTGAATAGCGGGAATGCTAGACATAACACTCCTTTGGTTTTTTCATGTTTTATTGTATAAAATTTTATTATTCAGCCAGTTTGGCCATTTGTATAGATGAGACAGAACGACGTGAAAGGATAACTCCTGCTCCTAAAACAACAACCAACCAACTGAGACGAACTACTCCTTCTATCGCAAAACCGCTTCTCAGCTCATGGTAAAGAGCCCCTAACAGGCTCGAAGATAAAAGGGGCAGCACTACCCATTTCAAGCAGTGATAGGAATAAATCCTTCGCTTTCCGTTAAACCAGATCGCCTCATCGCGGATTGTCTTTGAGATCATCAAGAAAAGCACGATCTCACCAATGCCTCCCACCAAGATAGCATTGCCCAGCACCATGGGAGCCATTGCCCCTAGTAACTGCTGCCCATTCCCCAGACAAAAAGGGAGGGCTAAAACCATAATCAAAGCTAGGGCCCAACTAACAGCTGTTTTCCGGTTTTTATTGAATTCAACCTCAATATTGCCGGCCACGCTTTCCACAATCGAAAAGACGCCGGTAATCCCTGCGATAAAGACGCAGAAAAAGAAAATCGGGCCAATAATTCTGGATAAAAGCTCTCCAAATTGATTGAGGATCATCGGAAAAATCACGAAACCAATCTCAAAGGCCGAATCCGATGAGACCAGTTGGGAAAAAGCCATCCCGCTTGATTGGCTCATAAAACCCATACAACCAAAAATAGCAAATCCCGAGATAAAAGAGATTAGAAAGTCCCCTGCCGCTATCTTGTACATCGAACGGGTGATACTAAAACTTTCATGATTGTGGCGGGAGTAACCAGTTACAATCCCAAGTCCAAGCGACAGACTAAAGAAAACCTGTCCAAACACATCTCGCCATAGTGTCCAGTTTCCTAAACGGGAAAAGTCCGGAATCAAATAGTGCTTCAATCCTTCGCCCGCTCCCGGCAATAAAAAAACCGCAAGGCTAAACAGACCCATCAAAATCCCAAGCAAAGGCAGGAATATCGTACAGAGCTTTTCAATCCCCGAGCGGATATTTCGAATCAATACCGCCCAGGTAAATCCGGCTACGATAATCGTTGAAAGCAGCGCACCTATTGCCACTCCCCCGACCTTCGAAAGGCTTCCCGAATCTCGCAAAAAGACAGTCTTAAAAAAATAACCGGCATCGATTGCTGCAAACCCTTTAGCTGAAAAATAGGCGTAGGCAACAGAATAGCTGGTCAAGACCAGATAGAACCCTCCAATCGTGGCGCACGTTAAAATCGCAAACCAACCCAGCAGCTTGGCCCTTCTCCCCACAAGTTCGCCCATTGCCGAGACCAAAGGGAGACGAGTGCGCTGACCCACTACACCCTCGAGTAAAAGCAGGGGTATGCCCACGACAAGATGGGCTATCACGTAAGGAATTAAAAAGGCCCCTCCCCCATTTTTGTAGCAAAGGGCGCTGAAGCTTAGAACATTTGCAAATCCTACTGCCGATCCGATCATTGACCAGATATAGCCCGCTTCCTTGCTCCACGTATCTTGCTTCTTTTTTGAATTCATCTAATTTCTAAATAATTAAAAAAAACAGAAAAAGTTTATCATGTATAAACTTTTAAGAGAATAATTCTTTTTTTATTGCTTTTGTTTGCCAGCAGGATCAAATATTTTTTTGTCACCTACCATTTTATCTTCTTCATAAGAGCAGAGTAGGCGGGGCGTACCATCATCGTAATATTTATTGAATTTACCATGTTTTAAATCATTTTTATACTCTCCGGCAAAAATGAGTATCCCATCTTTATTCCATTCTTGGCCAAGACCCTCTAGACGGTCATCTTTATAAATGTAAAGAGAGGCGAGAGATCCATCTTGATAAAAGGTGCGCGTAGGTCCATTGCGCACATCATTTACAAAACTCACCTCTTTATATACTTTGCCGTCGGGATAATAGCTGACAGCTTTCCCATTCCGCTTATCCGCACGAAATTCCATGCTCATGACCAGCATCCCATTCTTTTCAGAGTAGAGAGTCGCAATCCCTTCTCTCTTTCCCTTTTTATAGAAGGTGCTGGCCATCTTGGTGCCGTCGGCATTATACTCCGAAAATTCCCCCTCTAGAAGATCATCTTCAAAATAGGCATCTACTCTTTTCACTTTCCCTCTCTCGGGATCTTCGGGGTAAAAGACCTGATGCACCCCATTTCTTTGATCATTTTTATAATGAAAAATAACCTCTTCCCCCTCCGGACCCATCTGGAAATAGCGCCCCTCTAACCCGCCGTCGATATAGACTGCAGACTCAATCAGAGCTCCACCACTCTCCCACTGTTTTTTCTCGCCTGATAAAAGGCCGTTGCGGTAATTAACTATAGCAGCTATTTGACCGTTAGGATGGTAGGAAAGCTGTTCCCCATTGAGGTTTCCATCTTCATAGTGAAAAACCCGAGCAATCTGTCCGGCTTGTCCTTTCTCGGCGGGGGGATAATACTCCCGATGCTCTCCCATAGGAATCCCTTCTTTATAACTCATCAAAGAATGCACAGAGGCGTCCTCATGCCAACTGCAAAACTCTTTGTCTAGAAGATCGTTTTTAAAGTAGGCAAGGCTTTGCTTCTGTCCATTCTCGAAAAATATCTCTTCTTCTCCCGAACGGTGCCCGTTATCAAAATGGGAGATCTGGCGTCGATTCCCATTTTCATGCCACGACTCAAGAACCCCATGAGGGACCCCTTCACGATACTCCCCTCTGAAAACAAGCACTCCCTCTTGATTCCACTCCTGACGTACTTGATCGAGCTTCCCTTTTAGGTAGTGAGCAACAAGACGTTTTTGCCTGTTCTCATACCATTCTAAATGCTCCCCATCCAGCACTCCTTGGATATAAGCCTTTACGGATTTAGGATTTCCATCTTCATACCACTCTCTATAAGGGCCATTGAACTTTTTGTTTTCAAAAGAGGCTGCCAGTTTAAGCTGCCCTTGTTCATAGTACTCTTTTTGCTCCCCTTCAAAGGATCCATTGACATAGAAGTAATCCTCTTTGAGCTGACCATTGGGATACCAACTCTTAAACTCACCCACATATTGATCGTCTTCAAGGGTATAACTCTTTTTCTGCCGGCCATTTTCATAATATTCGACGATGGGTTCGGTCAGTTGTCCTTTCTCATTATAACAGGCTCTTTTCTGCACCTCGCCCTCTGAAAAACGAATGATATGTTCTCCTTGCGGCAGGCCTTGCTGATAGCGTCCCCCTCCGGCAACTCTTCCATCTTCATGAAAGAATTGCTCTTTTCCCTCTTTTAGCCCATTGGCATAATTCACTCGATAACAGGTCTGTCCATTAGGATAATATTTGAGGTGAAGCCCATAAGGTTTTCCCTCCCTATAGTCTTGAACCTCCAGAAGAGTCAACTCCCGGCCATAGATCATAAGAGCCGGCGATTTACCATCTCCATGAAGAAGCCCGTCTACATAATTTCGAGAGGCCTTAAGCCCCCCATCATGCTCTTCTTTAGAATACCATTCGAGAGCATTGCCATGAGGAAGCCCATTTTTGTAAGGAACCTGAGAAGCTTGAGACCCGTCTTGATAATAGGTCAAAAGGTCTCCTGCAATCTTGCCCTTTTCATAAGTGACCTTTTCTTTTAATTGGCCATTGGGATGATACGCTTGTGAAAGACCGTGTCGAATTCCATTTAAATAGCTCGAAGAGGTTTTAAGTTGGCCGCTCTCGTAGAATGTTTTAAGAATTCCCTCTAAACGCCCTTTTTCATAACAGGCCTGCTGAGCAGGTGCCCCATTGATATGAAAGCTGACAGAAGCTCCATGAGGTACAATCATTTTTTCGTCGAGCTGGACAATGTCAGTCTCTCTTTCAATATGGCCTGTAGCGCGAAAAACTAGTTGCTTGACAGGCTTCTCAACCCCATTCTCCTTTTCCTGAAAAAGGACCTCTTTAGGATTACCGTTCGGGTAGTTTTCAATCACTTTAGGACGCCAGTTAGGCTGGCGCGGCTTTAAGGGAGGGATTTCTGTTTCGGCCAAAAGATAGGTCGAAAGAAAAGCTGCAAAAAAAATAAGGGTCAAATGGCGTCGCATGACCACTCCTCTTTGATTTATCAAGAGGAGAAGCGTACCAAATTACCCTTCTTTCTCACAAGTAGCTATAAAAATTTTCAATCTATACCACTATAGCAGGAAAAAGTTCGTGAATTTTTGCATCTAGCCAGTTTTTTTGTTTGCGGAACTGTTGCAGTTCTACTTCTAGCCCTTCCTGTTTCCTGATAAAATTATCATAATTTCGGCGACCTTGAGCAGCTCTCCCCTTTAGCATACTTTTTTGTTTGGCTATTTCGCTTTCTTTCAGTCCGATCTCAATACCTATCCTATTTTGAGAGGTTTCTACTTGCATTCCCAATTGACGCCGTTCGTTTACAAGTTTATTTTCTTCAGTAAGTGGGTGAAGGTCTTTATCTAGTCGATCAAGAGCATTTGCGTGATCCGAAAGTTCGTTTTTGTTTTCTTTTACACTCTCTGCATAACTATTCTCTAATCTCTTCAATTCAGCTTCTGTTGCTTCAATTAGAACATTAACTTCATTCAACTTAAGCTCTAAAGATTCACGCAATTCACGTCCTATTTCACTGATCCAATCCCCGATTTTCTTAGGTTCTTGAGTCATAAAGCGATTCTCGGATAGATCTTCTAGGGCATAAAGGTATTTGCTCCTCATTTCGGAGAAAAATTCTTGCCTATTCTCTTCGCTTTTTAAGCCGTTCCATTTTGCTTTTAACGTTTCAAGATCAGGCAGAAGCTTTTTTAATATATTTTGTACAGAAGCAGACTCGAATGAGACATTTGGATCATTTGCAAGGCGATTAAGTTGTAGCTTAAGGTCGGTATAATAAGAATTTCTCCAGAAAGTGGGGCCATCTGCTTTAAAGCCGAAAAATTCAGCCACATAGGCACCGATAAGACGAATAACAGCCCAAATACCTCCAGTCGCTCTCGCTATGTCACATTTGTGGCGAAAAGCAAGGGGTTCATCCATGATTCTAGGTTTTTCGCTTAATACAACAGACACAGCGCACTTAACCTTATCACCGCTAAGCTCATCTTCTATCTCGTCAATAGAGTCTCTTCTTGGACTGTTTTGCACAGATCTAAAAGAACCAGATAGATCGGATGATGTACTTGAATAAGACATAATAAACCTTTTCTTAAAATTATTTAAATAAATTATATAATAAACACTATTTTTTGACAATTTATTTTTTTAGTGATAAGAATTATTTAAAATGAAAAGTGAAAAAACAATTCTTAAAATAGAAGGCATGCACTGCGTCTCATGTGAAGGAACTATTAAGAAAGCTCTTAAAATAGTTCCCGGAGTGGAGGAGGCCCGGGTTAGTTTTGTCTCAGGCGAGGCTGTCGTAGAAGGGTCTGCCTCCCTGAAAAATATCATACATGCTGTCAAATCAGCTGGTTACAATGCCTTTCCCATTGGCGGCAAAAGCAGTGAAGAAATTACAAAAGGAGAAAAAAAGCACTTTTACACACAATTGGTCATAGTCATTTTATCCGCACTATTTACCCTTCCTCTCATCTTTCAGATGTCCATGGACATCATAAACCAACCTACTGTGATCCCTCTCTGGCTTCAATTTACCCTCTCAACGATCGTGCAGTTCGGGTTTGGGTGGCGCTTTTACGTTGGAAGTTACTATGCTCTTAAAACCTTTACAGGAAATATGGACCTTCTAATAGGGCTTGGAACTTCCGCTGCCTATTTTTATAGCGCTGTTATCTTTTTTCTAAATCTCCCCTATCATGTTTATTTTGAAGCAAGCGCCTCAATCATCACCTTAATCCTTTTGGGTCGACTCTTAGAGCTCAGAACAAAACACCGAGCATCGGGGGCCATTAAAGCCCTTCTAGACCTACAGCCAAAAAATACTCGTGTTCAAAGAGAGGGAAAATGGATCTCTCTTCCTATTGAAGAGATCCAAGTAGGAGATCTGTTCGAGGTACGCCCCGGAGAAAAAGTCCCCATAGATGGGGAGGTTGTGGAAGGAGACTCTTATGTCGACGAATCGATGCTGACAGGTGAGAGTCTCCCAAGCCATAAGCAAATAGGGATGAAATTATTTGGAGGCACTCAAAATCAAAAAGGAGCTTTAACAGGAAAAGCTACCGCGGTCGGGTCTGACACGGCTTTAGCCAATATTATTCGACTGGTTCAAGAGGCCCAAAGCTCTAGGGCTCCTATTCAAAAATTGGCCGATAAAATTTCAGCGATTTTTGTTCCATCGGTCGTAGCTATTAGTTTTCTTACTTTTTTCCTTTGGTGGGGATTCTCTTCCCAATTTGCAGACTCTCTGATCAACGCAGTAGCGGTCCTGGTTATCGCCTGTCCCTGTGCGCTTGGAATGGCCACACCCACCGTCATTATGGTCGCTTCCGGACGGGGAGCCAAAGCAGGCATCTTGGTAAAAAATGCAGAAGCGCTTCAACGAGCTCAAAAGCTGACCGTAATCGCAATAGATAAGACCGGAACATTAACTGAAGGAAAGCCAAAATTGACCGACGTGATTCCTGATAATGAGTCAGTAAGACGGATAGCCGCTTCCATCGAAGATCATTCGGAACATCATATAGCACAAACCATCGCCTCCGCCTATTCGGGATCGAAAGATCGCGTGACCCATTTTGAAGCCATTGTAGGAAAAGGAGTTTTAGGCAGCATAGAAAATAAACAATTCTCCATCGGTTCGCTTAATTGGATGCAAGAGAAAGGCTTTAGCATAGATCGCTCCATAACAGAGCCGATGGAACAAGAAGGAAAAACGATCGTTTGTTTAAGCGATGAAAATAAAATACTCAGCTACTTTGCTGTCGCCGATACATTGCGGCCTCACTCCGCATCAGGGATAGAAAGGATTAAAGAAATTGGCATAGAAGTGGTTATGTTAACCGGAGATCATAAAAAGACAGCTCAAGCGATCGCTAAAAAAGTGGGGATCACCACTTTTTATGCTGAAATTCTTCCACAAGATAAAGCTAAAGTAGTTGAACAATTAAAAAAAAGAGATAAAACAGTAGGAATGGTAGGTGATGGAATTAATGATGCTCCCGCGCTGGCTGCGGCCGACGTAGGCTTTGCTATGAGCAAAGGGACAGACATTGCTATTGAAGCTTCTGATATTACCTTGATGAGTAACGATATCAACCATGTCGCGGATAGCATCGAGCTTTCCAAAGTAACCTTTCGCAAAATCTATCAAAATCTTTTTTTTGCCTTTATCTACAACATTTTAGGAATCCCATTAGCAGCTGTCGGACTACTCAATCCCATTATTGCAGCAGCCGCTATGGCCTTAAGCTCTCTTTGTGTCATCGGCAACTCTCTTTTGTTAAACCGATGGCATCCTGTTAAACAAGGTAGGGAATAACTCTATGTTTTTGCAAAAAAAAGCCCTTTATAATCTGATTCACCTCAACCTCAACCGAGTGCATGAGAGTGAGTTAGAGTTTCATTCACTTGAGCCGTGGCAAATAGAAAACTATCGGCAATTTCCGACCGAAGATCTTTTCCTTCGTTTAAATAGGCTTGGGATCACATTGAATCAGATTGAATTTGAAAATTATGGAAAAAACTATGAAATACCCGAGGAGATGGCCGAAACTTTGGCACAAGATCGAGAACCTCTTGAGCTCGACCAGATTTTCCTCATTGTGTTCGAGCTATGGCGGCGTCTTTTTCCTGAAAAAAGATCTCTTTCGATCTTTTGCGATGAGCTGGATCATCAAATCATGCTCTACGACCTGGAAGAAAAGCTCTCTTCAACCCCTCTTCAAGACGCTCTGGCCTATCTTCAGCAGATTTTAGACGAACAGGTCGATGAGAATATCCCCCCAAAAGAGGCGTTCATGGAAATCCAAACCTACTGTGCGACCGACCTGGAAAGCTTTCTCTTTGATTATATCCTCACCGAAATAGAAATGAAAAACCTGACCTATGCCAGTGAGCTTCTCGAAGGATTTTATCAATATTTCATACAGCCCGAATGGTTTAACTACTTAATCGCACGGGTTGAAATCGAAAAATCACCTGAAGAGGGTTATGAGCAACTAGAAAAGATGATAAGCACTTTGGGAAAAGACATCAACCTCACTTTATTGGAAGAGATTCTCTATTTCCTGGCAAATAGCGGCAATCATACCCTTTTTCACGCCCTTGCTACCAAGATCATGCCTCTTTTGACAGAAGAGGGGGATTTTAGAGAGTTCATAGAGAACTGCTATGCCCATTACGAATATTTGGAACTACAACAGCCTGCTGAGGCAATAGCTCAAATTTTTTTCCAAAGAACCCATCTCCCTGCTGAAGTTCCCCTCAATCCACAAGATCCCGATCTTCTCGCCCTTCACACCATTCTCAATCAAAAGCTCTCCTTTTCCATCGAAAACTGATTCTAGCCTCAAACTATTTTTAAAGGTCTGAAATTCAAGAAATCACATGAGGTCAAAAAGTATCGAACTCCTCTTGTCTGACCAAAAGAGAGTGAGCCCTCTTTTACATTGTGCAAATGACCGAAAACACAGATTTGCACCTTATATTTTTCCAGAAGAGCAGCAGCCCGCGAAGTTTTAAGATCGGCCCCAATAGGAGGGTAGTGCGTCATGACAATACGCATCGAAGCCTCTTGATCTAACTCTTTTAAACTAAGCTCCAGCCGCTCAAGCTCCCGATTAAAAAGCTTTTGCCGGTCGAGAAGCTTTTCCTTACTAAGCAAAGGAGGGGGCTCGGTAAAGTCAATAAAGGGATTGAAATCATACTCTTCACTGTCCCATAGGCGGGCTCCGCCTATCGAGACACCTTTCCACTCAAAAGCATTGTTTTGGATCGCATGGATTGTAGGAGGCAGCATCTGCTTGACCTTTGCATACGAGCCCCACCAATAATCATGATTCCCTTTGATGATCACCTTCGTACCGGGAAGAGCCTCTATCCACTCTAAATCAATTTGTGCTCGATCCAATGACATCGCCCAAGAGATATCTCCCGGAATCAAAACAAGGTCTTCAGCGCTTACAGAGTCTAGCCAATGAGTCTTTATTTGATCGGTATATCCCGCCCATTTGGGTCCAAAGACATCCATTTTCTTATCCGGCGCCCCAAAAGAGAGATGCAAATCTGCAATGACCCAAATAGCCATAAACCTATCCTGATATCGAAAAAGGCTTTAGAAAATATAGTGGTTTAATTTTTAAATGATAAAATCGGCCACAAGATTTTTGCCTGGAACAAAGCGTGGAGAGCGAGGCGACTTAGCAAAGTCGGTGAGTTCGAACGCGAAGTTCCATGCAAAAAGATGGGGATGGATTTTATCATTTAAAACTTAATCCACTATATATCCATCCGGAATAATCGTGCCGCGAGGCACCACTATAATGCCATCACGCACTATAATACGTCCGTCAGAGGATTCGAAATCGGTGTGATTTTTACTATTAATGAGCTTCACATTATTCCCAATAGTCACGTTTTCATCAATAATGGCTTTTTGAATCATACAATTTTCCCCAATGTGCGGCTCCACCCTTGTTTCTCCCGCCGACCGGCTATAGTACTCATTCCCCATGACAATAGAGTCACGGATAACAGTCCCCTTACCGACCATGGCCCTAACCCCAATGATGCTATGAGAAATCTCAGCTCCCTCCAGGATCGCCCCTTCACAAAGGATTGCATGATCTATCTTGCAGTTAGAAACTTTTGCACCAGGCAGATTATACCGCTTGGTAAGGATAAGACTGCTTTCATCATAGCATTGCAGCCCTTTTTTTTGATCGTCTCCATGACGGGTTAAAGCCAAATTCGCATGATAATAAGATTCAATGGTGCCGATATCTTCCCAATAGCCATCATATAAAAACACATGGGCATCTTTTTTATTCATCTCTGTTTCAATAAGATGATGTCCAAAATCCGCCCTTTGATCCTCATGAAGCAAATCAAATAGAACTTGCCTTTTGAAAAAGTAAATTCCCATAGAGCCAAGGTAATTTTTTATTGCACCCTCATTATAGCCCAACCGATTCAACGTAAAAGCGTCGGTATAAAAACGGTGAAGAGTCTCCTCATTTTGGGGTTTTTCATAAAAGTCAATCAGCCGGCTTCCCCCTTGCTCGATCTTCAAAACCCCCATCCGTTTTGCCTCTTTTTCGTTGACGGGTTGAGCCGCAATTAACATACCCGCATCTACCTCAAAGGCAAATTGGATCATCTTCTGAAAGTTGATATTGTAAAGCTGATCTCCAGAGAGAATCAAAAAATAATCGGCTGATATTTCAGAAAAATAGTCGATATTTTGACGAATCGAATCGGCTGTTCCTTTATACCAAACTTTCTCGCCCTTTCTCTCTTCAGGCGCCAAAAGCTGAATATAGTTTTGGGCAACTCCCTGGAAGAGATACGTTTGAAAAAGATGCTTTTGAAGCGAGTAGGTGAGATACTGACCAATTACAAAGATTTTATTAAGACCTGAGCTCAAAGAATGGGATATGGGCACATCGATCAAGCTATAGCGCCCTCCAAAAGATATAGCCGGTTTACATCTTGAGGCTGTCAACGGGAAGAGCCTCTTCCCTTCCCCTCCTCCAAGAACGATCACAGCAACCCTATCAAGCGGGATTTGGGAGGAGGGAAGCTGAGTTTGGGACTGGCTTTCATGGGAAAGGGCTTCAGAGGGAGAATGAATAACCATGATTAATTATTATTTTTGATACAAGCCGGTATGTCTTTTTATAATTTAAAATTAAAATACTTGCAATTGTTTTTTTTAAAAAACATAGGTTATGGCAATTATCTAAACAACTTTTATTCCATGGGAGAATAGAAAATTTACGGCTAATTTAGGGATTTTTTTATAGAGGATATGTAAATATTCTATTAATTAAGAAATTATGAGAAAAAATTAATAAAAATTAATCAAATCATAAATCATTATTTACAATAATATATTATAATAAACTACATCAAAATAAACTTTGTTGTTTAAAAAGAGGTAATAATAATATGGCAAATGAAGTAAGAGAAAAATATGGGTTACAAAATCTTGCACAGGAAGTAGGAATCGATAGCCCAAATATTGTCAGCAAGCATTCAAAAAAAATTATAGGGCTAGTAGCGTTTGCTGCAATCCTTTCTCTAGTAGGAATGCAGCTTGGAGGAATAAATGTCCTAGCTTTTATAACTCAAAATCCCAAAACATCTATAGCTATCGGGGCAGGTATTCTAGTAACCGGATTAGCCCTAGCGGGCATTTCCTATGTGAAAGGGAAAAAAGAAACTTATAGAGAGTTGTGGTATCGTGAGATGGAAGAGAAAGATGAGCAGAAAAACGAATTGACAAGCCATATAAAAGAACTGATACAACTTTTACCTGAAGATCAACGTAAAGAACAAACAGAGAGATTAAAAGGGCTGGAAGAGAGGGTAAAATTAAATATACAAAAAAAACATTTACCTGAAGACGCAAAAAAGTTAATTGATCTGGCAGCCAAAGGGTGGAATAGTAACAACACTTAATTAGACTCATAGCATATTGCTGGTAGCATAAATTGTTTGAGGCTAATAGCTAAATCCTGGCAAATACGTTGACGTCGAATCAACAATACGGGGGAACATAATTTCCCCCGTTTTTTTACCGCATTTTTTAAGCTCTGCCAGTTTTGATATTTTTTACAAGTTCCCTTCCGAAATCTCAGGAATTTATATTGAAAAATCGAGTTGTTCCATTTATTAATAAAACTTAATAAAAATCAATATAAAACCTTAATATAAAACATTTATAATTAAGTTATATAGTTATTAAAATAAATAAACAGAGGTAATATTATGGCAGCAGTAGGAGATGCACAAGAGGCATCAAAATCACCATTAATTAGATTGGGAGATAACATAGAAAAAGCAAATTTTTCAATGAAGGACCATAAAAAAGCAATAATACTTGCAGTAGCGATAACAGCAATAATAGCTGGAGCATTTTTATTTGCAATTTATGCTGACAATATTGGAAATGTACAGGGACACATTGGAACCTTTATAAATAATGTTTCACATTTTGCGACCAACTTGCCGTCTACCGTTGTAAACTTTGGAAAAGAAGTTTTTATACCTTTTGCGACTAGTAGCACTGGAATCCTTTCATGGGTGCTTACCGGATTAACTATCAGTTCGCTCGGAGGAGGGTACTATGCCTTTCGTAAAAATAGGGAGATAAATAAAAAACTCGTTAAAGCTCGTGAGACAATCGAGAATAAAGATCTTGAAATCAAAAGACTTGAACAACAAGCTAACCAAGGCGATGAATATGTTGAGGTATCAGTTGCTGGCTCTGTCGCAGAATCACCAAGGAGACCTGTCACTGAGCAACGACGACCTGCAGTTGTTTCTAATGATCAAATACCAGAACAATACCCCCTAGAACCTAGATCCTACAGAGAGGAAGAGGCTATTTTAGAGGAGGACTCTCGGTATGAGACAGTTGAAACACTAACCGGACTTGAGAATTCTCCTAATCTCAATTCTACATGGAAGCGGACGAGGGAAGATCACGACGGTACAACTTTTAGAGAGCGCCTAAACACCTTAGATAGTGAACTTGAAGCTAATCAGGATTGAGCTCAAGAGTAAACATTCGTTTTACATAGCTCACCTTACGCACAAGTGAGTTGAAAGAAGTTCTTTGAAGGTATATTTTCTTTTCGAAAAAAGGAAAAAAAATGACCCAAGAAGAACTTCTCGATATCTATACTGATTACCTCATTTGCCAAAATC